>NZ_BAAIFY010000037.1:0-26629 GCF_054653575.1 Nocardioides pyridinolyticus | reverse complement strand
GTACTGCACGCGAATTACTGACTCAGGACACTAGCGGCCCCCGTGCGCATCGACGGTGTCGCCCTCCGCGGCACCTGACGACGCACTCAGCGCCAGCCGTACTCAGCATCGACGGCACGCCAGTACCGGCGCGTGAGCGCACGCGCCTGCGCCGCGCTGGCGCTCAGGTCCTCCGGCAGTGCGGCTCGGCACTCGCGGCCGCGGCAGTTGCGCAGCTGGACCCAGACGTCGTGCAGCAGTCTCCGGGCAGGACGGTAGGACGGGGCCTCGATCTTGTTGTGGTTCTGGAGCGGGTCGACGGCGAGGTCGTAGAGCTCGTCGAGACCGGCGCGGTTCACGGTGTAGGAGTAGCGCGCGGTCCGCAGTCCAATCGCGGTGCGACGATCGTTGAACAGCGGCACCGGCCGGCGCCCACCCGGCAGGGCGGACTCGGTCACCACCGCGGTGCTCCACCCCTGATCACCCTCCAGCATCGTCGGGACCCGGCTCATGCCGTCGGGGCGCCGGGGCGGCGCGGCCCGCGCGAGATCGAGGATCGTCGCCGTGACGTCGATCGAGCTGATGGGGTCATAACGGTTTCCGCCGCTGCGCATGCCCGGCCCCGTCACGAGGAACGGGACCCGCAGAGATGGCTCGTGCGCGAAGACCTTCCCGGCACGATGGCGATGCTCCCCGAGGTAGTAGCCGTTGTCCGAGGTGAAGATGAACACCGTGTCGCCCCACGCGCCCGTGTCCTTGAGACGACCGATCAACCGCGCGACCTGGCGGTCCATGACGTAGACGGCCTCGGCGCGCTGCCGGGTCGTGTCGCGCATCCAGGCGCGCTCGCGAGCACTCACCTCGGGGATCTCCCGGATCCATCGCGGTTTGTCGGACACGTCGCGCTCGGCCGGCCCGCCATCGCGCGGCAGTCCGGCGCTGTGGGTGATGACTCGGTCGAAGCGCCCCTGCACCCACCGCGGCCGGGCGGGGGTCCGGAAGTCCCGGCGCACCCCGGTCCGATCGGCCACGAAGGCTGGCGGGTCGCCTGCCTCCCACGGCGCTCCGAAGTGCGGTGCGAAGTAGTTGACGTACATGAAGAACGGCCGGGACTCCCGCGCGAACCGGCCCGCCATTGCCACCGCCATGTTCCCGATCACCGTGGTCGAGTACTGGCCCCGATGGGAGTTGTCGACACGCCCGTTCACGTTGAACGGCATGTCGAAGTAGTGACCCGTCCCCCCATGAACGCCGGGGACACCCTCGTCGAGCGAGGCACGCCAGTCCGACCACCCGCGCGGCACGTAGCGCGACGACGGCCGGCCCGTGACCCGCGACCGCATCGGCCCGTACCCGTTGAGGTACTTGCCGATCAACCCCGTCCGGTATCCCACCGCGGTGAGGGAGGTGGCGATGGTCCGCCGGTCGTCGAAGGCGGCGTAGCCGAAGGGAGCGCCGTGCCACCAGACCCGGTGGTTGTGCGCGTAGGTGCCCGTCAGGAGCGAGGCCCGAGCCGGACAGCACAAGGGGTAGGAAGAGAACGAGTTCCGAAAGGTCAGGCCGTGCCTCCCGACCAGCGCCCTGATGCGGGGCGCGAAACGCAGGTCGCCGACTCGCATGTCGTCGGCGATGACGACCACGATGTTCGGACGCCGCTGTCGGTCCTCGCCGCCGGGCGCGGCGGGAGTCGCCCGCCCGACAGGTCCGCCGGAGAGGAGCAGGAGCGACAGCACCACCAGGACGACGAGCCCGGCAGGGCGATGAGCCTTCGCCATCGACCGACGGTAGAGCGAGCGTGTCGGGCACTGGCCACTGGCGCCCGGCGCTTACCTGAAGATCGGTAGGTGAGGGTCAGCGCCGGCGGAGCCGGTCGGGCGCCCCGCTGCCGGCCGCTCCAGCTCGGGCATCGGCACCGGCCCCGGGACGGCCGGCGCGACCAGTGGGATCGGCACCGGTGGCGGCTCCAGTGGCGTCATCTCCGGCATGGGGACCGGCGGGAGCAGCACCCCTGCGAGCACGACGGTGAGATCGATCAGCACACCGGTGGGACGGGCCGCGGCCGCCGTCGGTTCCGGCGCCTACGTCGGCGTAGCACCACCTCAGCTGCGGCCGGGCCGACTCACGACGCAGTCTCCCGATGCAGCAGTCATGTTGCCCGCCCGGTCCACCGCGGTGGCGGTCACCGTGTACGTGCGCTCATGTCCGCGCTTGCCGAGCTCGGCGCGCACCCACACCCGGCCACCGTGGACCCGGACGTCCGACGGACCACCGCTCGTCGAGGACACCGCGACGTCCAGGTCGGCAAGGCCCGAGCGGGCATCGGAGGCCGTCACGTTCGCGATCGCCACGAACCGGTGGTTCGGCGGCCAGATCCGGCAGCCGGGCTCGGGGAGGCCGGCCAGGACCGGGCCGGTCCGGTCGATCCGCACCTTCACGGTGTGCTCCTCCTCGGCGTTCCCGAGCAGGTCGCGGGCGGCATAGGTGATGACGTAGCGCCCCTCCTCCGTCAGGGTCGTCGAGGCATGGTCGCCCGGACGCACGAAGGCCGTGCCCGGAAGGTTGCCCTTGGCCGGCCGGATCTGTACCCGGATCTCCTTGACGCCGACGAGGTCGTCGACGGCGGTGAAGCGCACGGTGACGTCGCCGCGGTGCCAGCGCGCGTGGTTCGGGGCGGGCACGAGCTCGACGTCCGTGGTGGGCGGCGTCTCGTCCGCCGGCGGCGGGGTGGCTGGCGGGGGCACCTGACCGATGCCGGTGAAGTCCACCGTCACCAGGTCGTGCCCGGGCAGGCCGGCGAGGGGCCCGAGGTCGGTGCGTTCCTGTCCGGTGGCGTCGAACCAGTACGGCCGGGTCTCGGCGACCAAGGACGTGCTCCGTGGGAGCGCGTAGTAGAGGAGCGCCGGCCGCTCCTCCATCGTCCGGCCGTGGAGGTAGAGGATGAGGGCGTGCTCCATGTTGTGGAGCATGTTCTTGCCGAAGGCCGACTTGCGCAGCTGCGTGTCCGCGGGGTTGCGCGAGATCCGGGTGAAGGTCTCCCGGACCGGCGACGCCCGGTCGACGTAGCTGGTGAGGAAGAAGTCCGTGCTGCGGGCCAGACGAGCGGTGTTGGCGAACCCGTCGACCAGGTCGAGCGCCGCCAGCAGCTGGTCGGCCTCGTCGTGGACCCACCAGGCGCTGTCCGGTTCCACGTCGCCCGCGGCGAAGCTCCTCGGGCGGGCGTTCCAGCGCCCGGCCGCGTCGTCCCAGGCGAGGTCCATCACCCGCGCCCGGTCGGCGGCGAGGCCGGACCACGGCCGGTCCGGGAAGAGCTGATCGGCGTTGTGGATCATCGCGTAGCTCTTGATGGTGTGGCCGAAGTCGGTCTGCAGGGCGTTGAAGTTGCCGAAGCGCGCCGTACGACCCCAGAACATCCACCGGTCCGCCTCGTTCGTCGCCGCGGAGTTCTTGTGCCGGTCGATGAGGGCCTGGGTGACGTTGCGCAGGTCGGTGCGGAACTGGTCGTTGCGAGCCGGGTCGCTCAGCAGCCCCACCGCCGGCAGCAGGAACGCTGTGCCGGGGACGAGGTAGTTCGTGATGTCGCCGCCGTTGCTGCCCGTGTCGACCTCGGTGCCGAGGTCGTAGGTCAGTGAGTCCTTCAGCCGGTTGTTCGCAGCGTCGTAGTACGGGCCGAAGACCAGATCCCGGATGGCCAGCAGCTTCGCCTCGACCTCCGGGTCGCGGGTGACGTTGAAGTACATGGCGTACCCCAGCCCGACCGACGCCAGGTCGAAGACGTCCTTGTTCGCCGTGGGATTGACCGGCTGACCACTGGCGTCGAGCTCGGCGAAGTAGCCCCCGTGGACGGGGTCCGCCAGCTTCGCCTCGATCCAGTCCAGCCCCGCGCGGGCGTAGGCCAGGTACACCGGGTCGCCCGTGAGGTGGAAGGCCAGCGCGTAGCCGTAGACACCCCGGCCGAGCGTCGACGCGCCACGGTTCGGCAGCTCCGGCAGCAGCTCGCCCTCGGAGCCGCGCCACGACGGGAAGTTGCCGAGCGGCTCACCCAGTGCCTCCGGCACCAGCCAGTACGGCATCAGGTCGTCGCGGTGGTGCTGCAGCCACGTGTCACCTGCGAGGACCGGGGGGACGTCCGGCTCAGCCGGCGACATGGCAGCAGACCCGCCTGCGGGCTGGACGGCGACGAGGCAACCGGCGACGGCGAGCGCTGCGACTCGCGCCACCCACTTCCCGAGAGAGAGCATCATGACGTGACCCCAGGTCCTGGACGGTTCGTGCCCTCCAGCACACCACCGGGACCGCGACGTCCGCCGTCTTCGGCCAGATATCCCCCAGATGGGCGATGCGTCCTCCGCAGCAGGCCTACTGCGGCACCATCCAGTCCAGCACCGGCGTGGACTGCAGCCCGACGAGGGCGCACATGAAGACGAGCAGCACCAGGCTCCAGAGCAGCACCTTGCGGAAGATGTCGCCCTCGCGACCGGCCATGCCGACGGCGGCGGCCGCGATGGCGAGGTTCTGGGGGCTGACCATCTTGCCGAGCACGCCGCCGGAGGAGTTCGCGGCGGCCATGAGGACGGGGTCGAGGCCGGCCTGCGCGGCGGTCTGCACCTGGAGGGCGCCGAAGAGAGCGTTGGACGAGGTGTCCGACCCGGTGACCGCGACGCCGAGCCAGCCGAGGATCGGCGAGAGGAGCGCGAACGCGCCGCCCGCACCGGCCAGCCAGGCCGCGAGCGAGGAGGTCTGGCCGGACAGGTTCATCACGTAGGCCAGCGCCAGCACCGCCATGACCGTGACGATCGCGGAGCGCAGCTCGACGTACGTCCGGCCGTAGGCCCGCACCGCGGCGCCCGGCGAGACGCGCAGGATCGCGGCGGTGACGATGCCGGCGAGGATCATCAGCGTGCCGGCGGCGGGCAGCCAGTTCAGCGTGAACGTCGTGGTCGCGACCGGCTCCCCCGCCGGGTTGAGCACGTCGAGGCCGGGCCACTCGAACAGGTAGGTCCACGGCTCCTCGGCCAGCGCCTCCTTCACCGCGGTGATGTTGGTGATCGAGAAGATCGCGATGATCACGGCGTACGGCGCGTAGGCCTTGACCACCTCGGTGCGGGTGTCGGCCCTGGGTGGCGCCGAGACGGCGACGCCGCCGCCTCCGGACGGCGACTCGCCCGACCGCGGCTCCGACCGTGGCTGCGAGCGCAGCTCGTCGGTCGGCTTCCAGACCTGGAGTATCAGGACCACGGACGCGGCGGCCACGAGCGCCGCGACGATGTCGGCGAGCGGGACCGAGATGTAGTTGGCGGCCGCGAACTGCGCGGCGCCGAAGGCGATGCCGCAGACCAGCGCGGGCAGCCAGGTGCGGCGCAGCCCGCGCGACCCGTCGACGACCGCGACCAGGATGAGGGGCACGACGATCGCCAGGATCGGCGTCTGCCGGCCGACCATCGCGCCGAGGGTGTCGATGTCGAGCCGCGGGTCGTCGCTGGCCCCCGAGGTCACGGTCGCGAGCGTGGTGATCGGGGTGGCGAGGGCACCGAAGGCGACCGGCGCGGTGTTCGCGATCAGCGCGACCGCGGCGGCCTTGATCGGCTCGAACCCGAGCGCCATCAGCATGACCACGGTGATCGCCACCGGCGTACCGAACCCGGCCAGCGCCTCGAGCAGCGCGCCGAAGCAGAACGCGATGATGATCGCCTGGATCCGCTGGTCGGCGCTGACCTTCTCGAAGGACCGCCGCAGCACGTCGAAGTGCCCGGTCTCGACGGTCAGGTTGTAGACCCAGATGGCGTTGATGACGATCCACAGGATCGGGAAGAAGCCGAACGCCGCGCCCTCGGTGCCGGCCAGCAGCGCCTGCCCGGCGGGCATCTCGAAGAGCACGATCGCGACCGCCAGCGCGACGACGAGCGCGACCACGCCGGCGAGCCACGCGCGGACCTTGAGGCCGCCGAGGAGGACGAACAGCGTGACGAGCGGGATGGCGCCGCACAACGCGCTGAGGGCCAGCGAGTCGCCGACCGGTTCGAGGTTCTGCTGGAACAACTGACTCATCTCCCGAGATGGGCGGGGCCTACAACTGGCGACCCCTGATGGACGCGTCGAGGACCTCGACGGTGTGGGCGAGCGTCATGGGGTGCCCGGACCTCTCGATCGCGGACGCGACCTGCATCAGGCACCCGGGGTTGGCGGTGACGAGCACGTCGGCGCCGGTGGCCACGATGTTGCGCGCCTTGCGGTCGCCGAGCTCGCGCGCGGGCTCGGGGTTGAGCACGTTGTAGACGCCGGCCGAGCCGCAGCACAGCTCGGCCTCGGCGATCTCGCGCAGCTCGAGCCCGGGGATGCCCTCCAGCAGCCGGCGCGGCTGCACCCGCACGCCCTGGGCATGCCCGAGGTGGCAGGCGTCGTGGTAGGCCACGCTCATCTCGAGCGGGTGCCGCTCGGCGACCGGCCCCAGCTCGTCGAGGACCTCGGAGACGTCGCGCACCATGTCCTGGAAGCCGCGCGCCTGCTCGCCGAGCAGCTCGACGTACTCCTTCATCGACGAGCCGCAGCCCGCCGCGTTGACGACGATCCGCTCCACGCCGGTGTCGGCGAAGACCTGCACCAGGCGGCGCGCGTAGTCCCGCGCCTCGTCCGCCCGGCCGTTGTGCACCGACAGCGCGCCGCAGCAGCCCTGCGCCGCCGGGATGACGACGTCGCAGCCCTCGGCCTGGAGCACCCGCGCCGTCGCGGCGTTGACGCCGGGGAAGAACGCGCCCTGCACGCAGCCGGTCAGCATCCCGACGACCATCCGGCGCTCGCCGGTCGCGGGCAGCCGCTCCGCGAGCGGCTCCGCCTTCGAGAGCCGGGGCGCGAGCCGCTCCATCGCGGCGAGCGACGGCGCCACCCGGTCGAGCAGCCCGGTACGCCGGAGCGCCCGGTCGAGCCCGACCCTCTGCATGCCCCGCAGCGGCCCGCGCAGCAGGCGGAGCCGCTTCGGGTGCGGGAACACCGCGAAGATCAGCCCGCGCAGGGCGCGCTCACGCGCCGGCCGCCGGTGCACCTCCTCGACCTCGGCCCGGGTCTGCTCGATCAGGCGGTCGTACTGCACCCCCGACGGGCACGCGGTCACGCAGGCCATGCAGCCCAGGCAGGCGTCCCAGTGGCTGACCATCGCGTCGGTGATCGGCGCGCCCTCGGCGGCCTGCTGCATCAGCTGGATGCGCCCGCGCGGGCTGTCCATCTCCTCGCCCCACAGCACGTAGGTCGGGCAGGTCGGCAGGCAGAAGCCGCAGTGCACGCAGTCGTCGAGGAGCTCGTCCTTCGAGGGGTGGTCCGCCATCAGATGCCTCCCACGAACCGGCCCGGCGAGAGCCGGTGCCCGGGGTCGAACTGGTCCTTGACCCGCCGCATGAGGTCGAGCGCGGGCACGGGTCCCCACACGTCGACGGCCTGCTTCACCTCGGCCGGCGCGTCGACCACGACGACGGTCCCGCCGTGCCGGGCGGCGACCTCACGCAGCCGGTCGACGTGGTCGGGCGAGTCGGCGACGGAGTACAGGACGCCCACCCCGGCCGAGCCCCGCACGCGCGGCCCGGCGGCGGCCAGCACGTCGCGGAGCCCGGACAGCGCGCACGTCACCTTGACCCCGATCTCGCCGGGCTCCCACGGGTAGGTGCCCCACCAGGACGGAGCGGTGTCCGACACCGAGCCCCCGACCAGCGATCGCACGGTCTCGACGCGGGCCTCGACGCCGTCGGGCCGGCCGCCGACCATCACGACCAGGGTCGAGCCGTCGACCTCGACCGCCCACGGCACGGCCTGCGAGTGGATGACGGCGTGCGCGAGGGCGTGCGGGTCCTCGGCGACGGTGCTGACCCACCGGCGCACCTCGGGCTCCGGGTGGAGGCGGAACACCGCCTCGGTGACGACCGCGAGCGTGCCGAACGAGCCGACGACGAGCTTGCCGAGGTCGTAGCCGGCGACGTTCTTCACGACCCGGCCGCCCGCCTTGGCGACGACCCCGTCGGCCCGGACGACCGTGACGCCGATGAGCAGGTCGCGCGCGGTGCCCGCGATCATCCGCTGCGGCCCGGACGCGTTGGTGGCCAACGTGCCGCCGATGCTCGCGCCCGGCACGGTCTCGTCGAGCGCGAGCCGCTGGCCCTCCTTCGCCACGTGGGCCGAGACGTCGGCGAGCCGGGCACCGGCCTCGGTCTCGACGATGAGGTCACCGGACTGGTGGTCGAGCACCCGGTCCATCGCGCTGAGGTCGACGACGAGGTCGGCCTCGACCGGCAGACCCCAGTCCTGCTTGGTGCCTCGCCCCCGGGGCACCACGGTCAGCCCGCGAGCGGCGGCGTCGCGCAGCACGTCGGCCACCTCGGCGGTGGACGTCGGGTGCGCGACCTCGGTCATCAGAAGATCTCCGCCAGCCCGGCCTGCTGGGCCGGGTGGGCGCCCTTGTGCCGACCGGGCACCTCGCCGCACAGGCGTGGGGTCGGGAAGACCTTGCCCGGGTTGGCGATGCCGGCCGGGTCGAACGCGCACCGCACCAGCTGCATCGTGTCGAGGTCGTCCTCGGCGTACATCCTCGGCATGTACCGCGCCTTGTCCATGCCCACCCCGTGCTCGCCGGTGATCGAGCCGCCGTGCCGGATGCACAGGTCGAGGATCGCGCCGCTGACCTCTTCGGCCGCCTCCGCCTCGCCCTCCTTCGACTCGTCGAAGAGCACGAGCGGGTGCAGGTTGCCGTCGCCCGCGTGGAAGACGTTGGCGACGCGCACGCCACGCGAGGCCGAGAGCTCGCCCATCGCCCGCAGCACCTCGGGAAGCGCGGTCCTCGGGATCACGCCGTCCTGGACGATGTAGTCGGGGCTGATCCGGCCGACGGCGGCGAACGCCGACTTGCGGCCCTTCCAGATCAGCGCCCGGTCGACGGGGTCGGTGGCGACCCGCTGGTCGAAGGCGCCGTTGACCGCGCAGAGCCGCTCCACCGCGTCGTACTCCGCGGCGACCTCGGCCGCGGGACCGTCGAGCTCGATGACCAGGACCGCGCCCGCGCCGTCCGGGTAGTTGCAGTGCACCGCCTCCTCGGCGGCCTCGATCGCCAGCGCGTCCATCATCTCGATCGCGGCCGGCACGATGCCGGCCGCGATGATCGCGGAGACCGCGGCGCCGGCCGCGTCGGTCGAGCGGAAGCCGACCAGGATGGTGCGCACCTCCTCGGGCAGCCGGGTGAGGCGCACCGTCACCGAGGTGACGACGCCGAGCGTGCCCTCGGAGCCGACGACCGCGCCGAGCAGGTCGTAGCCGGGGCTGTCCGGCGCCATCCCGCCGAGGGGCACGACGTCGCCGTCGGCGGTCACGAAGTCGGCGCCGACCACGTGGTTGGTGGTGAAGCCGTACTTGAGGCAGTGGGCGCCGCCGGAGTTCTCCGCGACGTTGCCGCCGATCGAGCAGATCTGCTGGCTGCTGGGGTCGGGTGCGTAGTAGTAGCCGTGCGGGGCCGCGGCCCGGGTCACGTCGAGGTTGATCACGCCCGGCTCGACCACCGCGCGCTGGTCCTCGGGCCGCACCTCGATGATCGCGCGCATCCGAGACGTCACGACCAGCACGCCCTCGGCGTGCGGCAGCGCACCGCCGGAGAGGCCGGTGCCCGAGCCGCGGGCCACGAACGGCACGCCGTGCTGCGCACACGCCTGCAGTACGGCGGCCAGCTGGGTCGCGTCCTCCGGGATCACGACCAGCGCGGGGACGACGCGGTAGTGCGCCAGGCCGTCGCACTCGTAGGTGCGCAGCCGGGCGGGGTCGTCGATGACCCCGTCGGGCGGGACGACCTCGCGAGCGCGCCGGGCGACGGCATCGAGGGTCATGGCATCCGCTCGTAGGCGGAGAGCGTGAGGAAGTCGGCGTACTCCTCGGACAGCGCCATCTCGGCGTAGAGCTCGCGCGCGTCCTCCCAGCGCCGGCCGTCCTCCCCGAGCTCCTCGCGCGCCTTGGCGAGCTCCTCCTCGATCATCCCCTCGACCAGCTCGTGGGTGACCTTCCGGCCGCCGGCGAGCACCTCGCCGTTGTGCAGCCACTGCCAGACCTGGCTGCGGGAGATCTCCGCCGTGGCGGCGTCCTCCATGAGACCGAAGATGCCGACGGCACCACCTCCGCGCAGCCAGGACTCGAGGTAGCGGAGGCCGACGGCGACGTTGTTGCGCAGGCCGTCCTCGGTCGCGTCGCCCGGCGTCGACTTCACGTCGAGCAGGTCGGCGGCGGTGACGTCGACGTCCTCGCGGAGCCGGTCGCGCTGGTTCGGCTTGTCGCCGAGCACCTTGTCGAAGGCGTCGCGGCAGGCCTCGACCATGCCGGGGTGCGCGACCCAGGAGCCGTCGAACCCGTCGTTCGCCTCGCGGGTCTTGTCCTCGGTGAGCTTCGTGAACGCGAAGGCGTTGCGCTCCTCGTCCTTGCTCGGGATGAACGCCGCCATGCCGCCGATCGCATGCGCGCCGCGCTTGTGGCAGGTGCGGACGAGCAGCTCGGTGTAGGCGCGCATGAACGGCACCGTCATCGTCACCGAGTTGCGGTCCGGCAGCACCCAGTCGTCGCCGCGGGTGCGGAAGCACTTGATCACGCTGAACATGTAGTCCCAGCGACCGGCGTTGAGGCCGGCCGAGTGCTCGCGGAGCTCGTAGAGGATCTCCTCCATCTCGAACGCCGCCGGGTAGGTCTCGATCAGCACGGTGGCGCGCACGGTCCCGCGCGGGATGCCGAGGAGGTCCTGGCCGAGCACGAAGGCGTCGTTCCAGAGCCGGGCCTCGAGGTGGGACTCCATCTTGGGGAGGTAGAAGTACGGTCCCTGCCCCCGGTCGATCTGGAGCTGTCCGCACGTGGCGAGGTACAGCGCGTAGTCGACCAGGCTCCCCGACGTCGGCTCACCGTCGACGAGGATGTGCTTCTCCGGGAGGTGCCACCCCCGCGGCCGGACCACGATCGTCGCCTGGGGACCGTCGTCGAGGTGGTACTCCTTGCCCTCCGGGCTGGTGAAGTCGATGTTGCCCGTGATCGCGTCGAGCAGGTTGAGCTGGCCGCCGACGACGTTCTCCCACAGCGGGGTGTTCGCGTCCTCGTGGTCGGCGAGCCAGACCTTCGCGCCGGAGTTGAGCGCGTTGATCGTCATCTTCCGGTCGGTCGGTCCGGTGATCTCGACCCGACGGTCGACCAGTCCCGGCGCAGGTTCGGCGACCCGCCACGCCTCGTCCTCGCGGATGGACCGGGTCTCCTCGAGGAAGTCGAGGCCCCCGCCGTCCGCGATCGCCCGGACCCGCTCGGCCCGCCGGGCCAGCAGATCCTGCCGCCGCGGCTCCAGCTCGCGGTGCAGCAGAGCGATCAGCTCCAGCGCGCGGTCGGTGAGCACCTGGTCGTACCTGTCGTGCAGGGGTCCTGCGATCTCGACGCCGTCAACTGCCACGTGGTTCACCTCTCCGAGTCCGAGCCTCCCAGAGGAGAGTGACCCGCGTCACGTGCATGGAAACCCCCTCTTGTGGGGAGAGACCGCGTCCATGGGGTGATCCCTGGTCGCTAACGTGGCCCCGTGCAGCGCGTGCAGCTCGGCCAGTACCCGCGCCCCGGACACGTCGTTGCCCACCTGAGCGACCCGCACCTGCTGGCCGCCGGGGCGCGCCAGTACGGCGTCGTGGACACCGCGGCGGGGCTCGAGCTGGCCCTCGCGCGGCTGTCCCGGCTCGAGCACCCGCCCCAGGCGCGGGTGTTCACTGGCGACCTGGCCGACGAGGCCGAGCCCGGGGCCTACTGGCGACTGCGCGAGATCGTGGAGCCGGCGGCGGCCGCGATGTCCGCCGAGGTCGTCTGGGTGATGGGCAACCACGACGAGCGGTCGGCGTACGCGCGCGAGCTGTTCGACGAGACCCTGCTGGACTCGGGGGCGGACGCCCCCCCAGGACCGCGTACACGACGTCGCCGGCCTGCGCATCGTGTCGATCGACACCAGCGTCCCGGGCTACCACCACGGCGAGCTGACCGACGACCAGCTCGGGTGGCTCGCGGACGTGCTGAGCACCCCGGCGCCGCACGGCACGCTGCTCGCCCTGCACCCCCCGCCGATCCCGGTCCCGCTGATGCCGGCGGCGGAGGTCATCGAGCTCGACGACCAGCACCGGCTGGCCGGGGTTCTCACGGGCACCGACGTGCGCTGCATCCTCGGCGGCCACCTCGACTACTCGACGTACTCCACCTTCGCGGGCATCCCGGTCTCGGTCGCGTCCGCCACCTGCGACACCACCGACCCGGCGCCGCTGGAGCGGTTCGTGTCGGGCGTGGACGGTCACCAGGCGATGACGATGGTCCACGTGTACGACGACCGCATCGTGCACACGGTGGTCCCGGTCGACGAGGCGGAGGAGGTCAGCGGCTACCCGTCCGACGTCCGGGCGCAGATCGAGGCGCTGTCGCCCGAGGAACGGCGTGAGCTGCTGTCGCGCAAGGACTCCCCCGTTTACACCGGAGAGATCGAGATACCGGGCTCCCTGTGACCGCCGCGTTCCTCTGGGGCCTGCTCGCCGCCGGCTCCCTGCTGATCGGCCAGGTCCTCGCGAGGCCGCTCGGGCGGTCGCGCCGCACGGTCGGCCTGATGATGGCCTTCGGCGCGGGCACCTTGATCAGCGCCGTCGGCTACGAGCTGATCCCGGAGGAGAACCTGGAGCTCGGCTGGGAGATCGGCGCCGCGTTCCTCCTCGGCGCACTCGTCTACTACGTCGGCGCGCGGCTGGTCGACCGCGGCGGCTCCTCCGGCGTCGCGCTGTTCCTCGGCGCGCTGCTGGACGGCATCCCGGAGTCGTTCATCCTCGGCCTCGGGCTCGCACTCGGCGGTGAGATCAGCCTGGCGTTCCTCGCCGCCGTGCTGCTCTCCAACACCCCCGAGGGCCTGGCCGGCACCGACGACATGCTCGCCGCCGGCGTACCGGAGCGGCGGATCACCACGATGTGGGCGGGGCTCACGCTGGTCTGCGGCGTCGCGTCGCTGGCCGGCTACCTCGTCGCCGACAGCGCGTCGCACACCGGCGAGATCGCGAGCGCGTTCGCCGGGGGCGCGGTGCTCACCATGCTCGCGGACTCGATGGTGCCGGAGTCCTACGAGCGCGCCGGCCGGATCGCCGGCCTGCTGACCGTGCTGGGCTTCCTCGTCGCGGGAGTCCTCAGTTCGCTTCAGTGAGGTCGCCCTCGCCGAGATGACCGCGGACGATCGGCCGCAGGTCACCACCCGCGCCGACCCAGCCCACGCCGGGCTCGAAGCGCCGGAGCACCTTCGCGGGCGCGCCGCCCACGACGCTGTGGTCGGGGACGTCGCCGCGCACGACCGAGCCGGCCGCGACCACGACGTTGCGGCCGATCGTCGTGCCGGGCAGCACGATCGAGCCGTGCCCGATCCACGAGCCGGCGCCGATCCGGACCGGCTGGTGGGCGCCGAACTGCTCGCCGATCGGGAGGTCGGGGTCCTGGTAGCCGTGGCTGGCGTCGCAGACGAAGACGCCCTGGCCGAACCAGACGTCGTCCCCGATCTCGATCGAGTCGTGCGCGACCAGCGTGCTCCGCGCGCCGATCACGCACCGGTCGCCGATCACGAGTCCGCGCTCGGGGACGCCCGGGTCGCCCGGCCCGTAGCCGACCGACAGCGTGACCTGCCGGCCGATCAGGGTCCTGGCGCCGATGTGGATCGACTGCGTGCCCATGAGCGTCGCGACCGGGAAGCCGATCGAGCTGTCGGCGCCGAAGCTGCCGAACCCCTCGGCGGTGCGCGTGCCCGGCACGATCGTGCCGACGCGGTCCAGCCAGCGTGCGCCACCGACCACGGCGGCGTTCACCAGGCGCGCGAGGATCACGAGCCGGACACTAGTGCTTGGATACGCGCATGCCGGACTACGCCGACTTCCAGATCGGGCTCTACTTCGCTGGGCTGGGCGGCGAGCAGCCGGCGTACCCGGTCACGTTCGCGGGCCTGGAGGAGGCCGCGCAGCAGAAGATGGAGCACCGGCTCTGGGACTACGTCGCCGGCGGCGCGGGTGACGAGCACACCCAGCGCAGCAACGTCGCGGCGTTCGAGCGCTGGGGCATCCTCCCCCGGATGCTCTCCGGCGCGGCCGAGCGCGACCTGTCGATCGAGCTGCTCGGGATGACGCTCCCGACGCCGGTCTTCCTGGCGCCCATCGGCGTCATCGGCGTGATGACCGACGACGATCAAGGCGACCTCGCCACGGCCGCCGCGGCGGCGAGCAGCGGCGTGCCGATGGTCGGCTCGACGCTGATGCAGGACCCGCTGGAGGAGGTCGCCGTCGCCCTCGGCGACACCCCCGGCCTCTTCCAGCTCTACACGCCCAACGACCGCGAGGTCGCCGAGAGCCTGGTGCGCCGGGCCGAGGCCGCCGGCTACCGCGGCATCGTCGTCACGCTCGACACCTGGACGCTCGGCTACCGTCCGCGCGACCTCCAGCACGCGACGTTCCCGCAGCTGCGCGGCTACTGCCTGGCCAACTACTTCACCGACCCGGTCTTCCGCTCCCGCCTCCAGGCGACGCCGGAGGAGGACCCGGGTGCGGCGACCCTCCACTGGGCGATGAGCTTCGGCAACCCGACGCTCGGCTGGGACGACCTGGCCTGGCTGCGCGACCTCACCGACCTGCCCCTGCTGCTGAAGGGGATCTGCCACCCCGACGACGTACGCCGGGCCAGGGACGCCGGGGTCGACGGCATCTACTGCTCCAACCACGGCGGTCGCCAGGCCGGCAGCGCCCCGGCGCTCGAGCTGCTGCCCGCGGTGGTCGACGCCGCCGAGGGCCTGCCGGTGCTCTTCGACTCGGGCGTCCGCTCGGGCGTCGACGTCGTCAAGGCGCTCGCCCTCGGCGCGACCGCGGTCGGCATCGGCCGGCCCTACGGCTACGGCGCCGTGCTCGGTGGCGCGCCGGGCATCGAGTTCGTCCTCTTCTGCCTGCTCGCGGAGACCGACCTGACCATGGGCCTCAACGGCTACCGCACGGTCCCCGAGCTCACCCGCGACGTGCTCATCCGGTGCTGAGGCCCATCCGGTGACGACGCTCATGCCGTCAGCTCCGCCACCAGCCCCTCGACCCGGCGCCGGATCTCGTCACGGATCGGGCGCACCGCCTCGATCCCCTGGCCGGCTGGGTCGTCGAGGACCCAGTCCTCGTAGCGCTTCCCGGGGAAGATCGGGCAGGCGTCGCCGCACCCCATCGTGATGACGACGTCGGCCTCGCGGACCGCCGACTCCGCCAGGAGCTCCGGGGTCGCGGCGGCGATGTCGATCCTCTCCTCCGCCATCGCGGCGACCGCGGCCGGGTTCACCCGGTCGGCCGGCTGCGATCCCGCGGAGAGCACCTGGATGCGGTCGCCGGCGAGGTGCCGGAGGTAGCCGGCGGCCATCTGCGAGCGCCCGGCGTTGTGCACGCAGACGAAGAGCACGGTGGGACGGGACATCACGCCTCCTGCGGGGCCGGATGGAGCAGCACGACCAGCGCGGCGCCGACGGCGCCGCCGATCAGCTGCATGAGGACGAAGGCCGGGACCGAGGCGGGGTCGATGCCCGCGAACGTGTCCGACAGCGTGCGGGCCAGGGTGACGGCCGGGTTGGCGAAGCTGGTCGAGCTCGTGAACCAGTACGCCGCGGCGATGTAGCCGCCGACCGCGAACGCCACGGTCTCGATCCGTGCCGAGCGCAGCGTCCCGAAGACGACCACGACCAACCCCAGCGTGGCGACGACCTCGGCGAGCAGCTGTCCGGAGCCACCGCGCTCGGTGCCCGAGAGCGAGACCGCATCGAGGTCGAACATCAGGTTCGCGACGACCGCGCCGGCCAGGCCGCCCGCGACCTGCGCGAGCACCAGCGCGCCCGCGGTCGTGGTGTCGATCCGACCGAGGGCCCGCTCGACCATCGTCACGACGGGGTTGAACGAGGCCGACACCGGCTGCAGGGCCAGGATCAGCGCGACCAGGACGGCTCCGGTGGCGAGGCTGTTCGCCACCAGCTGCAGGCCGGTGTCGCCGGGCGAGAGGCGCTGCGCGGCGATGCCGGAGCCGATGACGGTCGCCACGAGGAACGCCGTGCCGACCAGCTCAGCCGTCGCCCGGCGTACGAGCGGCGGGGTCACGCGCTGACGCCGCCGAGCAGCGTGGCGAGGTCGCCGAGAGCGGCCGCGTTCACGCGGTAGTAGACCCACACACCGCGCTTCTCGCGGTCGAGCAGCCCGGCCTCGTGGAGCAGCTTGAGGTGGTGGCTGATCGTCGGCTGCGAGAGGTCGAAGGCGTCGTTGAGGTCGCAGACGCACGCCTCGCCGTCCGCGTGCGACGCGACCAGCGACAGCAGGCGGAGCCGGACGGGGTCCGCGATGGCCTTCACGAGCGGGGCGATGCGCGCAGCGGCCTCGGCCGACAGCGGCTCCCGGGTGACCGGCGAGCAGCAGGCCACCGCCTCGACCGGGGTGAGCTCGAGCAGGGACTTCGACATACGTCGATATTGACAGATCCCTATGTCCCGGTCCAGCCTGGCAGTACATCGATATCCATCTATGTCTTAGGAGGCACCATGTCCCGCATCCAGCTCGCGCTCAACGTCGACGATCTCGACGCCTCGATCGCGTTCTACTCCCGGCTGTTCGCCAGCGAGCCCGCCAAGGTGCGGCCCGGCTACGCGAACTTCGCCGTCGCCGAGCCCCCGCTCAAGCTGGTGCTCATCGAGAACCCGGGCCACGGCGGGTCGGTCAACCACCTCGGGGTCGAGGTGGCCGACACCGACACCGTCGACGCCGAGCAGACCCGACTGGCCGCTGCGGGATTCGCGGCGACCGAGGAGCGCGGCACGACCTGCTGCTACGCGAAGCAGGACAAGTTCTGGGTCGAGAACGCCCCGGACGGGGAGCGCTGGGAGATCTACACCGTCCTGGCCGACAGCCCCACGCCCGACGGGGTCTCCGCGCCGGCGGCGGCCTGCTGCGCCTGAGCGGTCACCAGTTCGTCTCCTCGCACTCCCGGGTCGCCCGGGCCTCGACCTGGAGCGTGGCGTGCTCGACCGCGTGCTTCTCCCTGAGCACGCGGCGGGCCCGGTCCAGGACGCCCTGCGGGTCACCCCCGTCGGCGAGCACCAGGTGCGCGGTGGCGACGTGCATCCCCGAGGTCAGCGTCCACACATGGAGGTCGTGCACGTCCGCCACGCCGGGTACGGCGGCGAGGTCGACGACCAGGTCGTCGACCGTCATCCCGTGCGGCACGTGCTGCCCGAGCACCGCGAGCACCTCGCGGCCGAGAAACACCGCGCGAACGGCCACGAAGGCGCCGATCGCGAGGGCGACGACGGTGTCCCACCACCCCTGGCCGGTGAGGGCGACGAGCACGCCGGCGGCGATCACGCCGACGCTGCCGGCCGCATCCGCGACCACCTCGTAGTAGGCGCCCTTGACGTTGAGCGACTCCTCCGAGCCTCCGCGCAGCAGCACCATCGACACGACGTTGACCGCCAGGCCGATCGCCCCGACCACCAGCATCGGGCCGGCCTCGACCTCGACGCCGGTGCCGAACCGGCCGATCGCCTCGACGACGACGTACACCGCGACGCCGAGCATGATCAGCACGGTGAAGCCGGACGCGAAGATCTCGGCGCGGTAGGACCCGTAGGTCCGCCGGCCGGTCGTGTCCCGGCGGGTCGCGATCTTGGTGGCGGCGAGAGCGGCTCCCAGCGCGACCACGTCGGCCGCCATGTGGCCCGCGTCCGAGATCAGCGCGAGCGAACCGGACAGCAGGCCGAAGACCAGCTCGACCACGAAGAACGCACCGACCAGGCCGAAGGCCGTCGCCAGCCGCCACCGGTGCCGACCGCCGGCGTGACCCCCGTGCGAGTGCCCCGCGCCCATCAGCCGACCTCGCCGAGCACGCGGTCCGCGGCCGTGAAGACGTCACCGAGCGGGACGCCGTCGACGAGGGCGAACACCGAGGCCCGACCCTGCGGCGTCGACGTGACCAGGCCGCCGTCGCGCAGCACGGCGAGGTGCTTCGAGACCGTGGACTGAGCCAGGCCGAGGTGCTCGACCAGGTCGACCACGCGGTGTGGCCCGAGCTCGAGGTGCCGCAGGATCGAGAGCCGGGCCGGCTCCCCGAGCACGCGGAAGAGCGTCGCCATGGGCTCCAGCTCCCGCTGATCGTCGACCAGCGCTTTCATCGCCATGCGACGATGCTAGCGGATCCGGAGTCACCAGCTCCCGCGCGGCGGGGGCGTGATCGAGAAGCGGATGCGCTCGCCGGCTCGGGCTTGGGCCAGCTGGTCCAGGTCGATCGTCTCGACCACGCCGATGACGGGGTAGCCGCCGGTCACGGGGTGGTCGCGGTGGAACACGATCGGTCCGGACGGTGGGACCTGGATCGATCCGAGCGCCACGCCCTCACTGGCGAGCTCGCCTCCGACTGCTCGTTCGAGCTCCGGTCCGTCGAGGCGGATCCCCACGCGGTTGCTCGCCGGCGTGATCGTCCACGGATGTGTCGTCAGCCGGACCAGCGCGTGCGTGGTGAACCAGTCGACTCGATGATCGCCTGTTGCGCGAGGCTGAGGCTGGCCACCCGCTCGCGGACGGTGTCCTCGAGCCCGAACTCGGCGAGGGCGGCGCGAGCGCGCCGCTCCTCTGCCTTCCAGTCGATCTGGGTACCGCCCCACCGGGGCTCGACCAAGAAGGATGGGACCGCGCTCCGGCGCCGATCGTCATCCAACGACGTGACGGCGAGGCACTCGGTTGGGAATGTCGTCGATGTTCTCGGCGGTGATCAGGCGGATCGGGACGTTCTGCTCCACGGCCTCCTCGCCGGCCAGCATGCGGTTCATGTTGTCCATGGCCGCCCAGGCGCCCCACTCCATGGCGCCGCCGATCGAGGCGGTGATTGTTCACACATTCTGCAATCACTTCATTGGAACATTTTACAATCTCGCTCCGTAGCGGTACAGACGTCCGATCGCCGTCAACGGCAGGCGTCAACGCCTTCGTCTCGACGTGGTTGACCACGCACCGGATTGTTCACGTAAACTCGGCAGGGGTGAGGCGCGAGGGATCCCGACCACACAAGGAGGCCAGATGAGTGTCGCGACGGATCAGCTCATCCAGGACCTGTTCGACGGCCCGGACGCGAAGCCCGCGCTGGCGAGCACGGGCGAACGAGTCGCCGACCTGCTGCGCGGGTACCTGATCCAGGGGCGGATCACGCCGGGCACCCGGATGTCCGAGGAGGCCTTCGCGCGCGCCTTCGCGGTCTCCCGCAACACCTTGCGCGAGGCATTCCGGCTCCTGGCCCACGAGGGCCTGCTCGTTCACGAGCTCAACCGGGGCGTCTTCGTCCGGGAGCTGACGCGCTCCGACATCGAAGGCATCTACCAGTTCCGACGCGTGCTCGAGCTGAGTGCCGTCCGGAGCGCGGAGACCCATTCGCCCGCGCGACTGTCGGCGGTCCGGCTCGCGGTGACGGAGGCCCTGTCAGCCGCCGAGCAGGAGGACTGGCACGCCGTCGGCACGGCCAACATGAACTTCCACCTCGCGATCACCGCCTTGGCGGGGAACGCGCGCATGGATGCCGCGATCCGTCAACTGCTGGCGGAGATGCGGCTCGCGTTCTACGTGATGGACCCGGTGAAGGACTTCCACGCTCCGTACCTGCCGGTCAACGTCGACATCTGCGAGCTGCTGGAGCGGGGCTCGTGCGACGAGGCCGCCGACCGGCTGGAGGCCTACCTGGACACGGCGTGCCGCCAGTTGCTCGAGGCGTTCGAGGCCCGCGGGTGGGGATCGTGACGGCGCGCCCGGCTCACCCCTCGCTCACAGGCTGCGGACGACGTGGGCCGGGCTGCCGACGGCCACCACATCGGCCGGGAGGTCACGCGTGACGACCGAACCTGCGCCGACGACGGTGTTGGCGCCGATGGTGACTCCGGGGCAGACGATCACGCCGCCGCCGAGCCAGACGTTGTCGCCGATGGCGATCGGCTCCGCCGCCTCCCACTTGTCCCGCCGCGGGCCCGGCTCCAGCGGGTGGGTGGCCGTCAGCAGCTGGACGTTCGGGCCGATCTGGACGTCCTCGCCGACCACGACCTTCGCGACGTCGAGCACCACCAGGCCGAAGTTCGCGAACGACCGGGCGCCGAAGCGGGTCTGATAGCCGTAGTCGCAGCGGAACGGAGGCCGGATCTCCGCCCCGGGCCCGTACTCGCCGAGCAGCTCGGTGAAGAGCGCGCGGATCGCGTCGCCGTCGGTCGGGTCGCTGGTGTTGATGCGGTGCGTCAGGGACTGCGCACGCCGGGACTCTGCAGCGAGCTCCCGGTCGTCCGCGATGTACAGGTCGCCGGCGAGCATCCGCTCGCGCATCGTCTTCTCCGCCACTCGGACGAACGTACCTATCGCTTCACCGCCCACCCAAGTCCCGCCGACCCTCAGATCCCGGATGCCGGCGCCTCGCCATCGCGCGGTCGAGCGCGAGTCGTTCTAGGGTGCGGTCGTGGCGAGAACATCGGACGACCCGGCCGGGCCCGGCCGACAGGCGCGGATCCTGGACGCAGCCCTGGAGCTGCTCGCCGCGGGCGGGATCTCCGCGGTCAGCATGCGCGCCGTGGCTCGCGAGGCCGGCGTCTCGCTCGGCCTGGTGAACTACCACTACGACGACAAGACCAGCCTGCTCGCGGCGGCGCTGCGCCGGGTCGAGCAGCAGGACCTCGCGATCATCGACCCCGACCCGGACCTGTCGCCCGAGCAGCGCCTCCGCGCGGCGCTCCGCAGGGTCGCCGAGGCCGAGTTCCTCACGACCGCCTACCTCTCGCTGCGCCTCCAGCTCTGGGCACTGGCGAGCGCGCATGGAGACTTCGAGCAGATCAACACCGAGGCCCAGAAGCGCTATCGCGCCGGACTGACCGCACTCATCCGCGAGGCGCGTCCCGATCTGGCGCGCGCCGAGTGCACCCGGCGCGCCGCCGACATCGACGTGATCCAGAACGGCGTCTGGCTGACCGCCCTCCTCGGCCTCGACCAGGCGTCGATCCGGCGAAGCATGGCGCGGTGCGAGGAGATCGCATTCGCTGACTGAACGTCCGTCCAGATCGCTCTTGAACGATCGTTCAAACAAGGCTTACGCTGCCGGCATGAGTCTGTTGACGTCACAGGACGTGGACCGCGTCGGCTCGGGATACGACGAGGACCCGGCCCGGTCCTGGTCGCTGCGCGCTGAGGCCTACACCGACCCGGCCTGGGCGGAGTGCGAGGTCCGGGCGATCTTCGCCCGCACCTGGCAGTGGATCTGCCACGTCGAGACCCTGCGCGACCCCGGCAG
The DNA here is from genome assembly GCF_054653575.1 of Nocardioides pyridinolyticus. NCBI lineage: Bacteria > Bacillati > Actinomycetota > Actinomycetes > Propionibacteriales > Nocardioidaceae > Nocardioides > Nocardioides pyridinolyticus. The sequence goes on along the minus strand of NZ_BAAIFY010000037.1, from coordinate 5,311 downwards.
CTACGTCTCCGCGACCGTCGGCGGGATGCCGGTCGCCGTGGTGCGCGACCGGGACGGTGGCCTGCGGGCGTTCTACAACGTCTGCAAGCACCGCGCGCACGAGCTGCTCACGGGGGCCGGCACGACGCGCAACATCGTCTGCCCGTACCACGCCTGGACCTACAGCCTGGACGGCCGACTGAAGGCCGCCCGTCGCGCCGACCGGATGGAGACCTTCCACAAGTCCGAGGTCTGCCTCGACCAGGTGCAGGTCGAGGAGTTCGGCGGTATGGTCTACGTCAACCTGGACCTCGGTGCCACCCCCCTCGGCGAGCAGGCCCCGGACCTGGCCGCCGAGATCGGGCGCTGGGCGCCGGACGTGGCGCAGCTGACACACGCGAAGCGGCTCACCTACGACGTGGCATCGAACTGGAAGAACGTCATCGACAACTTCCTCGAGTGCTATCACTGCCACATCGCGCACAAGGAGTTCGTCGACCTGGTCGACATGGACACCTACGAGGTGCGCACCCACGGCATCTGGTCCAGCCACTTCGCCGAGGCCGGCAAGCACGCGAACACCGCCTACGACGTCTCGGGCGCATCGGTCACCGAACACGCGGTGTGGTGGCTGTGGCCGAACACCTGTCTGCTGCGCTATCCCGGCCGCGGCAACTTCATGGTCTTCCAGGTCCTGCCCGACGGTCCCGACCGGACGCTCGAGACCTGGGACTTCTACCTCGAGACGCCGGAGCTCGAGCCTGCCGAGCTGGAGTCGGTCGCCTACATCGACGACGTGCTCCAGCAGCAGGACATCACCATCGTCGAGAGCGTCCAGCGCGGCATGCGCACCCCGGCGTTCGACCAGGGACGCATCGTCTACGACCCGGAGGGGAGCGGACTGTCCGAGCACGGCGTCCACCACTTCCACGGACTCGTGCTCGGCGCCTACCGATCCTGGGCGGAGCGGTCATGAACCGCCCGGCGCTCATCACCTGCGCGCCCACCGGAGGCATCCACACCCCGACGATGTCGCCGCACCTGCCGGTCACGCCCGACGAGATCGCCGCCGCGTCCATCGAGGCGGCAGAGGCAGGTGCCGCGATCATCCACCTGCACGCGCGCGACCCCGAGACCGGCCAGCCGGACCCACGGCCGGAGCTGTTCCTCGACTTCATGCCGCAGATCAGCGCCGGATGCGACGCGGTCCTCAACGTGTCCACCGGCGGCGGCCTCGGCATGACGCGTGAGGAGCGCCTGCGGGCCGCCGTCGCCACGTCGCCGGAGATGGCGTCGCTGAACGTGGGGTCGCTGAACTTCGGCATCTTCCCGATGCTCGAGAAGTACTCCGAGTGGAAGCACGACTGGGAGCCGGCGTTCCTGGAGATGACCCGCGACTTCATCTTCCGCAACACCTTCGCTGATCTCGAGTACGTCGTGAAGGAGCTCAATCACGGGCACGGCACGCGCTTCGAGTTCGAGTGCTACGACCTCGGCCACCTGTACAACCTCGCGTGGCTGATCGACCAGGGCTGGCTGGAGCCCCCGTTCTTCGTGCAGATGGTCTTCGGCGTACTCGGCGGTGTCGGCGCCGACCTCGACAACCTCCAACACATGCACACGATCGCCGAGAAGCTGTTCGGCGACAGCTACGAGTGGTCGGTGCTGGCCGCGGGCCGGCACCAGATGCGGTTCGCCACCCAGGCCGCCATGCTCGGCGGCAACCTACGGGTCGGCATGGAGGACAGCCTCTTCCTCGGGCCCGGCGAGCTGACGCCGTCGAACGCCCACCAGGTCCGCAAGATCCGCGGCATCATCGAGGCCCTGGGACTCGAGGTCGCGACCCCAGCGCAGGCGCGAGAGCGCCTCGGTCTGAAAGGACCCGACCGTGTCACCTTCTGAGCCGCGGCGCCACGTCGCCGCCCTCGGCGGCGGGCTGATCGGACGGAGCTGGACCGCACTGTTCCTGGCGGCCGGACGCCCGGTCGCCGTGTTCGACCCGGATCCCGGCACCGAGGATCGCGTGCGGGAGGCTGTCGCGTCCGCGTGGCCTGTGCTGCAGCGACTCGGGCTGACGAGCGACGACTCGCCGCGGGCGGAGCTGACGACCTGCACCGACCCCCGCGAAGCCGTCGATGGTGCGGCCTTCGTCCAGGAGAGCATCCCCGAGCGGATCGGCCTCAAGCACGAGCTGTACGCCGCCATCGAGGACGTGGTCGCCGAGGACGCCGTGGTGGCCTCATCGGCGTCCGGGCTCACGCTCACCGAGCTCCAGGGTGGCTGGGCGGACCCGTCCCGCCTCGTGCTCGGGCACCCGTTCAATCCACCTCACCTGATCCCGCTCGTCGAGGTGATGGGCAACGAACGGACCGCCCCGGGCGTCGTCGACGCGGCCCGCCGCTTCTACGAGTCGGTCGGGAAGGTGACCATCGAGGTGCGGCGCGAGGTGCCCGGGCATGTCGCCAACCGCCTCCAGGCCGCATTGTGGCGAGAGGCGATCCACCTGGTCCGCGAGGGCGTCGCGTCCGTCGAGGACGTCGACACGGCCATCTCCTCCGGCCCCGGCCTCCGGTGGGCGGTGATGGGTCCGACGCTGCTGTTCCACCTCGGCGGCGACGACGGCGGGCTCGCGACCTTCTGCGAGCGGTACGCCGACAGCTTCAACCGCTGGTGGGACGACCTCGGCGACCCGCGACTGGACGCCGCGACGACGGAGCTGCTGGTCGCGGGACTCGGGCGCCACCTGGCCGACGACGCCGACCTGGTCGCCCGGCGCGACGCCGTGCTGGCTGAGGTCGTCGCGGCGACGCACGGCTGAGCGGCACGTGAGCACGGGGGTGCGGCCCCACGAGTATCGAGCTCGGCGACGCTTGCCCTCCCCGTCCCCCCGAAGGTATCCACCACCATGACGAAGGCGAATCCAAGGATGGGTCAGCTCACCGCAGCCCGACCATCTCGGCGGCGGCGAAGAGCACGCCGGCAGCCTCGGTCAGACCCTCGACGCGCCCCAGGCTGGTGTCTTCGTGCTCGATGTTCACCCACATGTTCGGGTCGATCTTGTCCAGCTCGACGAGCCAGCGCGACCAGAACTCGACATCATGGCCGCGGCCGAGCGCGACGAAGTCCCACGCGGACTCCTTCGGCCACTCGTTCGCCCACTCGTCGCCGCCGAGGTTGAGGCGATCCTCGTCCGGGTCCAGGCGGCGGAAGCGGTTGTCCAGGACGCCGTAGAGGGCGGCAGCCGGGTTGATGCGCACGTCCTTGGCGGCGGCGTGGAAGACGAGTTCGCCGAGGTCGGCCGTGACGGCGACCGGGTCCATCTGCTGCCAGAACAGGTGGGAGGCGTCGAGCTCCACACCGATGTTCGTGGCGCCGGTGAGCTCGACCAGCTTGCGAATGTCGAAGGGGTTGAAGACCAGGTTCTGGGGGTGCAGCTCGAGCGCGACCTTGACGCCGTGGTCGGCGGCGCGAGCGTCGATCTCCGTCCAGAACGGAACGGCGACGTCCCACTGGTGGTCGAGGATATCGAGCGCGTACGAGTTCCAGGCGTTGACGGCCCAATTGGGACGGGTCGCGCCGGGCTCGCCACCCGGTAGGCCGGACATCGTGACGACACGGCTCTGGCCGAGTCGCTCCGCGAGGCGAATCGACCGGCGGACGTCTTCGGCATGGGCATCACCGACCACGGGGTTCGGGTGAAGCGGATTGCCGTTGCAGTTGAGGCCCGCGATCTCGACCCCGGTTCCGGCGAAGATCCCGAGGTACTCGTCTCGGGCGGTGTCGGAGACGAGGATGTCGTCGAACGTCGGGATGTGCTTCGGCGGCAGGAAGCCGCCCGAGTTGATCTCGATGCCGCTCAGGCCGATCGATGCGATCACCTCGAGGGCCTCGGGGAGACTGCGGTCGTGGAGGATCGCGTTGTAGACGCCGTAGCGCATGGGGTTCTTCCTTCCGATAGCGCAGGCCCTAGACGATGACGGGACCGCCGCCGTCGACGGCAGACTCGGTGACGGCGGCGAGGATCTTCATGTTGTGGAGCCCGTGCGCGAGCGACGGCACTGGCGGGAGCTTCCCCAGACCGGCGACCTGGTCGAGGAAGGCACGCGACTGCCAAGCGAAGAGGTCGTTCTGCCCGTAGCCGACGGACGGGAAGTCCATCGCGATGCCCTTCGCGATGCCGGGGTGCTGAGGACCGACCAGGACCTCCCGACGCCCGTTCGTCTTCCCGTCGGGTCCTTGATCGGCGAACCCGAACACACCGGGGTGGTTGAGGTCGAACGACGCGCAGCCGGCTCCGCCGTACACCTCGAACCCGAGGCCGTTGGGGAGCCCGTGGTGAACACGCGAGATCGAGAAGGTGCCCACCGCGCCGTTCTCGAAGGTCGCGGTGAAGGTGGCGATGTCCTCGTTCTCGACCGGCGCGGTCTCCTCGGAGACCGCGCCCCCGGCATGTCCGACCGTCGCGCCCACCGGCAAGGGGCGCTCGGTGGTGAAAGTCTGGAAGACCGCTCCCCTGACCGACGTGATCGGCCCACAGATGTACTCACCGAGATCGACCAGGTGCGAACCGATGTCGGCCAGGGCGCCCGAGCCGGGGCCGCCCTGGTAGCGCCAGCTCATCGGGTTGGCCGGGTTCTGTGCGTAGTCGCACCAGTAGTGGCCGTTGAAGTGCCGGACATCGCCGATCGCGCCGAGCTCGACCTGCTCCCGGATCGCGTTGATGCTGGGAGTGCGGCGGAACGAGAACCCGACGCCGGACTGACCGGTGGCGGCCTCCGCGGCGGCGACCATGGCCGTCGCGTCTTCCACCGAGGGCGCCATCGGCTTCTCGCACAAGACGTGCTTGCCGGCGGCGAGGAGGGCCTCGACCACGGGCCGGTGCAGCTCGTTGGCGATCGCGACGGAGACGACGTCGACGTCGTGTGCGTCGACGATGGCCTCCCACGACGTCTCGGCGCGCTCGTAGCCGAACCTCCGAGCGGCATCCTCGGCGAAGGGCGCGTAGGCATCGGCGATGGCGACCAAGCGCACCTCGGGGAGCTCGAGGTCGTACAGCTGCGCGGCGGTGCGGTAGCCCGCAGCGTGGGCCCGGCCGACCATGCCGGCCCCGACGACCGCGATGCCGAGAATGTCGTTGCTCATGTCCGCCTCAGTTCTCGCTCCGTGGCCTGGGCAGCCGCCAACAGCAAACCTCGCGGATCATGACCTGTCAATAGATTGTCCGGACATATAGTCGAGCTAATCGGTCGTAGCCCTCTTCGTACACAGCAGCCTCGTGCGGCCGAGACGCCAGCCGGACCTCGCGGTCACGCGTCGATCGCGGCAATTTTCG
>NZ_BAAIFY010000036.1:0-27054 GCF_054653575.1 Nocardioides pyridinolyticus | reverse complement strand
CTCGGTCAAGGGCGAGACGGGCGCGTCGCTTCCGAGTTGAGCTCCCGGATCGGCGCGACGAGGTCGGCGTACGGCTCGTCCCACGGATCCTTCAGTCCCCAGCCCCCGAGCTGTGTTCTCGACGTACCCGCACCAGTGCCAGCCCAGGAACCAGGGCTCGGCCAGCAGCGGCTCGAGCGCCGCGACGAAGTCCGACGCTCGGTCCGCCTGGGACTCGAGGGCACTCGTCCGGTGGGGGCTCAGGGTCGTGGGCGTCCAGTTGCCGACGTCGGCCAGGAGCACCGGCTTGCCGGTGTACTCGTGCCACGCGCGCAGGCGGCGCACCATCTTCTCGCGACCCTCTGCGGTCGGCTCCGGGAAGTACTGCACCGAGAGGACGTCGACGAAGTGCTTCATCGCGGTGAGCACTGCGCTCGGGATGCCCTTGTTCCCGTTGTAGCGGTCTCCGAGCACGAGGTGGTGGGGATCGGCGGCTCGGATGTGCCTGGTGATCGTCTCGTAGTAGCGGTAGGCGACGTCGTAGAGCTTGATGTTGCGTGACCGCTCGTCGAGGCCGCGCAGGACCGCGAAGTCGGCTCCGCTGGCGTGCGGCAGCCAGGCGGGGATGTCGACCAGGAAGTAGCCGATCAGGTTCTCGCTGTCGACGTGGTCCACGCAGATGCTGCGCGCGAGGTACTCGCAGTACGCGTCGAACTCCTCGGAGTAGACGTCCGGGAACCACGGGTGACCGCTCCAGTCCTCGATCTCCGAGACCCTGATCTGGACCACGTGGGGCATCCCCGAGGAGATGAGGTCGGCTGCCGACCAGGGCAGCCAGTGGCCCAGGTCGATCGGCGCCCCGAATCAGTCCAGCGCCTCGCCCCAACCGCCGCTGACGTACTCCTGGGTCCACCCGATGGTGTTGAATCCCCAGTCCCGCAGGTCCGCGACGACCCCGTCGGCGATCCACGAGGTCGCGCGAGCCGTACCGCTGCTTCCACACGTCGTGGTTGTGCGGGTACTTCAGGTTCGTCTCGTCGAGGTGGTTGAGGCCGACGGTGACGAACGGCTCGCCCCGCGGGTCGAGCAGGGTCCACGCATCGCCGTCCTGCATCTCGACGTACGCCGCGCCGCGTTCCTGCTCCCAGCCGCCCTCGAACAACGGGTCCTCGCGGGTCAGCAGGTCGTTGGGGGCCACGAACGCCGAGTCGGAGAGGAAGACCGGCTTGTCGCAGAGGCGCTGCCAGGCGTCGAGGCTCTCGCGCATGATGTCGAACGGGTGGTACCAGTTGACCGAGAGCACGTCGACGTAGTCACCCATCTCGGTGAAGACCACCGGCGGCGGCTCGGAGGGCCCCGTGGGCAGCGTGTCCGCGCCCTCCACCAGGTCGCCGAAGATCAGGTGGTCACGGTCGTAGCGCCGGATGGCGTCGTGCGTGACCTGGTAGTAGCGGCGCGCCACGCGCCGCAGGGCCTCGTGGTCGTCCAGACCCTCGAGCGAGGACGTCACCTCGCGGAACCGGGCCACGTCCCAGTGGGGTCGCGCCGTGTAGGCGTACCCCACGAGGTTGGGGTCGTCGGCGAGCGCAGCACACCAGTACCGGGCCTGGTAGTCGCACCAGTCCTCGAACTCCGCGCCGAAGACGTCCTTGTACACCGCCTGCTGGTTCCAGCGCTCGAAGCTGAGGAAGTCGATGTGCGGTAGGTACGGGGACCCGCTGCCGCGGTACTCGTCGGGCGTCCACTCCGGTGAGTGCCGCATCTGCGGACTCACCCACTGCTTGGTCCAGGCCAAGGCGTTGAACCCCCAGTCGCGCAACGACGCCACGACGCAGTCGGAGATCCAGTGGCGCGCGAGCCGTAGCGCTGTCGGTACACGTCGATGCTCTCCGCGTACTTGAGCACCGAGTCGTCGACGTGCGCGATACCGACGATGAAGAAGGGGTGGCCCTCCGGGGTCACCAGGCGCCACCCGTCGTCGGACTTCTCCGTGCGGAAGAAGCCCGTCGCCTCGCGTGGGTACCTCAGGTCGCCGCCGTAGCGGTCGAAGCCGCCGGGCTCACTCATCGGCCGACCCCTGCCCGCGCTCGTAGACGGCGACGTTGAAGCCGCGCATCCGGTGCACGAGGTCCTCGTACGGCTCGTCCCAGGGGTCCTCGACGCCCCAACCGCGCCCGCCGACGTTCTCGACGTAGCCGCACCAGTGCCACCCCACCAGCCAGGGTTCGTCGACGATCGCCTCGATCGCGGCCACGTAGTCCTCGCCGCGCTCGGCCTGGCTCTCCAGGCCGCTGATCCGGTGGGGGTTGAGCTCGGTCGGCGCCCAGTTGCCGAGGTCGGCATTGATCACCGGCTTCCCGGTGATCTCGTGCCAGCGCGCGAGGTCCGCGCGCATCGCCTGGCGGGACTCGTCGGTCGGTTCGGTGAAGTACTGGACCGAGAACACGTCGACGTGCGGTTGCATCGCACGCAGCACGGCCTCGGGAATCCCCTTGTTGCCGTTGTAGCGGTTGCCGAGCACGAGGTGGTTGGGGTCGTCGCGCGGACCGGAGGCAGCCGCGTCGTCGACCTGGCCGGGATCATGTCGGTGAACCCCTCGACCGTGTCCCGGATCTGCGAGCGACTGCTGCGCAAGGGCATGGTCTCGCGCACGTCACAGGAGTGCGACCGGCGTGCGGTCCGATTGACCCTGACCGAGACCGCCCGGGCCATCGTCGACGAAGCGACGGGGGCGCGCACCGTGGAGATCGAGGCGATCGTCGCCCGGGTGTCGCCCGCCCAGCGAGCTGTGCTCGTCGCCGGGTTCCAGGCCTTCGCCCACGCCGCCGGCGAGGTCGGCGACGACCTGTGGCCCGCCGCGACCCTCGGCTGGCTGTCCACCTCCGCCGAGTCCCCGGGCGACTGACGTCCACCAGCGAGGCTCAGTGGCTAGCGTCGGCCACCGGGTCAGCCGGCACCTCGGGGCGGCCGGGCGCGCCGGACTACGCGGGTCGGCCTGCCCGGTGCTGCTCGCCGCCCGCTGGCCACGCGGGAACTAGGACAGGCTGCCGATCGCCCGGGCGGTGGCCGGTCGCGGCCCGGCGACCCGCCGGGTGCGCAGCGGCTGCACCCCGGACCCGGCGATGCACCGGAGCAGGTCGTCGTACCCGGCGAGGTAGGCGACCAGCCCGAAGGCCAGGGAGGCGTCGGTGATGACGAACCCACGGCCGGCGCCCTCGAGCTCGCGCCGGAGCCGGTCGAGCGTGCGCAGGCAGGCGCAGTCGACGAGCGTGATGCCGGACAGGTCGAGGTCGACCGTGCCGGCGGAGCAGTCGAGGATGTCCGCCGCGTGGTTGCGCAGTCGGTGCTGGTAGGCGATGTCGAGCTCGCCGTCGATCCACATGTGGACGTCGGGGGCGTCGAAGGTGAGGGCGATGCTGGCGTGCATGGGCGTTCCATCCCGTCACGCTCGAAGGGACGACGCCTCGTCTGAACGTCGCGTCCTCCGACCGTAGCCCTCGAGGACCCGGCCGACCTCACCTCTGGGGGTGGCGACCGGCACGGTCGCGCCGGTCAGAGCCCGGCGACCGGCGGGACCCGGACCACCTGGGAGGCGAAGCTCAGCCCGGCGCCGAAGGCGATGAGCAGCGCGGTGTCGCCCTCCTTCACCTCGCCGTTGCGGGCCATCGCCTCGATCGCGAGCGGCACCGACGCCGCCGAGGTGTTGCCGGCGTCCACCACGTCCCGGGCGACCGCGATGTCCTCCGGCAGCTCGAGCCTGCGGCTCAGCAGCTCGGTGATGCGCAGGTTGGCCTGGTGCGGGACGAACGCGTCGAGGTCGCTCATCTCCAGACCGGCGCCGGCGACGGCCTCGCGGGCCACCTCGGCCATCGCGAACGGCGCCCAGCGGAAGACCTGGGTGCCCTCCATCTGCACGACCAGCGGGTGGTCCTGGTCGAGCTCGTCGCAGCGCATCGACTGGGTGATCACGTGCGACTGCGAGCCGTCGGACCCCCACGCCACCGGGCCGATCCCGGCCTCGTCGGCCGCACCCACCACGACCGCGCCCGCTCCGTCGGCGAAGATGAACGCGGTGCCGCGGTCGGTGGGGTCCATGAACGTGCTGAGCCGCTCGGCGCCCACGACCAGCACGTAGCGGGCATTGCCGCCGCGCACCAGGTCCGAGGCCACCGACAGCGCGTGGCAGAAGCCCGCGCATCCGGCGGAGACGTCGAAGGCGGCCGCGCGTGAGCCGATCCGGTCGGCGAGCAGCGGGGCGGCCGCAGGCGTGTGCTGCACATGGGTCGACGTGGCGACGATGATCGTGCCGATGTCGGCCGCAGCCACGCCGGACGCCTCGAGCGCGCGCTCCGCAGCGATCGTCGCCATGTCGAGGAGCGTCTCCTCCTCGGCGGCGTACCGGCGCGTGCGGATGCCCGAGCGGGTCTGGATCCACTCGTCGCTCGAGTCGAGCACCTCGCAGATCTCGTCGTTGGTGACGACCCGCTCCGGCCGGTAGGTCCCCAGCCCGAGCATCGCCGTGGCGGCCGCGCCCGAGCGCTGGCTGATGGTTGCCATTCGTCGTTCCTCCCTGACTCCGGCCTGAAGGCTACGCCGGGACCGGACGGCTCAGGCGACGACGGTGTCGAGCTGGACGGCGTCGATGCCGACGGCCTGTCCGACCGGGGCGTTGGTGAGCTGTCCGGCGTGGGTGTTGAGGCCCAGGGCGAGCGAGCGGTCGTCGCGCAGCGCCTGCTGCCAGCCCTTGTCGGCCAGCGCCACGACATAGGGCAGGGTGGCGTTGGTCAGGGCGTAGGTGCTGGTGTTCGGCACCGCACCCGGCATGTTCGCCACGCAGTAGAAGATCGAGCCGTGGACCTCGTAGGTCGGGTCGGAGTGCGTGGTCGCCCGGGTGTCCTCGAAGCAGCCGCCCTGGTCGACCGCGATGTCGACCAGCACCGACCCCGGCTTCATCCGCGCCACCAGCTCGTTGGAGACCAGCTTCGGTGCCGCCGCCCCGGGGATCAGCACCGCACCGATCACCAGGTCCGCCTCCACCACCTGCTGCTCGATCGCCAGCTTGGACGACGCGAGCCCGTGGACCCGGTTGTTGTAGCGCCAGAACGACATCCGCAGCTTGTCCAGGTCGGTGTCCAGCAGCGTCACGTCCGCCCCCATCCCCAGCGCGATGTTCGCCGCGTTCTGGCCGCTCACGCCGGCGCCGATGATCACCACCTTCGCGTTCGCCACCCCGCCCACGCCCCCCATCAGCACGCCCCGGCCGCCCTGGGCCTTCATCAGCGAGTACGCGCCGACCTGCGGGGCCAGACAGCCCGCGACCTCCGACATCGGGTACAGCAGCGGCAGCCCACCCGAGGGCAGCTGCACCGTCTCGTAGGCAATGCCCGTGACCTGGCGTCTCAACAGCTCCTCGGTCAACGGCCGGTCCGCCGCCAGATGCAGGTAGGTGAACAGCGTCAGGTCCTCACGAAGGCGGTGGTACTCCTCCGCCACCGGCTCCTTGACCTTGAGCACCATCTCGGCGCCACCCCAGACCTCGTCCGGGTCATCGACCAGCGAGGCACCCGCGGCGACGTACTCCTCATCCGCGATGGAGGACCCGAGGCCCGCGCCGGTATGGATGACGACGTCGTGGCCGTGGGCGACCAGCTCGTGCACCCCGATCGGGGTGATCGCCACCCGGTACTCGTGGTTCTTGACCTCCGTGGGCACGCCGATCCTCATGGCGCCGGATTCTGCGTCCTTGTTCTTCAGCATCGACACAATGGCGAAGGAAATTCGGCAGAATCCCGGACTGCTGGCCTACGATTTCGTACGTGCCTCCCCCTGCCGCGAGCCGGTCGAACAACGTTCGCCGCCCGGTCGAGCTCGACGCCATCGACCGCACGATCCTCCGGCTGCTGGCGGAGGACGCCCGCACGCCGAACAACAGCCTGGCCGCCGCCGCCGGCATCGCGCCGTCGACCTGCCTGATGCGGGTACGCCGCCTGCACGACGCCGGAGTGATCACCGCCCACCGCGCGGAGCTCTCCCCCGAGGCGCTCGGCCGGCCGCTCCAGGCCCTGGTGTCGGTGCGGCTCCAGGCGCACGCGCGCACCGCGCTCGGCGAGTTCACCGCCCGGTTCGCCGGGCTGCCGGGCGTGCTCAACGTGTTCTTCCTCGCCGGCGTGGACGACTTCATGATCCACGTGGCGGCCCGCTCCGCCGACGACCTGCGCGACTTCGTGGTCGAGAACCTCAGTGCGTCACGGGACGTCGAGGCGACGGAGACGAACCTGATCTTCGAGCACGTCACCACCGGGTCCACACCGCTGCTGACGTGACCGACGCGTCAGAGGGCTCCGCTCGCGTTGCTCATGTTCGCGCAGGAGACCGTGCGGGTGTAGGTCGGCCCGGTCCACGGGCCGAGGACGGCCTGGATGGACAGCGTCCACTGCGTCGTGGCGCGGTCGCTCGACAGGTTGCCCGAGCTGATCGTCGCCGACCGCGAGGTCGAGGTCGCGGTCTTGACGACCGTCGTACCGCGTAGGAGGGAGTAGCGGTACGACGCGCCGGCGGGCCCGTTGTCGACGAACGACGAGACCGTCGCATCGAAGCCTTCGCTGGAGAAGCCGCCGACACACTGCCAGGTGCCGGTCACACCCGTCGGGGCGACCAGGCGGGCGGTGCTGGTGCTGAGGCTCCCGGTCTGGCGGTCGGAGAACCCGGCCCGGGCGACCGCGGGCACCGTGAGCAGCGCCAGCGCGACGAGGAGGACCGTGACGGCGCGACGGCCGTGGTCGATCCAGGTCATGACGGCTCCGAGGTTCCGGGAGGGCTGGGACGGGCACAAGTCTTCTGGGCGGCGTTCAAGCAGCCCGCGAGCAAAACTCAAGAAATCCGCAAGAAGTGGCATCATGTGGGGGTGAGCATGGGGAACGGCTCCGAGCCGGAGCGGCGCGCGCTCGTGGTGGAGGACGACGAGGACATCCGTGCGCTGATCGAGTTCACGCTGCAGACGCAGGGCTTCCGGGTGACCGCGGTCGACTCCGGACTCGCCGGGGTGGAGGCGGTCCGCGAGGGCGACCCGGACCTGGTGACCCTCGACCTGGGCCTCCCCGGCATCGACGGCATCGAGGCGTGCCGGCGCATCCGCGAGATCAGTGACGCCTACGTCGTGATGATCACCGCCCGCGACGACGAGATCGACCGGCTGCTCGGTCTCGAGACCGGCGCCGACGACTTCATCTCCAAGCCGTTCAGCGCGCGTGAGCTCAAGGCCCGCGTCAACGCGATGTTCCGTCGTCCGCGGCGCGGCCCGGTCGACGCCGGCGGCACGGCGCCGGGCATGGCCGACGACCACGAGGTGCTCGAGCACGGTGCGCTGCGCGTCGACGTCGACGGGCGCCGCGCCTTCCGCGACGGGACCGAGCTGGAGCTCACCCGCACCGAGTTCGACCTCCTGGCCGAGCTGATGCGCACGCCGGCCCGGGTCTGGAGCCGGGAGGCGCTGCTGCGCTCGGTCTGGGGCACCGAGTGGGCCTCCGACACCCATCTCGTGGAGGTCCACATCGGCAACCTGCGCCGCAAGCTCGGCGAGAAGACCGACGGGACGCGGTTCATCCGCACCGTGCGGGGCGTGGGCTACCGGATGGAGCTCGTCGAGTAGACCCTCGGGCTCAGTTGCTGGCTCAGTCGCCGGCTCAGTCGCTGGCTCAGTTGCTGAGGAAGGCTCCGAGTGCGCCGTCGGCGCGGTCGGCGGCCGGGGGCAGCAGGTTCGCCGCGGCGACCGCCGCCGCGCAGTCACCCGCGCGGAGGTGGGTCTCCACCAGCGCGGCGAGGGCGCCGAGCTCGCCGGTCCCGACCGTCGAGGACGCGACCTTGAGGCTGAGTACGGCGTCGAGCGCGTCGGCCGGGTCGTCCATGCAGTCGTCGGCGCGGACGGCCAGCGCGATCCGGCGTACCCGCTCGGGCAGCAGGCGGCGGTAGCCGGTCACGAAGACCATGGCGAACGCCGCGTCGTCGGGGTGACCGGTGAGGCTGCCGACGGCGGCGGCGTCGAAAACCGCGGCGGTGTCAGTCGTCATCGCCGCCCTTCCCCCAGATGCTGGTGAGGCCGAGCAGGATCACGCCGCCGAGGGCGACCCAGAGCACGCCGTGCTGGACGGCGGGCGCGCGCAGCACGCGGATCGCGGTGCCGGCCTCGGGGACGACGCCGCGCACCTCCCAGACCGTGTCGCCCTGGACCGTCGCGGTCCACGGGTCGTCGTTCTGGTTGGCGTCGCCCTTGGTGCGGAAGAAGACCTCCCCGTCCTCGTGGGTGACCTGGGTGACCCGGTGGGTCTCGACCCGGTGGTCCTCGACGGGGATCTGGTAGGTGATCACGTCGCCGACCTGGAGGTCGGTGGCCGGCTTCGGGACGGTGACGACGACGTCGCCGGCCTCGATGCCGGGGGCCATGCTGCCGGTGAGCATGGTCGAGGTGCGGTAGCCGAGCAGGTGCGGGCCGACCGCGAGGAACAGGAAGGCCAGCAGGCACCCGGCCAGCAGGACGCTGAGCACCACGTTGATCGACCGGTGGACCAGGCCGCGGCCGAGCGGGCGCCGCCGTACCGTCGCGGCCCGGTGGGTCCCGGGGGCGATCGACGGTGCGGCGACGGTGCTCATCACGGTGCTCCTGGTGCTCGTCTCGAGGCGGGGTGGGTCAGAGGCTCTGCGCGGCGCGCTGGGTGGCGTCGAAGGTGAAGCTGATCGTGTTCGCCAGGCCCTGGAAGTTGTTGTCGGCGGTGTTCGGCAGCGACACGGTCACGCGCAGGTTCGAGGTGGCGCCGGAGGCGTTGAGCGTCGTGGTGGCGGCACCGAGGTCGAGGGCCGAGCCGACGACCGCGCGCTGGGCGAGGATCGAGGTGGTGGTGCCCGAGCAGGTCAGCGCGTTGCTGTTGGCCGGCTTGGTCCACGCGACCGAGCACTGGTCGACCTTGAGCTGGAGACCGTTGGCGGTGTCGGTGGTGAGGAGGTTGCTGGTGCTGCCGGCGGTGGTGAGCTTGACCGAGCCGAAGGACTCCGTGTCGCTGGAGCGGGTCAGCGTGATGGTGCGCTCGACGGTGTCGCCGGGGACCAGGTTGGTCGCGGCGATGTCGAGGCCGCGGGCGCTGGCGGCGGTGGAGAGGACGACCTTGCCGGTGCCGACCTGCTCCGTGGCGCTGGTGGTCGAGGTGAACGCACCGTAGGTGCCGAGGCCGGCGACCGAGGCGGCGCCGCCCACGAGGACGACAGAGGCGAGGACCTTGACGGCGGTGGAGCGGGTACCGAGACGCATGGCGGTGTTCCTTCGTGGAGTTCTGGACGGGATTTCCGTGATGACCAGAACTCTGCCCACCCGTTCTCAAGCACCGGTGCGGCAAACCCTCGAGGTTTCCTCAAGAGGTTCTCAAGGCAGGGTCCCGCGGCGGTGGCGATCCCCGGTCAACCGGGGATCGCCACGGTTCTCGGCCTTTGCAACGGGCGATGACCGAGCGGACTGCCCGAGAACCCCTCAGCCGTGGACGACCTCGCGCCACCACCCGGCGACGACGGCGGGGCCGTGCTCGAGCGAGCCAGCGCGGCGAAGGTCCCCGCCGGCGAGGTCCTCGGCGCGCGGAGGGCGGTGCGGCTGCAGGCCGCGGAGGCGGCCCGCAGCCGCTCGGCCAGGTCGGTCACCCGCTCATATGTAGGACGGGAGGACGCCGGTCACGCGGCGTCGAACCACCGCGAGAGCGCCGGCACCCGGCGCAGGACGAGCTGGTCGAGGAGCAGCACGGCCAGCAGGGACAGGCCGAAGAGCGGCAGGAGGACGCCGAGGGCGACGAGGCCGACGGCGAGCAGCGGGGTGGCCCTCAGCGGCATCCGGCCGCGGGGTGCGCCCATCCGGCCGGCGCCGCGCGGACGGCGGCGCCACCACATCAGCGGTCCGGTGACGCACATGAAGATCACGGCCACGCACATGAGCGCGGCGCCCCAGAACGACCACAGCCCGAGGCTGCGACCCTCGTGCAGGCCGATGCCCTGCGAGACGACCTTGGCCAGCGTCGGGTAGTCGTCGAAGCCGTACGTCGACACCACCTGCCCGCCGTACCGGTCGACGTGCACGGTCCGCTCGTCGGACGGCGCGTCGAAGGCGTAGCCGATCACCGAGAACACGCCACCCTCGTCGTCGGCCGCGGGCAGCGCGACCGTCATCGGGTGGCGCAGCCCCTCCCGGTCGGCGACCTCGACGGCCGTGTCGACGTTGGCCACGTTGCCGCCGTCGTGCGCGGACGGGTCCGACTCCGGCACCTCGGACTTCTGCTGGCCCCACGGGAGGTCCTGGGCGTGGCTGTGCGGCAACGACTCGTCGAGGGTCGACGTCGGGTTGCTGATCGCGCCGTGGTCGGTGCTCCACATCGACGTGCCGCGCTCGGTGGCGAGGGTCTGCACCTTGGCACCCCAGAAGTCGGTCCACGGCAGGCCGGTGACCAGGAGCGCGAGCAGCCCGACGCCGGCGAACGCGCCGACCAGGCCGTGGCGGTAGCGCAGCCGGGCCCCCTTCCGGTTCGCGAGCCGGGCCCGGCGCCGCGCCCGCCAGCCGCGGGCGAAGAGGAAGTAGCCGGTCACCGCCATCACCAGGGCCCAGCAGGCGGCGAGCTCGATGACGTAGCCGCCCCACGTGCCGGCCATCAGGTCGGCGTGCAGGCGGATGGCGGTGCCGGACAGCGTCGTGTCCGGGTCGAGCGAGCCGAGCACCTCCGGGCCGTAGGGGCTGACGTAGACGTCGCGGACCTCGCCGTCCGCGGTCTCAATCGAGACGACCGTCGGGCGGCCGTCCTCGCGCGGCTCGGCCAGCGAGATCGCGGTCGAGCCCGGGTAGGCGTTCTCGACGACGGCGAGCTGCTGGACGTAGGGCTGGGCGAGGGCGCCGGCGGGCTGCTCGACCTTCATCAGGTCGGGGTGCATCAGGGGTTCGAGCTCGAACCGGAACAGGTAGATCAGGCCGGTCGTGGCGAGCAGCAGCAGCACGGGGGCCACCAGGAAGCTGGCGAAGAAGTGCCAGCGCCACACGGCGCGGAACCAGCCGGAGGCGCGGGTGCGCGCCGCCTGGGACGGCGCGGGGTCGATGGTCTGGGTCATGTCTCTCCTCGAGGGAACGCACGGATGGCGCGACGGGGCGTCGCCCGGTCGCGGTTGGGATGGGGTGCGTGCTGCCGCTCTTGATCAGGCGGCAGCGAGGAGAGGTGGCCCGCGTCGTACGACGGAGCGCGCGATCCGCTGCGAGGACCGGAGCGCCGGCGGGGCGGCCGGCAGCGTGACGAGGTCGCGGACGGGCGCGACCACGCGGACGAGGACGAGGGCCCAGGCGACCAGGATCGGGCGCAGCAGGGCGGCGATCGTCCACAGGGCGCGCTCGGCGAGCGCGAGCCCGAGGCCGACGAGCACGGCGACCAGCAGGTGGACCGCCAGCACCGGCACGTGGGCGGAGACGTCCCCGGCCACCCGGGCGGCGTCGAGCGCCGGACCGTGCGGTCCCCCGGCCATGCCGGCGTCGACGTGCTCCTGGAGGGAGCCGACGCGGTGGCCCGCCGAGGAGTGCCCGGCGGTGGCGATCAGGAAGACGTGCACCAGCGCCTGGCCGGCCACCAGCAGCACGACCACCCGGAGCATCGAGGCCGGCCGCGCCAGCAGGGGCGCGCACAGCGAGACCGAGACCACGAGCAGCAGCGCCAGCCACGCGGGACCGGGCAGCTCTCCGTCGGCCGTCACGTGTCCGGCGACGCCGAGCAGGCACGCCACGGAGCCGAGCAGCGCGGCGCGTGCCCAGAGCACCGCCGGGTCCATCCTCGACTCCACGAGCCGGAAGCCTACTCCCAGAAGACCCGGTCGACGACGGCACGGGCCAGACGGGTGAAGCGGAGCTGGTCGTTCACCATCGCGTCCGACGACCCGGGCGGGTAGCCCAGGATCGAGGCCACGGCGGCACGCTCGCGGATGTCGCGCGGCAGCTCGTCGCTGGCCTTGCCGCGCACCAGGGTCACGGCGTTGCGGACCCGGCTGACGCGGCGCCACGCCTGCTGGAGCACGGCCGCGTCGTCCTCCTCGATCAGGCCGGCCTCGCGGGCGGCGGCCAGCGCGTCGAGGGTCCGCGGCGTCCGCAGGGCGGGGACGGCGCCGGCGTGCCGCAACTGGAGCAGCTGCACGGTCCACTCGATGTCGGCCAGGCCGCCGCGGCCGAGCTTGAGGTGGGTCTGCGGGTCGGCGCCGCGCGGCAGCCGCTCCTGGTCCACGCGCGCCTTGATCCGGCGCACCTCGAAGACGTCGTCCTGCGCGATGCCCTCGGGCGGGTAGCGCAGCGGGTCGATCATCTCGGTGAACCGCCGGCGCACGTCCGGGTCGCCGACGACGGCGTCCGCGCGGAGGAGGGCCTGCGCCTCCCACACCTTCGACCACTTGGCGTAGTAGGCCGCGTAGGCGTCGAGCGTGCGCACCAGCGGTCCCTGCTTGCCCTCCGGCCGCAGGTCCGCGTCGACCTCGAGCGACGGGTCGGGGCCGGGCAGCGCGAGCAGCCGGCGCAGCTCGTTCGCGACCGCCTGGGCGTACGACGCGGCCGCCTGCGCGTCCGCACCCGGCTCGGGGTCGTGCACGAACATCACGTCGGCGTCGCTGCCGTAGGACAGCTCGAACCCGCCGTACCGGCCCATCGCGACCATCGCCATCCGGGTCGGGGCCTCGGCGAGCCCCTTCTGGGCGCGGACCGAGCGGCCGGCGACGGCGAGCGTCGCCTCCAGGGTCGCGTCGGTGAGCCGGGACAGGCCGGCGCCGACGTCGGCGACGTCGATCAGCCCGAGCAGGTCGCCGGCGGCGATGCGCAGCAGCTCGCGGCGGCGTACGCCGCGGATCGCGAGCACCGCGTCCTCGGCCTGCTCGTGCCGCCCCGACGACGCGAGCATCTCCTCGGCCATGGCCTCGGCCGACAGCGGCCGCAGGTCGCCGCCGAGCATCCGCACACCCTGCGGCTCGCGCTCGAGCAGGTCGGTGGCGTAGCGGGACGTCGCGAGGATCCGGGCCAGCCGCTCCGCGACCTCGCCCTCGTCGCGCAGCGTGGAGAGGTACCACGGCGTCGCGCCGAGGGACTCGCTGATCCGCCGGAAGCCCCAGAGCCCGGCGTCGGGGTCGGGCGCCTCGGCGAACCAGCCGAGCATCACCGGCAGCAGCGTGCGCTGGATCTGGGCCGTCCGCGTGACGCCGGTGGTCAGCGCCTCGAGGTGGCGCAGCGCGCCCTGCGGGTCGAGGAAGCCGAGCGCGGCCAGCCGCTTGCCCGCCGCCTCGGGCGAGAGCCGGGCCTCGTCGCCCGACATCTTCGCGACCGCGGTGAGCAGCGGGCGGTAGAAGAGCTTCTCGTGCAGCCGGCGGACCTCGCGCCGGTGGTGCTGCCAGGTCTTGTCGAGCACGCCGACCGGGTCCTTGAGGAAGCCGAGGCCGCGGCCGAGCCGGCGCAGCGACGCCTCGTCCTCGGGCACCACGTGGGTCCGGCGCAGCTGGTGGAGCTGGATGCGGTGCTCCAGCGTGCGCAGGAAGGCGTACGCCTCGTGCAGCGCGACGCCGTCGTCGCGACCGACGTACCCGCCCTCGGTGAGCTCGTGCAGCGCGCTCAACGTCGTGGGCAGCCGGACCCGCTCGTCGGCGCGGCCGTGCACGAGCTGGAGCAGCTGGACCGCGAACTCGACGTCGCGCAGCCCGCCCTCGCCGAGCTTGAGCTGCCGCTCGGCCTCCTTGGCCGGGATGTGGTCGACGACCCGTCGGCGCATCGCCTGGGTGTCCTCGACGAAGCCCTCGCGCTCCGCGGCTGCCCAGACCATCGGCTGCGTCATCTCGACGAACTCCCGGCCCAGCGCGAGGTCGCCGGCGACGGGGCGCGCCTTGAGCAGGGCCTGGAACTCCCAGGTCTTGGCCCAGCGCTCGTAGTAGCCCTGGTGGCTGGCGATCGTGCGCACCAGCGGCCCGGCCTTGCCCTCCGGGCGCAGAGCCGCGTCGACCGGCCAGATCGTGCCCTCACCGGTGTGATCGGAGCAGACCCGGATGAGGTGGCTGGCCAGCTGGGTGGCGGCCTTCAGAGCAGCGTTGTCGTCCACTGGGCCGTCCGCGTCGTCCGCCGCCGCGTGCACGAAGATCACGTCGACGTCCGAGACGTAGTTGAGCTCGTGACCGCCGCACTTGCCCATCGCGACCACGCCGAGGCGGGCCAGTCGGGCGTCGTCGCCCACCCGCTGGCGGGCCACCGCGAGGGCGGCGTCGAGCGTGCCGGCGGCCAGGTCGGAGAGCTCGGCCGCGACGTCGTCGACGCCGAGGTGGTGGGCGAGGTCGCGGGCGGCGAGCCGGAGCAGCACGCGGCGGTACTCCACCCGCAGCGCGTCGACCGCCTGCCCGTCCGGCAGCGCCGCCGTGGGCGCCGGGTCGTCGGGGTCTGCACCGACCGCCTGGAGAAGTCCCGCACGGACGGCCCAGGCGGCCGGCCGGGTCGAGCCGAGACGGGAGTCGGTCAGCTCGCGCCAGTGCTCCGGGTGCCGGCGCAGGTGGTCGGCGAGCGCCTCGCTCGCCCCGAGCACGCTGAGCAGCCGCATCGCGGTGCCCTCGTCCTCCACCAGCGCGTCGAGCAGCTCGGACGGCTCGTCGAGGACGTCGAGCAGCCGGGTCAGCGCCCCGATCGCGGCGTCCGGCTCGGCGGTGCGGGCGACGAGGGCGAGCAGCGGCTCGCACGCGTCGCCGAGGCGTTCGAGCGCGACCAGCGCGGCGTCCGGGTCGAGGAACCCCAGGCGCAGCAGGTTCCCCTTGCTGGTCGCGGCCCGCGTCATGCCGGGGCGCGCTCTCCCACCAGGCGCGCGAAGCCGGTGGCCAGCGGCCGCCACGCGTCGTCCAGCTCCGCGCGGGCGGCGTCGACGTCGCGCAGCAGCGCGTCGGTGTCGATGCCGCGGGTCTCGTGGGAGCCGCGGTCCTCCTCGGCCCAGGGCCGCAGCACCGGCGCGTCGACCTCGGGGTGGAGCTGCACGCCCCACATCCGCGGACCGAACCGGGCCGCCTGCACCTCGCCGTGCTCGGTCTCCGCGAGCAGGACGGCGTCGTCCGGCAGCACGACCACCACGTCGTCGTTCCACTGCACGCCGCGGCGCGGCGTCGCGAGCGGCCCCAGCAACGGGTCGGTGGCCGCCGCGTCGGTCCAGCCGACGCCGAGCAGCCCGACCTGCTGGCCGCGGTCGTTGGGGCGGACGGTCCCGTCGAGGGCCGCGGCGATGAGCTGGTGGCCCAGGCAGATGCCGAGCGTGGGGACCTCGGCCGCGTGCGCCTCGCGCAGCTGCTCCTTCACCGGTCCGAGCCAGGCGTGCTTCTCGTCGTCGTTCGCGCCCATCGGGCCGCCCAGCACGACCAGCCCGTCATAGCCCTCGAGCGACGGCAGCGGGTCGCCGGCGTAGGGCCGGACCACGTCGAGCGAGCAGCCGGCCTCCTCCAGCCAGGCGCCGAACAGGTGCGGCGGGCACTCGGCGTCGTGCTCGACGACGAGCACCCGGGCGCCGGACGAGGTCACCTCTCGACCTCCGTGCTGAACACGACGAACAGCAGCCCGACGCCGGCGATCGCCATCCCGATGCCGACCCAGATCTGCACGGCGGGTACGGCGAGCACCAGCATCAGCACCCCGGCCGCGACGGCCAGGCGACGGGCCCGGGTGTCGCGGGCGGGCAGCGCGCGGAGGGCGAGCACGGCCACGGCGAGCATCACGACGCCGACGACGGTCAGCGTCACGGCGTACTGCCCGCTGCCGTGGGTCGCCGCCCGCACCGCGAACAGCAGCACCAGGACGGCGCAGGCGACCCCGGCCATGAGGAGGCGCTTGATCCCGGTGGCCCGGTCCTCGCTGATCGCCGGCGGCGTCGCTGGTGGCATCAGATCACCGGCAGCATGCGGTCGCGCTCGAACGCCGAGACCTGGCCGCGGTACTCCTCCCACTCCGCGCGCTTGTTGCGCAGGAAGAAGTCGAAGACCTGCTCGCCCAGGGTCTCGGCCAGCAGCTCGGAGCGCTCGGCCACCGCGATCGCCTCGGCGAGGCTCTTGGGCAGCGGCTCGATGCCGAGGCTCTTGCGCTCGCGCTCGGTCAGCGCCCAGACGTCGTCCTCGGCCTCGCGCGGGAGCTCGTAGTCCTCCTCGATGCCCTTGAGGCCCGCGGCCAGCACGGCCGCGAAGGCGAGGTAGGGGTTGCACGCGGCGTCGACGGTGCGCAGCTCGATGCGCGTGGACGGGCCCTTGTTGGGCTTGTACATCGGCACGCGGATCATCGCCGAGCGGTTGTTGTGGCCCCAGCAGATGTAGGACGGCGCCTCGCCGCCGAACATCAGGCGCTTGTAGCTGTTGACCCACTGGTTGGTCACGACGCTGATCTCGTTCGCGTGACGGAGCACGCCGGCGATGAACTGCCGGCCGACCTTGGAGAGCTGGTACTCGGCGCCGGCCTCGAAGAACGCGTTGCGGTCGCCCTCGAACAGCGACACGTGGGTGTGCATGCCCGAGCCCGGGTGGCTGGTGAACGGCTTGGGCATGAACGTCGCCCAGACGCCCTGGCCCAGCGCGACCTCACGGATCACCGTGCGGAAGGTCATGATGTTGTCGGCGGTGGTGAGCGCGTCGGCGTACCGCAGGTCGATCTCCTGCTGACCTGGGCCGCCCTCGTGGTGGCTGAACTCCACCGAGATGCCCATCGCCTCGAGCATGGTGATCGCCTCGCGGCGGAAGTCGGCGCCGTGGGACTGCGCCGTGTGGTCGAAGTAGCCGCTGCGGTCCACCGGCACCGGGTCGGCGCCCGCCACCGGGCTGTCCTTGAACAGGTAGAACTCGATCTCGGGGTGCGTGTAGAACGTGAACCCCTGGTCCGCCGCCCTCGACAGCGTGCGCTTGAGGACGTGCCGCGGGTCGGCGTACGACGCGGAGCCGTCGGGCATCACGATGTCGCAGAACATGCGCGCGGTGGACGGGCCCTCCCCGCGCCACGGCAGGATCTGGAACGTCGACGGGTCGGGCATCGCGAGCATGTCGGCCTCGTAGACCCGCGCGAACCCCTCGATCGCGGAGCCGTCGAAGCCGATGCCCTCCGAGAACGCGCCCTCGAGCTCGGCGGGCGCGACCGCGACCGACTTCAGGAACCCGAGCACGTCGGTGAACCACAGCCGGACGAACCGGACGTCACGCTCCTCGAGAGCGCGGAGGACGAAGTCTTCCTGCTTACCCATGAGGGCGAGCCTAGTGGGCGCTCATTCCAGGTCGGGCAGCGTCTTGCGCTCGAGGTCGGAGATGGTCGGCCGGCCCTGGTCGCAGAAGACGTCGACCTCGATCGAGTCGCCGGCACGGGCGAAGACGGCGTCGACGTCGTCGTCCGGGCCGGGCTCGTAGCTCACCGTCCGCCAGCCCGGCGCCGTGTCGGTCGACAGCCCGTAGACCACGACGCCGCGGCACTCGACCTCGAAGGTCCCGAACTCGTCCACGATGCTCCGGCGGATCCGCTCCGCATCGGGGCGCGGGGTCGCGGACCCTTCGATGCTCTCGACCCGCTGCACCTCGTTGCCGAGCGGCCCGCGGTCCCGGACGCTCGCGCCGACCGAGCTCACGGCGAGCACACCCACGGTCACCGCGACCGCGGCAGCCACCAGCCATGCCGCGACGTACCCGATCCAGCGCCTGCGCATCTGCCCATCATCCCCTGCGATCCATCGCCGACAGGACCGCCACCGAGTCCGGTGGCGGCCTGTCGTGGGGCGCCTCGCCGCTGGGCGGCGGGCGGGTCGTGGTGGAGCTCGGCCCGCCCGCCTGAGCCTCAGCTGCGGAAGGTGAGGGGGCGGGTCACCGAGCCGGCGCCGTCGGTGCGGGTGAGCCTCACCCGGAACACGTCCTTGCCGCCGCTGTCGGCGCGACGGACCTCGCGGAAGTCGACGTCGTACCCGCCGTCGTCGTCGCGGACCGCGTTCGCGGTGCGGAAGGCCACCTTGGTGCCGTCGTGGCGGACGACCATCCGCCAGCTCGAGCCGGCGGCGACGCCGTCGAGGTCGGCGTCGACCTCGAACCGGCCGTTGTCCTTCTCGGCCAAGATCTCGTAGCGGGCGCCGGCGACCGTGCCGTGCGCGTAGCGCTCCGGGCCGTCGGCCTGGGCGGGCGCCGCGACGGCGAGGGCGGCGGAACCGCCCATCAGGGCGGTGGCGGTGGTCAGGGCGATGGTGCGCTTCATGGTCTTCTCCTCGGTTCTCAACGCTCGATGGAGGCCGTGCAGGCCTCCCCGTTCTCAGGGGTGGCGGTCACGGTGAACGACGTGCCGTCGCTCTCGTTGACGAGCACGTCGACGTCGAGCTCGGCGTCCTCGTCGGTCTGCCGATCACCCGACAGCACGCTGCGGCCGTCCTGCTCGACGACGACGC
The DNA here is from genome assembly GCF_054653575.1 of Nocardioides pyridinolyticus. Taxonomy (NCBI): domain Bacteria; kingdom Bacillati; phylum Actinomycetota; class Actinomycetes; order Propionibacteriales; family Nocardioidaceae; genus Nocardioides; species Nocardioides pyridinolyticus. The sequence goes on along the minus strand of NZ_BAAIFY010000036.1, from coordinate 8,635 downwards.
TCCAGGTCTCCCCCGGCAGGCCCGACTGGAGCTCGAAGGTCAGCTCGAGCCCGTTGTCGTCGTTCTCCAGGGCCAGGTCGTAGGTCGCGTTGCCGCAGGTCCCGCGGGCCGTCTGCTCGTCGTCGCCGTCGCTGAGCAGCAGCCAGGCGCCGCCGGCGACCAGTGCGACCACGACCACCACGGCCACCGCGATCAGTGCCTTCTTCATCGTCTCTCCGTCTCCTCGTGTGGACGGGGACGACGATGCCGCCGGTGCCGCTAAGGCCGCTCCAGCGCTGCGCTAACGGGACCCTAAGACCGCGGCACGTTCTCGAGCTCGGCCAGCCAGGCCGCGGCCGACGCGTCCGAGGGCATCCGCCAGTCGCCGCGCGGGGACATGGTGCCGCCGTGGCTGACCTTGGGCCCGTTCGGGAGCGCGGATCGCTTGAACTGGCTGGCGAAGAACCGCTTCACGAACACGACGAGCCAGGACCGGATCGTCTCGAGGTCGAACTCGATCCGCTTGTCGGAGGGGTAGTTCGGCGGCCACTCCCCCGCGTCGGCGTCGTGCCAGGCGTGCCAGGCGAGGAAGGCGATCTTGCTGGGCGCGTAGCCGTAGCGGAGCACGTGGAAGAGCGTGAAGTCCTGGAGCGAGTACGGCCCCACGGACTCCTCGGTCGACTGCGGCAGGTGGTCCTCGCGGGTCGGGATCAGCTCGGGGGTGATCTCCTGCCCGACCACGTCGGTGAGGACCTTGTTGGTCGCCTCGTCGAACTGGTTCGTGCTGATCACCCAGCGGATGAGGTGCTGGATGAGCGTCTTGGGTACGCCGCCGTTGACGTTGTAGTGCGACATCTGGTCGCCCACGCCGTAGGTGCACCAGCCCAGCGCGAGCTCGGAGAGGTCACCGGTGCCGAGCACGATGCCGCCGCGGTGGTTGGCGAGCCGGAACAGGTAGTCGGTGCGCAGGCCGGCCTGGACGTTCTCGAAGGTGATGTCGTAGACCTCCTCCCCCTGGGCGAAGGGGTGGTCGAGGTCGGTCAGCATCGCCCGCGCGGCGTCGGTGATGTCGATCTCCTGCATGGTGATGCCGAGCGAGTCGGCGAGCGCCCACGCGTAGCTCTTGGTCGTGTCGCCGGTGGCGAAGCCCGGCAGCGTGAAGCCGAGGATCTCGCTGCGGGCGCGGCCGAGCCGGTCCATCGCCTTCGCCGCGACGATCAGCGCGTGGGTGGAGTCGAGGCCGCCGCTGATGCCGATGACGACCTTGGGCTGGCCGATCGCCGACAGCCGCTGCTCGAGCCCGGAGACCTGGATGTTGTAGGCCTCGTAGCAGTCCTGGGCCAGCCGCTCGGGGTCGTCGGGCACGAACGGGAAGCGGTCGACCTTGCGCCGCAGCCCGATGTCGGCGGTCGGCGGCGCCAGCTCGAACCCGATGGTCCGGAACTCCGGGCCGATCGTCCTCCGGTTGTCGTCGAAGGTGCCCGTGCGCAGCCGCTCCAGCCGGGTCCGGTCCAGGTCGAGGTCCACGATCGTCGCCCGCGGACCGTCCGGGAACCGCTCGGTCTCGCCGAGCAGCTCACCGTGCTCGTAGACCATCGTCTGGCCGTCCCACGACAGGTCGGTCGTGGACTCGCCCTGGCCGCCCGCGGCATAGAGGTACGCCGCCAGGCACCTGCTCGACGCGCTGCGCGCCAGCAGGTGGCGGTCGTTGGCCCGGCCGACGGTGATCGGGCTGCCGGAGATGTTCGCGAGCACGGTCGCGCCGGCGAGGGCGGCCTCGGCGCTCGGCGGCACCGGCACCCACATGTCCTCGCAGACCTCGACGTGCAGCACCAGGCCGCGCACGTCCTCGGCCTCGAAGAGCAGGTCGGGCCCGATCGGCACCTCCTGGCCGGCCAGCACGATCGAGCCGCGCACGTCGTCGCCGGGCGCGAACCACCGGCGCTCGTAGAACTCGCGGTAGGTCGGCAGGTAGGACTTCGGGGCGACACCCAGGATCCGGCCCCGGTGGATCACGACCGCGCAGTTGAGCACGCGGTTGCCATGCGCGACGGGGGCACCGATGACGAGCACGGGCAGCAGGTCTGCGGAGGCGGCCACGATCTCGGCGATCGCGTCGGTCACCGCGTCGAGCAGCGGGTCCTGGAGGAACAGGTCCTCGACGGCGTACCCGCTCAGGCCGAGCTCGGGGAAGATCGTCACCGCGACGCCCTCGTCCGAGCACGCCCGCGCCTGCTCGAGGACGGCGCGCGCGTTGGTCGCCGGGTCGGCCACCCGGATCGGCACCGTGCAGGCGGCGACGCGAGCGAACCCGTGGGCGTAGGCGGAGTAGAAGTCCACGAGCCGCATGTTCCCACGCAGCCGGATCTCACGCCCTCGCGAGCACCGTCCAGGCGGTCGCGTCGATCGTGAAGGGCCCGTCGGGCAGCAGCTCGGCGCAGTGCGCGCGCAGCCGCTCACGGCGATCGTCGTCGAGGCGGCGGACGTAGTCACCGGCGGGTCCGACGCCGAGGGTGTACGGCTCCCACCACTCGTCGAAGCCGGCGTAGGCCACGCTCACCGTGAGCGTCCCCTCGACGACGTCGCGCAGCCCGGCGTCACGGGCGAGCTGCCCGAGGTCGCCCTCGCCGGTCCCCGGCAGGGTCGCCTCGTCGGCGGCGTCGGGGTCGAGGTCCTTGACCGCCCGCCAGAAGGTCGCGAGCGGGCCGGTGCCGGTGGCGTGGTTCCAGACGGTCGCGCCGACCGCGCCACCCACGCGCCCCATCTCGCGCAGGCCCGCGACCGGGTCGGACATGAAGTGCACGACCAGCCCGGCGAGCGCGACGTCGAACGCCCGGTCCCCGAACGGCAGCACCTCCGCCACCCCCTGTCGCACATCGACGCCCGGGCAGCGCGCCCGCGCGGCCGCGACGAACTGCGGCGACGGGTCGACGGCAGCCACGTGGTCGGCCCCGAGCCGGTCGACGAGGCGCTCGGTCAAGGCCCCGGGGCCACAGCCGACGTCGAGCGCAAGCATCCCGCGGCGTACCCCGGCCAGCTCGGCGAACCCGTCCGCGAGCGGCTCGGAGTAGCGACCCATGAAGCGCCCGTAGGCGTCGGCCGCGACGTCGAAGGCCATCTGCTGAGGATAGGTCTCCGAGGAGGCCGGCCGCGACCGGCTAGACCTTGCCCCTGCCCTGGTGCGTCGGGCAGTCGGGGTTGGTGCAGACGCGGACGTCGACGGTCGGGTCGGGCCCCGTGTCGCTGTCGCCGATGTCGGAGCGCTCCTTGGCCCGCAGCTCCACCTCGCTGCCGCACTCCCGGCACGGCTTGTTGTCGAAGTACATGCCGGCGTCAGTACCCGGACCCGCGCACGACCAGGCTCGGCCGGGCCAGATCGGTACCGCTCAGCCGAGGAGATCGGCAGCGAAGCTGGTCGCGTTCGCCGGGCTCGAGGAGGCCCGGGTGACCGCTGCGAGCCCACCCGTCGCCGGATCCCAGTGCACGACCCGCCAGCCGCCCGGGGTGCGTGGCCCGGGGGCCACGAACAGCAGCGCGGTGCCGTCGTCCAGCTGCGCGACGGGCCGCAGCACCCATCCGGCCGGGACCCGGGGCAGCGCCATCTCCCAGGTCCGGTCGAAGTCCGGCTCCTGCGTCCGGAACGTGCGCTCACCCGTCGCGAGGTCGATCGCCTCGAACCCGCCGGTCACGCCGACGGCGAGCCGGGTGCCGTCCGGCGAGAGGACCGGGGCCGTGCGGCTCCGGTCGGCCACGACGACGCAGTGCCACCGGCCGTCGGTGCCGAGCAGCAGCACGTCGGCGTCGTCGTCGACGCTGACCACCGCGGCCTCCATGGGCTCCTCCTCGATGCGCGGCGCGACGTCCGGGACGCAGAGGACGTCGGGCAGCAGCGGCGCGACCTCGGGTGCCGCGGTCGGCAGCTCGTCGACCCGGCTGGGGTCGAGGGGCACGGGCTCGACGGTCTCGACCGGGGGCGCGGGCTCCGGTTCGGAAGGCGCTCCGTCGCCCAGGCGTCCGCCGAGCGCGATTGCGCCGATCACGACGACCGCCGCGGCGGAGGCCGCCGCGCCCCGCCGGGTACGCCGCCGGCGGCGTGCGGTCGCGAGCGCACCGGCCGCGCCGCCCGTGGGCTCGACGCGGTCCGTCGCGAGCTCGAGGAGGTCGTGCAGGTCGGTCATCGCGCTCCTCCGATCAGGTCGAGCAGCTCGGGGGCGCCGTCGCGCAGGCGCGCCAGGGCGGCGGCGTTCTGGCTCTTCACGGTCCCGGGGGCGACCCTGAGGGTCGCGGCCGTCTCCTCGACGGACAGGTCGTCGAAGTGCCGCAGCACCACGACCGCGCGCTGGGCGGGCGTGAGGCGGGCCAACGCCCGGCGTACCACCAGGGCGCTGTCGGGGTCCGACGACGCCGCCGCGGTCGCGGCCAGCTGGTCACCGGGGTCGACGAGCACCTCGCGGCGGCGCCGCCACCAGGAGATGTTGTCGCGCACGATGATCGTCCGGGCGTACGCCGTGGGGTTGCCCGTGCGCAGGCGGTCCCACCGCATCGCGACCTTCACGAGCGCCTCCTGGACGAGATCCTCCGCACGGGGCAGGTCGCCGGTGAGCAGGTAGGCAGAGCGCAGCAGCCGGCGCTCGGTGCCGGCGGCCCACGCGGTGAACTCCTGCTCGTCCATCGACCTCCTTCGCTGGTGGAACGCTCCCACGGGCCCTTCCGGTTGCTGCGAGCTCCGATGAGTTCGGCGTGCAGGGCCGGTCGGAACCCGCATGCCCGAGATCAGCACCTGCCTGTGGTTCGACGACGACCTGATGGAAGCCGTGGAGTTTTACACCAGCGTCTTCCCCGACTCCGAGATCCGCGCGGTCTCCCGCTACGACGACGGCCGCGTGCTCGCGGCCCGGTGGACCCTGGACGGCCGACCGTTCCGGGGGATCAACGGTGGGCCGGTGCACGCCGGCTTCACCGAGACCGTGTCGATCAGCGTGGACTGCGCCGACCAGGAGGAGGTGGACTACTACTGGGACACGCTCGTGGCGGGCGGCGAGCCGGACCGGTGCGCGTGGCTCAAGGACCGGTTCGGCCTGTCCTGGCAGATCGTGCCGGTGCGGCTCTACGAGCTGATCTCCGACCCCGACCCCGCGCGGGCCCAGGCCGCGATCGGCGTGATGATGACGCAGCAGAAGATCGCGATCGCCGACATCGAGGCCGCCGTCGCCGCCGTCTAGCCACCCCCCTAGCCTCGGCGGGTGACGAACCGCCCCTGGCTGCCGGTCTGCGTGGCCATGTTCGCGGTCGGGTGGGGCGCGAACCAGTTCGCGTCGATGCTGCTGGCCTACCGCACCGAGCTCGGCTGGGACGCCCAGACCGTCGCGCTGCTCCTCGGCCTGTACGCCGTCGGCCTGATCCCGACCCTGCTCGTCGGTGGGGCCGCGTCCGACCGGTGGGGCCGGCGCGCGGTGGTCCTGCCCTGGGTGGCGGTCTCCCCGCTCGCGACCGTGCTGCTGATCGTCTGGCACGACTGGGAACCCGGCGTCGGCATCGCGCGCGTGCTCGCCGGCCTGAGCTCAGGGGTGGTGTTCGGCGCGGCCAGCGCCTGGGTCGCCGACCTGTCCGCCGGCGACCCGCCCGGCGCGGGCGCCCGAAGGGCCGCCCTGTCGCTGACCGCGGGCTTCGGCCTCGGACCGCTGGCCGCCGGCCTCGTGGCCGAGGTGTCCGACCACCCGCTGACCGTGCCCTACCTGCCGCACCTGGTGATCGGCGTGCTCGCGCTCGTGCTGCTGCTCCCGGTGCCGGGCCCGCGCCCGGCGTACCCGCTCCGGTCGTCGCTGCTGCGGCTGCCCGCGGTCACCCGCGGCCGCCGGTTCGTGCTGACCGTCGCGGTGACGGCGCCGTGGCTGTTCGCGGCTCCGATGATGTCCTTCGCCTACCTGCCCAGCGTCGTGGACGGCCCGGTCCAAGGTGGCCTCGCGTTCACGGCGGTGCTCACCTTCGTGACGCTCGGGTCGGGCGTCGCCGTCCAGCCGCTGGCCCGCCGGCTCGACGACCGGCGGCCCCTGCTCGCCGGCACCGTCGGCCTCGCCTGCACGATCGCGGCGTGCCTGCTGGGCGTCCTCGCCGTCACCGCCGACAGCCGCTGGGTGATCCTCGCCGCGGCGCCGGTCTTCGGCGCGGGCTACGGCTGCGGCCTGGTCTCCAGCCTGCGGGAGTCCGAGCGCCTGGCCCCGGTCAGCGAGCGCGGCGCCGTCGTCGGCGTCTTCTACGGCCTGGCCTACCTCGGGATGTTCGCGCCCTACCTGCTGGGCGCGGTCGCCGCCCTCGGTGCCGGTCCGCGCGGCGCGCTGGCCCTGGCCGCGGTGGGGGCGGCGGCGGCGCTGGTCGTGCAGTACCGCAGCTCGACCCACGACCGCGTGAGCAGCGACACAGGGTTGAACCGGCCGCTCCGGGGCTAGCCTGACGAACGGTCCGTGGACTCCACCGGGGAGCCGCGAGATGACAGTCAGGGAGTCACCCATGAGCGAGGAGACCGCGCCCTACGGCACCGGTCCGAGCAAGCCGGACACGCCGCAGCTCAAGCGGGTCCGCACCCACCACCTGCGCGAGATGAAGCAGCGCGGCGAGAAGTTCGCGATGCTCACCGCCTACGAGCAGTACGCCGCCCAGACCTTCGACGAGGCCGGCATCGAGGTGCTGCTGGTCGGTGACAGCGCCTCGAACAACGTCTTCGCGAACGAGACGTCGCTGCCGGTCACCGTCGAGGAGCTGATCCCGCTCGCCCGCGCCGTGTCGCGGTCGGTGCGCCGGGCGCTCGTCGTCGCCGACCTGCCCTTCGGCTCCTACCAGGCCTCCCCCGAGCAGGCCTACCTCACCGCGGTCCGCTTCATGAAGGAGGCGAACGCCCACGCCGTGAAGCTCGAGGGCGGGATCGAGATGGTCCCGCAGGTCCGCAAGCTCACCGAGGGTGGCGTCCCGGTGATGGCGCACATCGGCTTCACGCCGCAGTCCGAGCACAACCTGGGCGGCTACCGCGTCCAGGGGCGCGGCGACGCGGCGAAGGAGGTCGTCGAGGAGGCGATCGCGGTGGAGGAGGCAGGCGCCTTCGCGGTCGTGATGGAGATGGTGCCCGGCGACGTGGCCGCCGAGGTGACCCAGTCGGTCGGCATCCCCACGATCGGCATCGGCGCCGGCGCCGGATGCGACGGGCAGGTGCTCGTGTGGCAGGACGCCTTCGGCCTGCGCACCGGCCGGATGCCGCGGTTCGTCCGGCAGTACGCCGACCTGCACGGCGTACTGCTCAAGGCGGCGCAGGACTACGCGGCCGACGTGAAGGCCGGGACGTTCCCCGCGGAGGAGCACACCTTCTAGCTCCGAGGCCAGCTCTCATGTTGGTGAGCGCCGCCGCTGGGTACGTTGACCACATGCGCCGGCTCGTTCTCGGAACCCTCGCCCTGCTGCTCGCCACCCCGGCCCTCCCGGCCACAGCCCATGCACCGGCACCAGCGCCGGCGCCGGACGCGAAGCAACGGGCCGCGTTCCCGGGCCTGAAGGCCACCCGGGTCGTCACGGGCCTCGACCACCCCTGGGACGTGCGGCCGATCGGGAACGGCCGGCTGATCTACACCGAGCGCGACCGCGCGACGGTCTCGATCTGGGCCAACGGGCACAAGCGGAAGATCCGCGGCTTCCCGACCAGCAAGGTGTGGGTGTCGGGCGAGACCGGCCTGATGGGCCTCGACGTCGACCCCGGCTTCGCCGGCAACCGCGTCTTCTACACCTGTCAGGGCGGGTTCACCGGGGGCGGCGGCCACGACGTGCGGGTGATGCGCTGGACGCTCAACGACTCGCTGCGGCGAGTCGTGAAGAGCAGGAAGCTCATCGGCGGGTTCCCGGCCACCAGCGGGCGGCACGGCGGCTGCCGGCTGCTCGCGGTCGGCGACCGGCTCTACGTCGGCACCGGCGACGCCGCGACCGGCACCAACCCGGAGAACAAGCGCTCCCTCGGCGGCAAGACGCTCTGCCTCAACGCGACCTCCGGCAAGCCGTGCGGCTCCAACCCGTTCATCCGGTCCGACAACCGCAACAAGCGCTACGTCCACACCTACGGTCACCGCAACGTGCAGGGTCTCGACCGGCGCCGGGACGGCACCCTCTGGTCGGTCGAGCAGGGCACCTACCGCGACGACGAGGTCAACCGGCTGCGCAACGGCGGCGACTACGGCTACAACCCCGTTCCCGGCTACAACGAGAGCGTCCCGATGACCGACCAGAGCCTGCCCGGCAAGCAGTGGGCCGCGGCCTGGCGCTCCGGCGATCCGACGATCGCCACCTCGGGCGGCGCCTTCGTCTACGGCAAGCGCCTGGGCCGGTACGACGGCACCTTCGCCGCGGCCGCGCTCGCCGGCCAGCGCGTGGTGTTCCTGACGCTGTCGAAGGCCGGCAAGCTGCGCCACGTGGAGGTGCCCAACGGGCTGCGCCAGTTCGGCCGGCTCCGCACCGTGGTCGACGGCCCCGGCTCGGTGTTCTACCTGACCACCGACAACGGCGGCGGGAACGACGCGATCATCGCGGTCCGCCCCCGCTAGCCGCCTGTGTCGCCTGTGCTGGTGTCCTGAGTCAAAAGTTCACCTACAGCGGGTACGCTGAGGCGTGCCGGACTCAAGGT
>NZ_BAAIFY010000035.1:0-27285 GCF_054653575.1 Nocardioides pyridinolyticus | reverse complement strand
CAGGACGACAAAGCAGCGTCCTGGGCCCAAGGCGTCCAGTGACATGGCCGACATCATTGACCTGATGCTTGCTACTGGCGCGCGCATCGGGGAGATTCTCGCCCTGCGTTGGAGCGATGTGGCGCTCGATGCCACGCGACCGAACCTCACCATCAACGGGACGATCAAGACCGAGCCGGGCAAGGGCACCTACCGAAAGCCAAGCCCGAAGTCGGACGCCAGCGTGCGGACGGTCGTGCTGCCGGACTTTGCCATCGCGGTGCTCAGGCGCCGCTCTGCCGCAGTTCGGGAGGCCCCAAACGACGCGGTATTCCCCACGCGCAACGGCACGTGGCAGCAAGTGAACAACGTGGAGCGTCGTTGGCGCCAGATCCGTCAGGACACCGGCCTCGACTGGGTCACGCCCCACACGTTCCGCAAGACGGTGGCGACGCTGATCTCCGAGCGCGTCAACGCCGAGACCGCGTCCCAGCAGCTCGGCCACTCCTCCCCCGCCATCACCCGCGAGTTCTACATCTCCAAGCCCGCGATCGCTGCCGACGTCGCGCACGTTCTGGACGAGTTGGCCGGCCCCGAGGCGGGCGATGACCCGAATACTTGGGGAATAAGTGGGGAATAGGCCGTTCGGGTTCAAGTGCTGAACCGGCTCTGACCCAGCGTTTCCGCTGGTCAGAGCCGGTTCCAATTGTCGGGCTGACAGGATTTGAACCTGCGACCCCTTGACCCCCAGTCAAGTGCGCTACCAAGCTGCGCCACAGCCCGAACAGCCCCTCATCGGGGCCGCGTGAACACTACCGCAGCCGGGCGGCCCTCACGGAATCGGGTCGCTCAGCCCATCGACTTCTGGCCGTCGATGGTCTCGCGGATGATGTCGGCGTGGCCGGCGTGCTGCGCGGTCTCGAGCGCGATGTGGATGATCGCCCGGCGGGCCGACCAGGTCGCGCCCGGCTCGTTCCACGGCGCCTCGGGCAGCGGGTGTCGCGAGTCGAGGTCGACGGTGCGCACCAGTTCGTCGGTGGCGGCGGCGACGGCGTCGTACGCCTCGAGCAGGCCGGCGAGCGTCTCGTCCTCGAGCATGCGGAAGCCGTTCTGCCACTCCAGGATCGGGGGCGGCGGGTCGCTCCAGTCGATGTTCTCCCAGTCGACGGCCGGCTGGTCGGCCGGACCGTGGACGATGAAGTCGGCCCAGCGCCGCTCGGCCGCGGTCACGTGCTTGACCAGGCCGCCGAGCGACAGCGCGCTCACGGTCGGGGTGGTGCGGGCCACGTCGTCGGTGAGTCCCCGGACGGTGAACCGGAACAGCTCCCGGTGCTTGTGGAGGACGTCGAGCAGGTCGTCGCGCTCGGTGTTGGTCATGAGGCGACGCTAGGACCGCCAGCGGCCAGTTCCCGACCTCAATGCGAATCAGTCGCAGCCTTCACCGAAGCTCGGAGACACCTGGAGCCCGGACGTATGGACCGCGACGAACGCCGACGCTCGGATCTGCTCCGCCTCGACCGACGGTCGGGATCACCGCTTGCGCTTCTCCCGCGGCCGCTGCTGGAGCACGATCGGCGTGCCGACGAAGCCGAACTCCTCGCGCAGCCGGCGCTCGATGAAGCGCTCGTACGACGCGTCGAGCTTGCCGCTGGTGAACAGGATGAACGTCGGGGGCGCGGTGGTGGCCTGGGTGCCGAAGAGGATCTTCGGCTGCTTGCCACCGCGCACCGGGTGCGGGTGCTCGGCGACCAGCCGCCCGAGGAAGCCGTTGAGCGCGCCGGTCGAGATCCGGGTCTCCCAGCCCTCGAGCGCCTTGTCGAGCGCCGGCACCAGTCGGTCGACGTGCCAGCCGGTGCGCGCGGTGATGTTGATCCTCGGCGCCCACTGCACCTGCACGAGCTCGCGCTCGATCTCGCGCTCGAGGTAGTAGCGACGCTCCTCGTCGACGAGGTCCCACTTGTTGAACGCGATCACCAGCGCGCGGCCCGCCTCGCGGACGGTCTGGATGATCCGGACGTCCTGCTCGGAGATCGACTGGTCGGCGTCGACGACCAGGACCGCGACCTCGGCGCGGTCGATCGCGGTCGAGGTGCGCAGCGAGGCGTAGTACTCGTGGCCGGACGCCGTCTTGACCCGCTTGCGGATGCCTGCGGTGTCGATGAAGCGCCAGGTCCGGCCGCCGAGCTCGATCAGCTCGTCGACCGGGTCGACCGTCGTGCCGGCCACGTTGTCGACGACGACGCGGTCCTCACCGGCCAGCTTGTTGAGCAGCGAGGACTTGCCGACGTTCGGCTTGCCGACGATCGCGATCCGGCGCGGACCGCCGACCTCGGGCTCGCGCTCGGGCGGCGGCTCGGGCAGCGCGGCGAGTACGGCGTCGAGCATGTCGCCCGAGCCCCGCCCGTGGAGGCCGGAGACCGGGAACGGCTCGCCGAGGCCGAGGTTCCACAGGCCGAACGCCTCGGCCTCGGTGCGCTGGTCGTCGACCTTGTTGGCGGCCAGCACGACCGGCTTGCCGGACTTGCGCAGGATCCGCACGACCGCCTCGTCGGCGTCGGTGATGCCGACGGTCGCGTCGACCACGAAGAGCACCGCGTCGGCCAGGCCGACCGCGACCTCGGCCTGGGCCGCGATCCGCTCGGCGAGCCCGCGGGCGTCGGGGTCCCAGCCGCCGGTGTCGACGACGGTGAAGGCGCGACCGGCCCAGTTGGCGTCGTACGAGACGCGGTCCCGGGTCACGCCGGGCACGTCCTCGACGACGGCCTCGCGGCGGCCGATGATGCGGTTCACGAGGGTGGACTTGCCGACGTTCGGCCGTCCGACGACGGCGAGGATCGGCAGGGGGCCGAGCGCCTCGGTGGCGGCAGGCTCGTGCTCGGTCATGGTGCTCCTTGGTCGGTGACCCCGGTGGCGGGGTCCGGATCTACGTCGGTCGGCGGCAGCGGACCCGGGAGCTCTCTCCCGGTCGACGCGCGCGCCCGGTCCAGCTGGACCAGCATGTGCTCCCGCAACAACAACGAGGCCTTCTCGACTTGTTCCCGGGTGCGGGGCCACGGCGCCGGCTCGACCCGGTACCCCTCGCCGAAGACCATGTCGATGGTCGCGCCCTTGCCGGGCAGCGAGCCACTGGTGCCGCCCGGCTCCCGCGAGCCCAGCATGGTCACCGGGATGACGGGTGCGCCGGAGACCAGCGCGAGGTACGCCGCACCGCGGTGGAACCGCTCCAGGTCGCCCGGACCGCGGCTCCCCTCGGGGTAGATGCCGATCGCCCGGCCGTCACGCAGCGCGCGCAGGCAGGTCTTCACCGCGCGCGGGTCGGTGTGGAAGCGGTCCAGCGGGATCTGGCCCGAGTGCCACAGGAAGCGGCCCAGGAAGCCCCGGAACATCTCGACCTTGGTCAGCGCGTGCGCCGGACGCGGCGCGAAGATCGCCAGCAGCGGGCCGTCGATCACACCGACGTGGTTCGACGCGTAGATGATCGGGCCCGACGCCGGGACGTTGCCCGGATCGCTGACGCGCACCGTGTAGCGCCGGCGGATCACCCAGCGGGCGAGCGGCCGCAGCGGGGAGTGCAGCAGGTAGCGCGGCGCTGCCTGGACCCGGTCGCTCCGCGGCGGGTCCAGGTGGGCGACCGACCGCCTCACGTCCGGGCCTTCGCGTCCTCGGCGAGTGCGACGACCAGGCCGATGACCTCGTCGAGCGTGTAGCCGGTGGTGTCGATGTGGACGGCGCCGTCGGCCATCGTGAGCGGCGCGGTGGCCCGGCTCGAGTCGATCCGGTCGCGTGCCAGCAGCGACTCCTGGGTGGCCGTGACGTCTCCCCCGCCCAGCTCGGCGGTCCGGCGCGCCGCGCGGGCCTCCGGGTCGGCGCTGAGGTAGACCTTCACCGGCGCGTCGGGGACGACGACCGAGCCGATGTCGCGGCCCTCGACGACGATCCCGCCGGCCCGGCCGGACTCGGTGGCGATCACCTCGCGCTGGAGCTCGAGCAGCCGGGCACGCACCTCGGGGACGGTGCTCACCGGTGACACGGCGGCGGTCACGTCGTCCTGGCGGATCGCGACCGCGACGTCGGTCCCGTCCACGCCGATCGTCGGCGCGAGCGGGTCGGTGCCGGACACGATGTCGGGCTCGGCGCAGCGCGCGGCCACGGCCGAGGCGTCGTGGACGTCCACGCCGTGGCGCAGCATCCACCAGGTCATCGCGCGGAACATCGCGCCGGTGTCGAGGTAGCGCAGCCCGAGACGGTCCGCGACGCCCCGGGAGGTGCTGGACTTCCCGGAACCGGAGGTGCCGTCGACCGCGACGACGAGGGGGCTGCTCACGGGCGGCAAGCCTACCGGTGAGTCACCCATCCCCGGGATTCGAGCGAGGCGTCGAGGTGGTCCGCATGGGACTCCTCCACCACCAGCTCGACCAGGCCGACCTCGCGCCCGAGGTCGTGGTCGATGTGCACGTCCTCGATGTTGACCCCCGCCTCCCCCGCGGCCTGGAAGAGCCGCGCCAGCACGCCGGGCTCGTCGGGCACCGAGACGAAGACCGACGAGGTCGGCCGCGAGGGGCCGCCGTGCTTGCCCGGGATGGCCTGGGTGCCGGCCACCCCCGCGCGCAGCACGGCCTCGAGGCCACCGCGGTCGGCGTTGGCGACCGCGTCGATGAGGACGTCGAGCTGGCCGCGGACCTCGCCGAGCAGCCCGAGCACCGCCGCGGCGTTCGCGGTGACGATCTGGCCGTAGAGGGCCGGGTCGCCCGCGGCCACGCGGGTGACGTCGCGGACACCCTGGCCGGTCAGCGCCAGGTGCCCGGCGGGCGCCTCGGCGAGCCGGGCGGCGACGAGCGAGGCGAGCAGGTGCGGCACGTGCGACGTGCGCGCGACCGCGCGGTCGTGCTCCTCGGGCGAGAGGACGACGGGTACGCCGCCGCAGACGGCCACCAGGGCCTCCACGACCGCGACGCCGGCCGGGTCGGAGCCCTCGTGCGGCGTGATCGCCCAGGGACGGCCGTCGAACAGCGCCGCGTTGGCCGCCAGGGGACCCGAGCGCTCGCTGCCCGCCATCGGGTGGCCGCCGACGTACCGCTCCGCGCCGGGACGGCCGGTGACCGCCGTCAGCGGACCGGTCTTCACGCTGCCGACGTCGGTGACGACGGCGTCGGTCCGCTCCAGGGCGCGGACGATCTCGGAGCCGAGGTGGTCCGGTGGCACCGCGACGACGACCAGCTGCGGACGGTCGCCGTCCTCGCGTGGCCGGCCGGCGCCGAGCGCGGACGCGGTGCGCACGTGCTCGGGCGAGGTGTCGCTGAGCAGCACCTCGAGCCCGGCCCGTCGACAGGCGAGCGCGATCGACGTCCCGAGCAGCCCGGTGCCGACGACCTCGACCGGTCCGGTCAGCATCGACACAGCGTCACTCATCGTCGGGGTCACTCATCGTCGGGCACCGCGCGGACCCGGGTGAGGTCGCGGCGCAGGGCGGCGGCACCGTGGAGGTAGACGTGCGTGATGTCGGAGCGCGGAAGGTCGGTCTCGACGTGCGCCATCATCCGCACCACCCGCGGCATCGAGCCCTCGATCTCCAGCTCGCGCGCGCAGATCAGCGGGACGTCGCCGAAGCCCAGCCGCCGGGCGGCATACGCGGGGAACTCCGAGTGCAGGTCCGACGTCGCGGTGAAGATCACCGAGATGAAGTCGTCGACCTCCAGGCCGTTGGACTCCATGACGTCGGTGACCATCTCGGCCACCCGTTCCAGCAGGTGGTCGCGGACGTCCTCGTCGAGCTGGGTCGCTCCTCGCACTGCTCTCACTGACACCCCGGCAGGTTATCGCCGGACGCGCCAGCGGATCCGATGATGGTGGTGGAGCGAGACGACCGGCCGGCCTGCTTTGAAGCCACGCCGACCGGGGTACAACCACCGCGTGACCCAGGACGAGCCACTCACGCTCACGGAGGAGCGCCATGGCGACGCCGTCGTCGTCCGGTGCGCCGGCGAGCTCGACGCCGCGACCGTCGGCGCCCTCCGCACCCGCCTCCAGGAGGTCCAGGTCGACGGCGCCTCCGAGCTCGTCGTGGTCCTCGACGAGGTGACGTTCATGGACTCGCTCGGCCTCGGGGCGCTCATCGGCGCCCACAAGCGCGCCCGGGTCCTCCAGGGCTCGCTGACCATCGTGTGCACGAGCCGGCCGGTGCTCACCGTGTTCACGGCGACCTCGATGCACCGGGTCCTGCGCATCGTCGACAGCCTCGACGAGGCCGTCGTCTACAGCTGACCCGCAGCCGGGTACCGCCGGCCTACAGCTGGGCCGCGTCGAGCAGCGCACCCAGCTCGTCGAGCGTGAGCTCGCGCATCTCCCCGGACTGCAGCCGGCCGAGCACGACGGGCCCGATCGCGGTCCGGGTCAGCCGGCGGACCGGGTGGCCGACGTGGTCGAGCAGTCGCCGCACGATCCGGTTGCGTCCCTCGTGGATGACCAGCTCGACGATCGACCGCTGGGCCGACGCCTCCACGATCCGCACCTTCTTCACGGTGACCGGGCCGTCCTCGAGGGTGACCCCCTCGAGCAGCTGCTTGGCGATCCGCCGGTAGACCTCGCCCTCGACCTCGGCGACGTAGGTCTTGTCGACCTCGTACGACGGATGCGCCATGCGCTGCGCGAAGTCCCCGTCGTTGGTGAGGACGATGAGCCCCGAGGTGTCGGTGTCCAGCCGGCCGACGTGGAAGAGCCGCTCGGGACGGTCGGCGACCAGGTCGCCGAGGTTCCGCCGTCCCTCCGGGTCGGACATCGTCGACACGACGCCCCGCGGCTTGTTGAGGACGAGGTAGACCTTCTCCGAGATCGGCGGCAGCCGCTTCCCGTCCACGCGGATCACCGCGGTGCGCGGGTCGACCTTGGTGCCGAGCCGGGTGACGACCTCGCCGTCGACCTCGACCAGCCCGTCGAGCATCAGCTCCTCGCACTTGCGGCGCGAGGCGACGCCCGACTGGGCGAGCAGCTTCTGCAGCCGGATCAGGCCCTCGTCGTCGGTCTCGATCCCACCAGCACCGCTCACGTGGGCTCGGTCCCGCCGTCGGGCTCGGTGCCGTCGCCGGAGTGCGGCGAGTGCGGGTGCTCGGGCTCGGACTCGGGCTCGGCCTCGGGCGCCGTCTCGGTGGCGGCCGGCGCGGCCACCATCTCGGCGAGCTCGTCCTCGAGGTCGTCCATGTCGGGGAGGTACGGCGCCAGCTCGGGCAGCTCGTCGAGCGACTGCACGCCGATCCGCTCGAGGAAGTAGCCGGTCGTGCGGTAGAGGTGGGCGCCGGTCTCGTGGTCCTGGCCGGCCTCCTCGACGAGGCCGCGGGTCAGCAGCGTGCGCATGACGCCGTCGACGTTCACGCCGCGGATCGCCGAGACCCGGGCGCGCGACACCGGCTGCTTGTAGGCGACCACGGCGAGGGTCTCCAGCGCCGCCTGCGTCAGCCGCGCCTGCTGGCCGTCGAGCACGTAGCCCTCCACCACGGCGGCGTACTCGTCGCGGGTGTAGTAGCGCCAGCCGCCGCCGACGTTGCGCAGGTCGAAGCCGCGGCCCTGCTCGGTGTACTCGGTCGCGAGCCCCCGCAGCCCGGTCGCGACCTCCTCGGTCGGGTAGCCGGTGGCCGTCGCCAGCGTGACCTCGTCCAGTGGCTGGTCGGCGACCATGAGCAGCGCCTCCAGCGAGGGCCGCAGCTCGGCCACGGGTACGGCGAGGGTCTCCTGCTCCTCAGTCGTCTCCGTCATCGGACGCCTCCTCCTCGGGTGCTGGCTGTGCTGCGGGCTGTGCTGCGGGCTCCGCGTCGGGCGGTGCCCCGTCGAACTCGTCGGTGATCAGGTCCTCGACGTCCGCGTCGTCGTCGCCGGTCCAGCGGATGGTGAGCTCGCCCAGCGGCGTCATCTGCTCGAACGCCACCGCGCCCTCGCGGAACAGCTCCAGCAGCGACAGGAACCGGGCCACGGTCGTCAGCCGGTCCGGGGAGTCGCCGCACAGGGCGCGGAAGGTCATCGTGCCCTGCCGCTGGAGCCGGTCGACCACGAGGGCGGCCTGCTCGCGCACGCTGACCTTCGCGGCGTGGATGTGGTGCAGCGACAGCTCGAGCACCGGCTTGGGCTCCATCGCCTTGGCCGCGAGCTGGGCGAACTGCTCCAGGCCGATGCCGATGAGCACCTCGGGCAGCAGCCCGGCGAACCGGTCCTCGAGCCCGACCGCACGCGGGTGACGTCGCGACTCGGCGGCCAGGCGCTGCTCCAGCACCGAGGCCACCTGCTTGAACGCCTTGTACTGGAGCAGCCGCGCGAACAGCAGGTCGCGCGCCTCGAGCAGCGCGAGGTCCTCCTCGTCCTCCACGTCGCCCTGCGGCAGCAGCCGCGCGGCCTTCAGGTCGAGCAGGGTGGAGGCGACCAGCAGGAACGACGTCGTCTGCTCGAGGTCCCAGGTGGACCCGCCGGCCTTGACGTGCTCGATGAACTCGTCGGTGACCTTGGAGAGCGAGACCTCGGTGATGTCGAGCTTGTGCTTGGCGATCAGGTTCAGCAGCAGGTCGAAGGGGCCCTCGAAGTTGTCGAGCCGGACCTCGAAGGCGGGAGCGGTCTCCTGTGCTTCCTGCTGGGCGGTCATTCCTCGGTCAATCGTCGCACCAGCGCGCTGCCGTCGCCATGGGCGTCGAAGTCCGCCAGCACCATCGCGATCGCCTCACGCACCAGCCGGCCGCGGTCCACGGCCAGACCGTGGGAGCGGCGCAGCACCAGGCGGGCGTGCTCGAGGTCGAGCAGCTCGTCGGAGGTGACGTAGACCGTCATCTTCTCGTCGTGCCGGACCCGACCGCTCGGCTTCTTCTTCCCGCGTCCGCTCCCCTGCGCGGCCGGCTCCGCGGGCGCCTCCGCGAGCTCCTCCGCGGGTGGCGCGGGAGCGGCGGTCGGGCGGAACAGGTCGTCGGCGGTGGGCAGGCTCACCCGTCGAGACACCGAGCCAGCACCTCCTTGGCCAGCTGCCGGTACGCGTCGGCGCCGGCCGACGTCGAGGCGTACGTCGTGATCGGCTCGCCCGCGACGGTCGAGTCGGAGAACTTCACCGTGCGACGGATGACCGTGTGGAAGACCTGGTCGCCCCACGCCTGCACGAGCCGCTCCATCACCTCGCGGCTGTGCAGCGTCCGGCCGTCGTACATGGTGCCGAGCACGCCGTCGATCTCCAGGCGCGGGTTGAGCCGCTCGCGCACCTTGTCGATGGTGGTCTTGAGCAGGGCCACGCCGCGCAGCGCGAAGTACTCGCACTCCAGCGGGACGATCACGCCGTCGGACGCGGTGAGCGCGTTGACGGTGAGCAGGCCGAGCGAGGGCTGGCAGTCGATGAGGATGACGTCGTACTCCGCCACGGCGGGGCCGAGCACCCGCTGGAGCGTCTGCTCGCGGGCGACCTCGTGGACCAGCTGCACCTCGGCGGCGGAGAGGTCGATGTTCGACGGGAGCAGGTCCATGCCGGGCACCCCGCTGGGCACGACGACCTCGTGGAAGTCCACGTCGCGCTGCATCAGCAGGTTGTAGACGGTCAGCTCCATCTCGTGGGGGTTCAGCCCCAGGCCGACCGACAGCGAGCCCTGGGGGTCGAAGTCGACGAGCAGCACCTTGCGGCCGTACTCGGCCAGGGACGCCCCCAGGTTGATCGTGGTCGTCGTCTTGCCGACGCCGCCCTTCTGGTTGCACATCGAGATGACGCGCGCGTTGCCGTGGGTGGTCAGCGGCTTCGGCTCCGGCAGGTCCGGCATCGGCCGGCCGGTCGGTCCGAGCTCCGCCTTGCCGGCGGGCCGCTCGAAGGGCAGGGCGTCAGCCACGTGGTCCTCTCGCTGGTCGTGCGGGTCGGTCTGGTCGGTCTGGACGGGGACGGGGGTCCGCACGAGCGGTGGCATCTCCCCCGCGGCGCTGCCGGTGGCCGGTGATCCTCCGAAGGTGCCGCCTGCGCTCATCGTCGCTCCCTGTCCCTATGTCGACACAACGACTTGTAGCCGACTCGCGGGCGACTCTAGGGCCGCCCTCCGACAGGGTCCAGCCGAACCCCGAAACCCCCAGCCCCGCACGGAAATCTGTGCATGACGTGTGCAGTCCCGTGACTCCGGTTGCACAGGCGGCGCCGTGCCTGTGCACAGTCCTGTGGAGAGGGGTCAGTCCCGTGCGGTGGTCGTCGGGGCGCCGTACACGAGGTCGGCGTAGTCGGGGTGCTTGTCGATCCACGCCCTGATGAACGGGCACAGCGGCAGCACCTGGCGGGTGCCGCCGGCGCGGACGTCGTCGAGGGCGAAGCGGGCCAGCGCCGATCCGACGCCCCGGCCCTCGAACCGATCGCCGACCTCGGTGTGGGTGAAGACCACGAGGGCGTCGGTGAGCTGGTACTCCGCGAACCCGGCGAGCTCGCCGTCGATGTGGGCCTCGTACCGGCTGGCCTGCGGATTGTGGGAAGTCGTCACCTCGGTCATGCCTCCGACGATAGTCTGGGCCTGTGCGACCACGGGGGGCCGTCAGGGTCTTGCTGGCGGGGTTGCTCACGGGGGGACTGCTCGCTGCCGTGACGACCCCTGGGCAGGCACGCCCCGACCCCCTCTCCCAGACCTCGTCGAAGGCCGGCAGGACGCTCACCGCACGCCTGGCTCCCCCGGTCGTCACCGTCGGCGAGCCGGCCGCGATCGTCGCCCAGCTGTCCACCGCGCAGCCGGGCCGGCCGCTGACCGTCGAGCGCCGCCGGGACAACGGCTCGTGGGCGCCGCTCGCGGAGGCCGGCGCCAACCGCACCGGCCGCGCCGCCGTACGCCTCGACACGAGCACGCCCGGCCCGCAGGTGCTGCGCGTGGTCGCCGAGGCGTGGCGCGGCAAGCCGGCGTCCACCTCGCTCCAGGTCACGCTGCGCGTGCTCACCACCGGGTCCTGCACCCCGCGGGTCGCCCTCGTCGACCCGGACGCCACCACCGCCGCGCGCTGCCTGGCCACCCGCCTGGACCGCTGGAAGGCGGCCGGCCTGATGGGCGTGGGCCAGCAGCTGAACATGTCGAGCGACCAGTACGCCGCGCCGCTGACCGCGCTCGGCGCGCGTCGGGTGAGCGTGGTCGGCTTCGACCTGTGGGAGCTCGGCAAGACCAAGCGCTACGAGTTCCCCTTCTACGACCGCGCGCTGGCCGACCTGGTCGCGATGGCGCAGGACGGCGCGGTGCTGACCGCGTCGTGGCACGCCCCCAACCCGCACACCGGCCGCTCCTACGACGACCGCTCGTGGCACGACCTCGGCGCGCTGCTGCGCGACACCCCCGAGGCCGACGCCTTCTGGGCCGACTTCGACGAGCAGCTCACCGTGCTGGCCGAGCTCCAGGCCGCGGGCGTCCCGGTCGTGTTCCGCCCCTTCCACGAGGTCAACGGCGACTGGTTCTGGTGGGGCCGGCCCAGCGCCTCGACCTTCACGAAGGTCTACGCCGAGCTCCAGGAGCGCGCCTGGGCGGCCGGTGTCCACAACGTCGTCTGGGCCTACTCCTTCAACGCCGTCACGGGCAGCCACATCTCCGACCCCGCCAAGCTGGTCCCCGCCGCCGTCGACCTCGCCGGTCTCGACAGCTACTGGCCCGCCACCGGCAGCCACCGTGGCGACCAGGCGCCGTCGATGGCCGGGTACGCCGCCGTCGCGAAGCGCGTCCCGCGGATGGCCATCACCGAGGTCGGCCCGCTCGCCGACCCTCGGGGCGTCTGGAAGCCGTCGGTGGTCACCTCGGTCGCCCGCGCCCAGAGGAAGCAGCCGGTCTGGGCGCTGCTGTGGGTCGACGACGCCGCGGGCCTCAAGCAGATCTCCTCGCTCACCGGCGGCCCGGCCTGGCTGGACTCCTGCCCGAACGCGTTCTGCGTCCTCTGACGGGAGATCAGCCGCCGAGCCGGCGCATCGCCGTCGTGCGGAGCACCAGCTCGCCGGACTCGTCGGAGGCGTCGAGGTCGACCTCCGCCTCGATCACCCAGTCGTGGTGGCCCTCGGGGTCGTGGAGGGTCTGGGTGACCGTCCACCGGCGACCGGCCTCCTCGACCGCCAGCAGGGAGGGGCCGCGGGCGTCGCCGTCGAGCAGCACCCGGTCGTGCTCGGCGTAGTACTCCTCGATCGCCTCGTCCCAGGCCGAGCGGGTCATCCCCACCTCGGCGGGCGGGTCGGTGCGGTCGGCGGCCGCGCGCTCGAGCGCCATCAGGCCGTCGAGGTCGTCGCGGGCGACCAGCTCGACCCGGCGGAACATCGCGTTGCGGATCATCACCGCGAAGGCCCGGGTCTGCTTCGAGATCGGGCGCGGGGAGGGCGGCTGCTCGTGGTGGGCCACGTCCGGGCGCACGTGGGACGGGTCGGCCAGCGCCTCCCACTCGTCGAGCAGCGAGGAGTCGGTCTGCCGCACGGTCTCCCCCAGCCACTCGACCAGGTCCTCGAGGTCGGGCGTGCGGTGCGACTCGGGCACGGTCTGGCGCAGCGTCCGGTAGGCGTCGGTGAGGTAGCGCAGCACCAGCCCCTCGGACCGCGCCAGCTGGTAGCGCGACACGAAGTCGGTGAAGCTCATCCCCTGCTCGAACATCTCCCGCACGACCGACTTCGGCTGGAGCGCGTCCTCGGGCAGCCACGGGTGGCGTTGGCGATAGATCTCGTACGTCGCCTCCAGCAGCTCCCGCAGCGGCTGCGGCCACGTCACCTCCTCGAGCAGGGCCATCCGCTCGTCGTACTCCAGGCCGTCGGCCTTCATCTCCGCGACCGCCTCGCCCCGGGCGACGTACTGCTGCTGCATCAGCACCTGCCGCGGCCCCTCCAGCACGGCTTCGATCACCGAGACGATGTCGAGGGTGTGCTCCTCCGACTCCGGGTCGAGCACGTCGAGCGCGGCCAGCGCGAAGTGGGCCAGCGGCTGGTTGAGCGCGAAGTCCACCGGCAGGTCGACGGTCAGCACGTAGCGCCGGCCCTGCTCGTCCGGCTGCGCCAGCCGGGTGAGTACGCCGGAGTGCACGAGCGACCGCGCGAGGCGCAGCGCCCGGCGGGCCAGCCGCCGTCGCTGGCGCGGGTCCTCGTGGTTGTCGGTCAGCAGCCGCCGCAGCACCGGGAACGCGTCCTCGTCGCGAGAGATGACGTTGATGAGCATGGCGTTGTCGACCTTCATCCGCGACACCAGCGGCTCGGGCGCGCCGGACACCAGCTTGTCGAAGGTCTGCTCGCTCCAGACGACCGTGCCCTCGGGCGGCTTCTTCAGCTGCGCCTTGGAGTTCTTCTTGCCCGCCGCCACCCGCTCGGCCGCCTTGGCCTTCGCCTTCTCGTTCTCGATGACGTGCTCGGGCGCCTGCACGACGACGTACCCCGCGGTGTCGAAGCCCGCCCGTCCCGCCCGGCCGGCGATCTGGAGGAACTCCCGGGACCGCAGGATCCGCTGCCGGCTGCCGTCGAACTTGGCCAGCCCGGTGAACAGCACGGTCCGGATCGGCACGTTGATGCCGACGCCGAGGGTGTCGGTGCCGCAGATGACGCCGAGCAGGCCGGCCTGGGCGAGCTGCTCCACCAGCCGGCGGTAGCGCGGCAGCATCCCGGCGTGGTGGACGCCGATCCCCCGTCGCAGCAGCTTGTTGAGCGTCTTGCCGAAGCCGGCGCCGAACCGCACGTGGTCCAGCCGCGCGCCGAGGTCGGGCTTGGGGACCCACCCGGCCTTGAGCAGGTTCGTGGCGTGCTCGACCGCGTCCTTCTGCGTGAAGTGGACGACGTAGACGGGTCCCTGCCCGGTCGTCACGAGCTCCTCGAGCGTGTCGGCCAGCGGCGTCATCGCCCACGAGAACGTCAGCGGCACGGGCCGTACGGCGTCCGCCACGACCGTCGTCTCGCGACCGTTGCGCCGGGTGAGGTCGGCCGCGAGGTCCGTGACGTCACCCAGGGTCGCCGACATCAGCAGGAACTGCGCCTGGGGCAGCTCGAGGAGCGGTACCTGCCACGCCCAGCCGCGGTCGGGCTCGGCGTAGAAGTGGAACTCGTCCATGACGACCAGCCCGACGTCGGCCTGCGACCCCTCGCGCAGCGCGATGTTCGCGAGCACCTCGGCGGTGCAGCAGATGATCGGGGCGTCGGGGTTCACCGACGCGTCGCCGGTGAGCATGCCGACGTCCGCGGCGCCGAACTCCTCGACCAGCGCGAAGAACTTCTCGCTCACCAGCGCCTTGATCGGCGCGGTGTAGAACGACACGCGATCCTCGGCCAGCGCGGCCCGGTGCGCGGCCTCGGCCACCAGCGACTTGCCCGACCCCGTCGGCGTCGCCAGCACGACGTTGTCGCCCGCGAGCAGCGCGAGGATCGCCTCCTCCTGGTGCTCGTACAGCTCGAGGCCGCGGGCGGACGCCGCTGCGGTGATCTCGTCGAGGAGGTCGGTCACGAGCCCTCAGTCACGAGCTCGGGGGTGGGCCGTGGCGAAGACCTCGCGCAGGTTGTCGACCGTCACCAGCGTGTAGACCTGCGTGGTCGTGACCGACGCGTGGCCCAGGAGCTCCTGGACGACGCGGACGTCGGCCCCGCCGTCGAGCAGGTGGGTCGCGAACGAGTGCCGCAGCGTGTGCGGCGAGACGTCGCGGGTCACGCCCGCGCGCTCCGCGGCCTTGACCAGCACCGCCCACGCGGACTGGCGCGAGAGGCGGCCGCCGCGGGCGTTGAGGAACAGCGCCGGCGTACCCCGCCCGGCTGCGAGGAGCTCGGCGCGCCCGCGCACGAGGTACGCCTCGACGGCCTCCCGGGCGAAGGACCCGACCGGCACGATCCGCTCCTTGCTGCCCTTGCCGCGCAGCAGGACCGTGCCGTCGACCAGGTCGAGGTCGTCGACGTCGAGGCCGACCGCCTCGGAGATGCGGGCGCCGGTGCCGTAGAGGACCTCCAGGAGCGCCCGGTCCCGCAGCGCCAGCGTCGTCCCCGGCGACCCGGCGGCCTCGAGGATCGCCTCGACGTCGCTGAGGGGCAGCGCCTTGGGGAGCCGCTTGGCCGGCGCCGGCGGCTTCACGCCGCTGGCGGGGTCGATGCTCGCCAGCCCGTCGGCGACCGCGAACTTGTGGAACCCCCGCACGGCCACGACGGTACGCGCCGCGGACGTCGAGCTCAGCGCCGGGTGCTCGGCGTCGCCCTCCCGCAGGCGCACGAGGAACCCGGAGACGGTGGCCTCGCTGACCGAGGCGAGGTCCTCGATCCCCACCTCCGCGAGGTATTCCTGGTAGCGCCGCAGGTCCCGCCGGTACGACGTCAGGGTGTTGGCCGCGAGGCCGCGCTCGACCGAGAGGTGGTCGAGGTAGGTGCGGACTGCGCGCTGCACGTCGTTCAGGCGAGCACTCCGTCCAGGTCCACGCTCTCGATGCCGACTGCCTCGCCCACCGGCCCGTTGGTCAGCCGCCCGGCGTGGGTGTTGAGGCCCAGGGCCAGGGACGGGTCCTCGCGGCAGGCCTGCTGCCAGCCCTTGTCGGCCAACGCGACCACGTAAGGCAGGGTGGCGTTGGTCAGCGCGTAGGTGCTGGTGTTCGGCACCGCACCCGGCATGTTCGCCACGCAGTAGAAGATCGAGCCGTGGACCTCGTAGGTCGGGTCGGAGTGCGTGGTCGCCCGGGTGTCCTCGAAGCAGCCACCCTGGTCGACGGCGATGTCGACCAGCACCGACCCCGGCTTCATCCGCGCCACCAGCTCGTTGGAGACCAGCTTCGGCGCCGCCGCCCCGGGGATCAGCACCGCACCGATCACCAGGTCCGCCTCCACCACCTGCTGCTCGATCGCCAACCTCGACGAGGCCAGGCCGTGCACCCGGTTGTTGTAGCGCCAGAACGACATCCGCAGCTTGTCCAGATCGGTGTCCAACAGCGTCACGTCCGCCCCCATCCCCAGCGCGATGTTCGCCGCATTCTGGCCGCTCACGCCGGCGCCGATGATCACCACCTTCGCGTTCGCCACCCCGCCCACGCCCCCCATCAGCACGCCCCGGCCGCCCTGCGCCTTCATCAGCGAGTACGCGCCGACCTGCGGAGCCAGACAGCCCGCCACCTCCGACATCGGGTACAGCAACGGCAGCCCACCCGAGGGCAGCTGCACCGTCTCGTAGGCAATGCCCGTGACCTGGCGCCTCAACAGCTCCTCGGTCAACGGCCGGTCCGCCGCCAGATGCAGATAGGTGAACAGCGTCAGCCCCTCCCGCATCCGGCGGTACTCCTCCGCCACCGGCTCCTTGACCTTCAGCACGAGGTCGACGCCGCCGTCGGTGCCCCACGCCTCCTCGGCGGTCGCGACGATGGTCGCTCCGGCACCGGCGTACTCCTCGTCGGGGACCTGGGATCCGAGGCCCGCGCCGGTCTCGATGAGGACCTCGTGACCGTGGGCCACCAGCTCGTGCACCCCGATCGGGGTGATCGCCACCCGGTACTCGTGGTCCTTGACTTCCTTCGGAACCCCGACCTTCATGCGCTCGAGACTAGCGCTCCCGCGCCTCCGCGGTCAGCAGCGCGAGCGCCAGGTGCGCGTCGCGCACGTGTCCGGCGAGCACCGCCTCGCGGAGCTCGGCCCGCGGCACCCAGCCGATCTCCATCTCGGCCTCCTCGTGCTCGAGCTCGAAGTCGCCGCGGGCGACCTCGGTCAGCCCGCGGGCGAGGAAGAAGTGGGAGGTCTCGCCGATGATGCCCGCCGAGGAGTACGCCGACAGCAGGTGCGTCCACTCGGCGGCCTCGTAGCCGCCCTCCTCGACCAGCTCGCGGCGGGCGACCTCGATCGGCTCCTCACCGTCGACGTCGAGCAGGCCGGCCGGCAGCTGGACCAGCCGCTGGCCGATCGCGTGGCGGTACTGCCACAGGCACAGCACGCGGTCCTCGTCGTCGATCGCGAGCACGATCGCGGCGCCCGGGTGCTCGACCACCAGCCGGGAGAACGGCTCCTCCTCGGGGTGGCCGGGGCGCTGCACCGCGTCCTCGCGCAGCCTCACCACCCAGCCGCCGTCGTAGCGGTACGACGAGGAGCGGACCGGCCACTCCTCGGGACGGTCCGCGAGGTCGGGCACTCAGTCGTCCTCGGGCTCGGGCTCGCGGCGCAGGCCGGACTCGTCGATCGGGAACCGCAGCTCCTTCTGCCGCTCGATGGCCGCTCCGACCAGGCCCGCGAACAACGGGTGCGGGCGGGTCGGGCGCGAGCGCAGCTCGGGGTGGGCCTGGGTCGCGATGTAGTACGGGTGGACGTCGCGCGGGAGCTCGACGAACTCGACCAGGGTGTTGTCCGGCGAGGTGCCGGAGAACACCAGGCCGGCCGCCTCGAGCGGGTCGCGGTAGCTGTTGTTCACCTCGTAGCGGTGCCGGTGCCGCTCGTCGATCTGGGCGGCGCCGTACACCTCCCGGGCGATGGAGCCCTCCTTGAGCGCGGCCGGGTAGAGGCCGAGCCGCATGGTGCCGCCGAGGTCGCCGGCCCCCTCGACGAAGGCGACCTGCTCGGCCATGGTCGCGATCACGGGCTCCGGGGTGTCCGGGTCGAACTCCGTCGAGCCGGCCTTCTCCAGGCCGAGCATCGTGCGGGAGTACTCGATCACCATGCACTGGAGGCCCAGGCACAGGCCGAGCGTCGGGATGCCGTGGGTGCGGGCGTAGGTGAGCGCGCCGAGCTTGCCCTCGATGCCGCGGACGCCGAAGCCGCCGGGGACGCAGATCGCGTCGACGTCCTGGAGGTTCCTGGCGGCACCGGCCGTGGTCTGGCACTCGTCGGAGGCGACCCAGCGCAGGTGCACCTTGGCCTCGTGGGCGAAGCCGCCGGCGCGCAGCGCCTCGGCGACCGAGAGGTAGGCGTCGGGCAGGTCGACGTACTTGCCGACCAGCGCGACCGTGACCTCCTCCTTGGGGTGGTGCACCCGGCGGAGCAGGTCGTCCCAGACGGTCCAGTCGACGTCGCGGAACGGCAGGTCCAGGCGGCGCACGAGGTAGGCGTCGAGGCCCTCACGGTGCAGCACCTTGGGGATGTCGTAGATCGACGGCGCGTCGGCCGCAGTGACGACGGCGTCCTGGTCGACGTCGCACATCAGCGAGATCTTCTTCTTGATCGACGCCGGCAGCTCGCGGTCGGCGCGGCAGACGACCGCGTCGGGCTGGATGCCGACCTGGCGCAGGGCGGCGACGGAGTGCTGGGTGGGCTTGGTCTTCAGCTCGCCGGACGGGCCGATGTAGGGCACCAGCGACACGTGGAGGAAGAAGCAGTTGTCGCGGCCGATGTCGTGCCGGGTCTGGCGGGCGGCCTCGAGGAACGGCAGCGACTCGATGTCGCCGACCGTGCCGCCGATCTCGGTGATCACCACGTCGACGTCCGGACCGCCCATCGCGAGGATCCGGTCCTTGATCTCGTTGGTGATGTGCGGGATCACCTGGACGGTGTCGCCGAGGTAGTCGCCGCGCCGCTCCTTGGCGATCACGCTGGAGTAGACCTGGCCGGTCGTGACGTTCGCGATCTGGCCGAGGTCGGTGTCCAGGAACCGCTCGTAGTGCCCGATGTCGAGGTCGGTCTCCGCGCCGTCGTTGGTGACGAACACCTCGCCGTGCTGGAACGGGTTCATCGTCCCCGGGTCCACGTTGAGGTACGGATCGAGCTTCTGCATGGTCACGCGCAGACCACGCGCCTTGAGGAGGCTGCCGAGGCTGGACGCCGTCAGGCCCTTCCCGAGCGAGGAGGCGACGCCTCCGGTCACGAACACGTGCTTGGTCGGCGTCCCACTACTCACGGAACTCCATCCTACGGGATCCGTGGCCCGGAACCGCTTCGGCGCGCGGCCGGCGGGTTCCGGCGCCAGGTGCCGTCAGGCGACCGGGACGGGTCCGTCCGATCCCGACGCACCGAAGGACCCGCCCTGGACCGAGAGCGACCGGATCAGGGCCAGCGTGGCGGTCACCTGGCCCAGCGGCGTGTCGGCCCCGTCGACGGTGGCGGCGCGGTCGGCGTCGCCGTCCGAGCGGAGCGCCGCGAGGCCGCCCTCGCCGGCCGCGGACGCGGTGTCCCCGGCCACGACCACGCCGGTCGCCCGGTCGGCCAGCCCGGCCACGACCCCGGAGAGGATCGCCGGGTCGGTCTCGTCGCCGAGCACCACGAGCACGAGGGGAGCCCGGACCGCGCTCTCGGGCGAGGACAGCAGCTCCGCACCCGCCAGGCTCTGCCGGACCGCGGCGGCGTCGGAGCTCGGGATGTCGCCCGAGACCGCGAGCCCGACCAGCTGGCCGATCCGCTGGTAGGTCGGCGCGTCCGCGCTCACCGCGCCGTCGGAGAGCTGCTGGGCGAGCTGGCTGCCCAGGGTGTCGACCAGCGACTTCTCCGACACGTCGGTCAGCGCGTCCTGCACCTCGTAGGTGCCGGCCACCGCTGCCCCGGCGGTCTCCACCTGGGCGCCGAGCGCACTGACGACGTCGGGGTCGGCACCGGGCAGCACGACGACCGAGACGTCCCGGTCCTCCAGCCCGTCGGCGTACAGCGCCTCGGCGCCGGCGGCCGCGAACCGGTCGCCGTACGACACCGCCCGGTCGGACGTGCGCTCCTTCGTGGTGGCGGAGGCGGGCCGGTCGTCGCGGCCCAGGTCGCTCAACGGACCTCCGCCGAGGACGACCCCGACGGCGAGCGCCAGGAAGACGGCGACGAGCGAGACGATGTGGTGGCGGAACGAGATCACTTCAGCAGTCCTTGCAGGGCGTCGGTCAGGGAGTCGAGCCAGTCCTGGCCGACCGGCGTGACGGCGATGGCGGCGGCCAGGGCGACCAGCCCGGCGATCAGCACCACGAGCACGTGCCAGGGTCGGACCCGGCCCGAGTAGAGGTAC
Organism: Nocardioides pyridinolyticus; assembly: GCF_054653575.1. Lineage (NCBI taxonomy): Bacteria > Bacillati > Actinomycetota > Actinomycetes > Propionibacteriales > Nocardioidaceae > Nocardioides > Nocardioides pyridinolyticus. The sequence goes on along the minus strand of NZ_BAAIFY010000035.1, from coordinate 7,483 downwards.
GGGACGGCGGTCGCGTCGACCAGTCGCGGCCCGACCTTGAGGCGGGTGAGGTAGGTGCTGGCCAGCCCGGAGTGCTGGCGGTCGAGGAACTCCTCGAGCGTGGCGTGCATCCCGACCCCGACGATCACCGCGGCCTCCCCCGCGTCCGCCAGGATCAGCCCGGCGTCCTCAGGGGTGGCGGCGGACTCGAACCGCTTCGGGCGTACGCCGAGCCGCTCGATCGAGTCGACCTGCGACCGGTCCGCGCCGCGGTCGACGCGCACGACGACGTCGCGGGCCGAGCGCAGCGTCTTCGCCGACGGCAGCTCGGCGTCCTCGGCCCGGGCGTCGACCACCACGACGTCCGGATTGAAGCCGGCCGCGCGCAGCACCTCCGCCCCGGCACCGACGCCGACGAGCACGGGGTGCTGCTCGCGCAGGAACGGCCTGATCCGGGCCAGCTCCTGCTCGTGCTCGTGGCCACGGACGACCACGACGACCGGGCGGCCGGCGATCCGGGTGTCGAGCCGCGGGACGCCGAGGCCGTGCAGCAGGAGGTCCTGCTCGCGGCGCAGGAACTCGGTGCTGTTGTGGGTGAAGGTCTCCAGTTGGGTGACCAGCCCGGTGCGGGCCCGGTCCAGCTCGGCCGCGACGGTCGCCGCGTCGACCTCCCGGCCGCGGGCCACGACCTCCTCGCCGGCGTACACGACGCCCTCGTGGAGCCGGACGCCCCGACCCTCCCCGATCGCGCCGAGCGCGGCCACGCCGACGCCGTCGACGAGCAGCACGCCCGCCTCGACCAGCAGCTGCGGGCCGAGGTTGGGGTAGCGGCCGGAGATCATCGGCGCGGCGTTGACGACCGCGACGACGTCGGCGTCGACCAGCGCCTGCGCGGTCGCGCGGTCCATGTCGACGTGCTCGACGACGGCGACGTCACCCGGGCGCAGGCGGGGCAGCAGCGCGCGGGTCCGTCGTTCGACGCGCGCGGTGCCCACCAGGCCGGGGAGGCCGACGGCGTTGCGTGGGCGTACGGAGTTCCTCAGCACTGGCCCCATGCTGCCAAAGCGGGCCGGCCGATCCGCGGACCGCGGGATACCGGGCGCGTCAGCGCGCGGAGCGCGCCTCCTGGGCCACGTCGAGCAGCTCGCGGGCGTGCGCGATCGCGGTGTCGGAGTCGGCGAGCCCGGCCATCATCCGCGACAGCTCCCGCTCGCGCTGCTCGTCGTCGAGCACGGTCAGGCCCGAGCTGGTGACGGTGCCGTCGGAGGACTTCTCGACCACGACGTGGCGGTCGGCGTACGCCGCGACCTGGGGCAGGTGCGTGACGACGAGCACCTGCGCGGTCCGGGCCAGCTGGGCCAGCCGGCGGCCGACCTCGACCGCCGCGGCCCCGCCGACGCCGGCGTCGACCTCGTCGAAGACGAACGTCGGGACCGGGCTCGTCCCGGCCAGCGCGACCTCGAGCGCGAGCATGACGCGGGACAGCTCGCCGCCGGACGCGCCCTTGGCCAGCGCCCGCGGCTCGGACCCGGTGTTGGCCGCGAGCATCAGCTCGACCTCGTCCGCGCCGGAGGCGGTGTACTGGCCCTTCGGCCGGACCTCGACGGTCAGGCGCGCGTGCGGCATCGCGAGCAGCGCGAGCTCGGCGGTGACCTCCTGCCCGAGCCGCCCCGCGGCCTCGGTGCGCGCGGCCGTGAGTGCGGCGGCCGCGGCCTCGCGGTCGCGGGTCAGCACCGCCTGCTCGGCGCGCAACTGCTCGATCCGCTCGTCGGTGCCGTCGAGGTCGAGCAGCCGGGTCGCGGAGCGCTCCGCCCAGGCCAGCACCTCATCGATCGTCTCGCCGTACTTGCGGGTCAGCGCGGTCAGCGCCGCCCGGCGCTCGGACACCGCCGCCAGCCGTGCCGGGTCGGTGTCGACGCGGGCGGCGTAGGACGCGACATCCGCGGCCAGGTCGGACAGCAGGTAGGTGATCTCGGCCAGCCGGTCGGCCAGCTCGCCCGCCTCGGCGTCGTGCTCGCGGACGCCGTCCAGCAGGCCGCGCGCGGCCGACGTGGTCGCCAGCGCGTCGGGGTCGCCCTGCTCGCTGGAGAGCGCCTCCCGGGCCTGCTCGGCCGCGGTGCGGAGCGTGTCGGCGAACCCCAGCCGCGACTCCTCGGCCGCGAGCGTGGTGTCCTCCCCCGGCTCCGGTGCGACGGCCTCGATCTCGCCGAGCCCGAACCGCAGCAGGTCGGCCTCCTGCGCGCGCTCCCGCGCGTGCGCCACCACCTCGTCCAGCTCGCGCTCGACCGCCTCGAGCCGGTGGTGGAGGTCGGCGTACGCCGCCAGCAGCGTCGCCAGCGTCTCGCCCCCGAACCGGTCCAGCGCCTCGCGCTGGGCCTGCGCCCGGAGCAGCCGGTGCTGGTCGGACTGGCCGTGCACCGCCACGAGCGGCTCGGCGACGCCCGCCAGCGACGAGACCGGCACGGAGGCGCCGCCGACGAACGCCCGCGAACGGCCCTCCGCCGACACGTTGCGCGCCAGCACCACCCGGTCGTCCTCGACCTCGCCGCCGACCTCCTCGACCGCGGCCGCGAACGCGGCCAGGTCGCCGACCCGCACCACGCCCTCGACCCGGGCGGTCTTCGCGCCGGTGCGCACCGCGCCGCTGTCGGCGCGGCCGCCGAGCAGCAGGCCGAGCGCGGTCACGATCATCGTCTTGCCCGCGCCGGTCTCACCGGTGATCACGGTCAGCCCCGGGCCGAGCGCCAGCGTGGAGGAGTCGATCACGCCGAGCTGGCCGATCCGGATCTCCTCAAGCATCGTCGGACCCCTGGGCGATCCGGCGCCGGCGCTCGGTGGAGCCGCGCCAGCCCTCGACCGACAGTCCGAACTTGGCCACCAGCCGGTCGGTGAACGGCGCCTCGTGCAGCCGCACCAGCCGCACCGGGGTCGCCCCGCGGCGCACCTCGATCCGCGCACCCGGCGGCAGGTCGAACGCGCGCCGCCCGTCGGCCCACAGCACGCCGTACCCGTCGGTGCGGGCGAGCACCTCGACCGCCAGGGCCGACGTGGGCGCGACGACGAGCGGGCGCGCGAACAGCGCGTGCGCGCTGATCGGCACCATCAGCAGGGCCTCGACGCCCGGCCACACGATCGGGCCGCCGGCGCTGAAGTTGTACGCCGTCGAGCCGGTCGGCGTCGCGCAGACCACGCCGTCGCAGCCCCACCGCGACAGCGGCCGCCCGTCGACCTCGACGACCACCTCGATCATCCGCTCGCGCGCGGCCTTCTCGACGCTCGCCTCGTTGAGCGCCCACGTGCGCGCGACGACCTCGCCGTCGCGGTGCACGGTGACGTCGAGCGTGAGCCGGTCCTCGATCGTGTAGCGCCGGTCGACGATCGCCTCCATCGTCGACTCCAGGTCCTCGTACTCCGCCTCGGCCAGGAACCCCACGTGCCCGAGGTTCACCCCCAGCACCGGGGTGCCGGAGCCGTGGGTCAGCTCGGCCGCCCGCAGGATGGTCCCGTCGCCGCCGATCACCACGACCAGCTCACAGTCCTCGCTCACCTCCTCGCCGACGACCTCGATCGCGCCGTCCGTCGCGGCGAGCCCGAGGTCGGCGGCCTCGGTCCGGAGCAGGCGGACCAGCAGCCCCTGCGCCGTCAGCGCCTTCGCGAAGGCACGGGCCACCTCGCGGGCGTCGTCGCGGCCGGTGTGGGCGACGAGAAGCACGCGCCGGGTCGGCGTCGCCGGGTCGGGGCTGGTCACGTCTCCACCTTCTCACCCGCCGCCCCCGGTGGCGCGGCGGCGCGCACCGAGGTGTGGATGGCGTCCTCGTCGAGGGTCGCCGGGCCCTGGCGCAACCACAGGAAGAACTCCACGTTCCCGGACGGCCCCGGCAGCGGGCTGGTCGCCACCATGTGCGCACCCCAGCCCCTCCGCGCCGCGGCGGCGGCCACCTTGGCCACCATCTCCGCACGCAGCGCCGGGTCCCGCACGACCCCGCCCTTGCCGAGCCGCTCCTTGCCGACCTCGAACTGGGGCTTGACCATCAGCGCCAGGTCGCCGTCGGGCGCGGTCACGTCCAGAAGCGCGTCGAGCACGAGCTCGAGGGAGATGAAGGACAGGTCGCCCACCACCACGTCCACCGGGCCGTCGGTGATCTCGGTCGTGAGCTCGCGGACGTTGACGCGGTCACGCACCAGCACCCGCTCGTCGGACTGGAGCTTCCAGGCCAGCTGGCCGTAGCCGACGTCGACCGCGACCACCTCGGCGGCACCGTGGCGCAGCAGCACGTCGGTGAACCCGCCCGTGGACGCGCCCGCGTCCAGGCAGCGCCGCCCCTCGACCACGAAGCCCTCCGGCTCGAACGCCGCCAGTGCCCCGGCGAGCTTGTGCCCGCCCCGGGAGACGTACTCGGGACGGTCCGGGTCGGTCGCCACCACGATCGCGACGTCCGTGGTCACGCCCGTCGCCGGCTTGGTCGCCACGGCACCGGACACGGTCACCCGCTTCTGGGCGATCAGCTCGCTGGCGTGCTCCCGGGACCGGGCCAGTCCCCTGCGGACCAGCTCGGCGTCCAGGCGTAGCCGTCGTGGCGGCACGTCAGGCCGGGTCGTCGTCCGTCGCGTCCAGCGCGCGGCGGAGACGGTCGTGCGCGGTCTCGAACACGCCCACGTGCTCCTCCAGCGGACGCTCCTCGAGCTCCTCGACGGCGGTGATCACCTCGTCGACGCCGGACACCCCCGTCCGGACGCGCTCCGGCTCCGGCGGCACCGTCTCGGGCGCTCCGGGGTCCTCCGCCGGGGTCGGGAACTCGGGGTCCTCACTCATGCCCCCGAGGCTATCGCGGAGGCGCCTGCACCCCGGACACCTCCACCGGTTCCCCGGTCGCGTCCAGGTGCGCCCACGCGCACGCGGCGACCACCCGCCACCAGTCGTCGGGGGCGCCGTCGCCCGCCACCTCGAGGCGCCCATCGCTCGCGCGCGCCCGCCAGCCCCCGAGGACGAACCAGCCGGCGGCCTCCTCCGGCACCCCGTGCGACTCCGCCAGGCCGGCGAGGTCGCGCGCGACGTACGTCGGACGGAGCTGCTCCGGCGCCGCCACCAGGTCGACCAGGCCGGTCACACCGGTGAGCACCAGCAGCGAGTCGATGCCGGCCCGGTGGGCGCCCTCGATGTCGGTGTCGAGACGGTCGCCGACCATCAGCGGGCGCTGCCCGCCGACCCGGCGCACGGTCTCGTCGAGCAGCGGTCGCTCCGGCTTGCCCGCCACCACGGGGTCCACGCCCGCGAAGCGGCGCAGCATCTCGACCTGCACGCCGTGTCCGGGAGCCACGCCGAACGCCGTCGGGAAGGTCGCGTCGGTGTTGCTCGCCACCCAGGGCAGCCCGTCCCTGATCCGGACGGCCGCGCGCATGATCGCCGACCACCGCACGTCCGGCCCGTAGCCGGTGCAGATCGCCACCGCGTCGTCCTCGGCCCCGACCGGCTCCACCCCGGCCGCCGCGAGTGCCGCGCGCAGACCGTCGGCACCCAGGCACACCACGCGCGCCCCCGCCCCGAACCGCTCCGCGACCAGGCGTGCCGCCGCCTGCGCGGAGGTCACGACGTCGGCCGCGGTCGCCTCCACGCCGAGCTCTCGCAGGTGCTCGGCGACCAGCTCCGGCGGTCGCGAAGCGTTGTTGGTGATGAACGCGAGCCGCAGTCCGCCGGCCCGCGCCTTCGCCAGGTGCTCCGGCGCGCCGGGAACGGCGTGGCCGCCCACGTAGACGACCCCGTCGAGGTCCAGCATCGCGAGGTCGTAGGCGCGGCACAGGGCCTGGTCAGACGAGCCGAGCACGTATGCCTCCTGACGGTACGGACGTGCTCGCACCCTACGATGCTCCGATGGACGCCGGCGCCCTGGTCCCCCCGCCCCATGTGGCGCGACCGCTCCGGCTGCTGCCCTTTCGCGGCCTCTCCCTCGCCGCGGGCCGGATCGGTGCGGCCTCGTCGGTCCGGGCGTTCACCCGGCCCTACCGAGACGTCAGCGAGCGGCTGCGGCGGTGGGAGCGCAAGGGCCAGCTCGCCCGCGACGAGCAGCCCGGCCTGTACCTGCACGAGTACACGACCGGCGGGATCACCGTCCGCGGACTCGTGGGCGCGCTCGACATCAGCCGGCGGGCCGCGAGCCGCGAGGACGTGGCCGTGCTGCCGCACGAGGGCATCCATCCCGCCCAGGCCGGCGAGCTGGCCGCCCGCATGAGCGAGATGCAGGTCAACCCCGCCCCGATCCTGCTGGTGCACCGCGGGTCGCCAACGGTGCGCGACCTGCTCGACACCGTCCAGCAGCGCCCGCCATTGCGTGCCTTCACCGACCGCGGCGACCAGCAGCACCAGGTGTGGGCGATCACCGACCCGGCCGAGATCCGGGTGATCGACGACGCCCTGGCCCCTGCCACGGCGCTCATCGCCGACGGCCACCATCGGTACGCCGCCTACCTGCAGTTGCAGCGCAAGGACCCACGGCCGGCCACCGACGCCGGGCTCGCGATGCTGGTCGACCAGGACGACACCCCGCTCTACCTGGGGCCGATCCACCGGGCCCTGGGCGGCATCGCGCTCGCGGACCTCGAGCGTGCCGCTTCCGCCGTCGGCGCCCACTGGCGCACCGCCGGGGCGCGTCCCGCGGTGGCCGCTCTCGCTCCCGACCGGTTGGTGGTCAGCGACGGCACCCGGTGGGCCACGCTCCGGATCGAGCTGCCCCCGGACCGGGTCGCCGTCGAGGTGCTTCACGAGCTGGTCATCCCGGCGATCGAGCGCCGGCCCACGCGCATGGCCTACCACCACACCGTGGACGACGCGCTCCAGGACCTCGCGAAGCGTCATGGCGTCGCCGTCCTGATGCCGGCACCGGACTTCGGCCAGGTGCTGGCCACATGCGCGGCGGACCGGCTCTTGCCGGAGAAGGCCACGTCGTTCCAGCCCAAGCCCAACGTCGGCGTCCTCATCCGCTCATTGCGCGACGAATGACCTTGCCAGAGGTCATCTCGACCTCCACCCGCGACGCGACCGCGCCCCCGGCCCGGAAGAAGCGCCGGTGCAACTCACCGGTCACCTCGACCACGTCGTCGGCCGCCCAGCCGCTCACCGACCTGCGCGCCCGGCCCGACCAGGCGGCGCACTCGATCGCGTCCACGGTCTGACGCGACCTGCCGGCGCTCCGCCGGCGGGGCACCACCACGCGGAACGTCCAGACCGAGTCGCCGCTGGGGAGCAGCCTTTCCTCGGGCCCCTGGGAGAGCCGGCCGATCAACCGGACCTGGTTCATCGAACTGTCCTTCGAGGCCGTCCTCGCCTCGGTCTTCGGTGCGGACATCGCACATCACCTCCGAGCAGCAGGCTCCGCGAACGGTCCGACATCTTCGGGTCGGCGCAGCGGTGCCTGTGCACGAGCGCGCGGGAAGGGCCGCCTGTGAAGAAAAACGGGCTGAAATGCCGAGCAGGGCCACCCTCGATGAGGGGTGACCCTGCTGGCAAAGT
>NZ_BAAIFY010000034.1:0-27467 GCF_054653575.1 Nocardioides pyridinolyticus | reverse complement strand
CAGCGCCGTGACGATCTCCCGCGACCCCCGTAGCGGGAGAGGGCTGGCGTCACCACCTGAACGTCTGCGGCGCTGGGGCCCAGACTCCGAGAGAGTGCATTCTCCTGATCGGCCGAGACCGGTCCCCAGGTCGCTGACCAAGGCTGGCGAAGGGTGCGCGAGAATCGCCGCGTGAGCGATCTGCGCGCGGGACCCGGTCTGCGGGTGGCGCGTGGCCTGGTGACGGCAACGGTGGCTGGGGGCCTCGGTCTCGTTGCGCACGTCGCGGCCGGCGGACTCCTCCCGCCCGTGATCTGGCTGATCCTCCTCTACGCGGCGATCGCAACCGTCGCCATCGCGTCGATGGGTGGCCCCGCGGGGCTGTTCCGCATGATCGTCCTGGTGGGCGGCGGACAGTTCGCAACCCACCTCATGCTGACCCTCCTGGCAGGCCATGCCGGTGACCACCTCCCGGCCCGCGCACCCTCAACGCACACCGATGGGTTCGTGGCGGAAGTCGGCTCGGGCCGCCGCGGATCGCTCTACGACCTGACGATGGGGCGGCCCGAACCGCTTTCCGGCGGCGAGTTCGTCATGCCCCACTGGCTGACGCACATTCTTGACGACCTGACCGGCCCCCACGCTGCCATGGCCTTTGCGCACCTGGCGGCCGCCGCGGTCGTGGCCTGGTGGCTCGCGCAGGGCGAAGCCGCACTGTGGACCGTCCTCGCGCTGCTCGCCGCATCAGTGGTCCGGGTGCTGACCCGGTTCACCTCTATGCACGGTGTCACGACGCGAGGCGCCCAACCTTCGATTCACGCTGCCGCTTCCGAGCAGGGACCAGCACGGCAGCTTGCCTCCCTGACCGGAGGGCTCGGGCGCCGTGGGCCTCCGCTCATCGTGATCTGACCCACGCACCTTCTTCTGCGCCTGCACGCACGCCGTTCGCTGTGTCCAGTCGCCGCCCCAGATCACGACATCAGGAGATTTGCCATGCCCACCTTCATCCGTCCGACCAAGACCACTCTCGCCGCCCTCGCAGCTGCGACCGTCCTGGCTGCCTGCTCTGGCACCGACACCGTCTCCAACGCCGACGAACCCACCCCCGCCCCCTCGTCGGAGACCACCTCGGCGACCGCTTCCCCCACACCCAGCGCGAGTGACGAACCCACCCCGACCGGACCCCTGCTGAGCGTCACGATCGCCGGCGAGCAGGTACGGCCGAACGCCCAAGAGATCGATCTGGCGACGGGGGAGAAACTGATGATCGAGGTCGAGTCCGACCGTGCCGGCGAATTGCACGTCCACTCCACCCCCGAGCAGTTCGTCGAGTTCGACGCCGGCAGCACCCGCACCCAGTTGGTGATCGAGACCCCCGGCAGTGTCGAGGTCGAGGACCACGACACCAGCGCCGTGGTCGCGCTCATCGAGGTCCGCTGAATGAGCTCGCTGATCCTGCCGATGCACGGCCTGGGCGGCGGAGCTGACCTGCCCATCCCGGCCTCGCTGGCCATCGCGGCCGGCACCGCCGCCCTGACCCTGTCATTCGTCGTCCTGCTGCTCGCCTGGCAGAGCCCACGCTTCGGCGACGGACGCGGCGAGCGAGCTGTACCGCAGCGCCTCGCACGGCTACTCGACAGCTCCGCCTGGTCTGTGCTCCTGAGGGCGGCGGGGCTCGCGTTCTTCTTCTTCATGCTGTGGCCGGCCCTCTTTGGGCCGGACAGTCTCATCAATCCGACCTTCGGCGTGATCTACGTGTGGCTGTGGGTCGGCATCGTCCCTGCCTCGCTGCTGTTTGGCCGGGTCTTCCGGGCCCTCAGCCCCGTCCGCACCATCCACCTGCTGCTGGCCAAGGCCACCGGCCAACCGCCCTCGCAGGGACTCCGCGAGTACCCCGCGTGGCTCGGGTACTGGCCTGCCGCCATCGGTTTGTTCGCGTTCGTGTGGCTCGAGCTGGTTTCACCGGACTCGACCTACCTCGGCCCACTGCGGCTGTGGATGGCTTGCTACCTCGCAGCGATGGTCGTTGGCGGCGCCGTCTTCGGCGATCGGTGGCTGGAACGCGCGGACCCGTTCGAGGTCTACTCCACGCTGCTGGCCCACCTCTCACTCTGGGGACGCGACACAGCGAGCCGGCTGGTGTGGGTGACTCCGCTGCGGCACCTGTCACGGATCCCCGCGGAGGGTGGACTGGTCGCCGTGGCCGCCGTCCTGCTCGGCAGTACCGCCTATGACAGTTGGCGAGACAGCGCCACCTGGATCCGCTTCGTCCAGGACAGCGGCATCAGCCCCACGGTGTTGGGCACGCTCGGCCTCCTGACCGCCGTCGTCATCGTCGGCGTGACGTTCGCTGCCGCGTCGATGGCCACCGGAGTCGAACGCGTCCATCGCTGGCAGATCCCGCGGCTACTGGCCCACTCCATCGTGCCGATCATCGTCGGCTACATGTTCGCCCACTACCTCAGCTTCTTGGTGCAGACCGGTCAGCAGACCCTCATTCAGCTCAGCGACCCCATGGGTAACGGGTCGAACCTGTTCGGTACCGCGGACTGGGAGGCGAGCTACTGGTTGGCGCAGCATCCGACGTTCCTGGCCACGACCAAGGTGCTCGCCATCGTCACCGGGCACGTCCTCGGTGTGATCGCCGCGCATGACCGCGCGCTGGAGATCCTGCCCAAGCGGCACCAGATCACCGGCCAGCTTCCCTTGCTGTTCGCGATGGTGCTGTACACCTTCATGGGCCTCTACCTGCTGTTCGGGACCTGACCGATGGTGACGGTTCCTCTGCACCTGGGTGCCCTGCACCCGGTCGAGCAGGGGGTGGTGCTGCTGGTGGCGTTCGGGCCGTTCGTGGTGCTCGCGGTGGTGGTGTTGATCCGACGTCAAGCGGTTGATGAGGCGGATGAGGAGGAGACGCCGCCCTGAGGCTGCCGGGCTGGGCCGGCCGTCGGCATCGGAGGGTTCGCCCCCTCGGCATACGACGCCAGGCAGCGACGGAGATGCCCGTAGCCGTTGACGGCTCCTTTGCCTGGAGCGTGGTCGGGCCCGGGCCGCTGCGAACCCGGGTGCCGAAACGGTTGACTGACCAGGTCGGTCAATTATGATGGTCATGTGGCTCGAAGGATTCCTTCAGACAGATTGTCCGCCGTCGTCGAGGCGGCGGTGGCCGTCTTTGTGACTCATGGCTATCGGCGCGCCCAGATGCAAGACATCGCAGACGTCCTCGGACTGGCGAAGGGCACTCTCTACGGTTACGCCGCCACCAAGGAGGCGATGTTCGCCGCCGCCGTTCGCTTCGGCGACGGACTCGAGCACGTGCCCGACGTCAGCGCCCTGCCGGTTCGCGCTCCCGCCGAGGGGGAGCTGGTCGAGCTCGTGGCGCGACGCTTGGCTGCCGAGATCCCCGACCTCGCTCTGACCCAGGCGTTGGGGCGTGACCGATTGCCGCGGACTGCTGCCGAGGCCGCGACGGAACTCTCCAACATCGTCCTGGACCTCTACCAGCGGCTGTCGCGCAATCGGGTCGCCATCAAGCTCGTCGACCGCTGTGCCCCCGAGTTGCCGGAGCTGGGCAGGGTCTGGTCCGAGGCCGGCCGCGGCGACCCGATGTCGGGCATGGGGGCCTACCTCGACAGTCGCGCGCGTGCGGGCCTGTTCACGTTGCCCGGCCCGGTCGACTTGGTCGCACGCACCACGGTCGAGCTGTGCGTGCTGTGGGGCGTGCACTGCCGCTTCGACCCTGCCCCGCCGGCATCGTCGTTGCCGCATGACGACGCGACCGTTGCGTCCACCCTCGCCGCGATGATCACCCGCTCGATGAACCCAGCCGGAGGTGCCTGATGCCCGACACGCGCCGCAGCTCGGATCCGCAGATGCGTCAGGGGGTCGTCGAGGCCGCCGTCGCGTCGGGGCCGAACGTGTCTCTACCCATCACGCAGGAAGGACAGAGCAATGACTGGAACGGCTGCCAAGGTGTGTGAGACACCGACGGCCAAGCAACGGCGCATCTGGGACAGGGCCGCGCCGGGCTACAACAAGCAGATCGCGTTCTTCGAGAAGGTCTGGTTCGGCGGAGGTCGTGAGTGGATCGGGGCCAGGGCGCACGGCCGGGTCCTGGAGATCGCGGTCGGCACCGGCCGGAACCTCGCGCACTACGACGCCGAAGCGACCGTCACTGGCGTCGACCTGAGTCCCGAGATGCTCGCCCTCGCCAGGAAGTACGCCGCCGAGCTCGGCCTTGAGGCTGACCTTCGCGAAGGCGACGCGGCGCACCTCCCGTTCCCCGACGCGTCGTTCGACACTGTCGTCTGCGCGCTGTCGCTGTGCAGCATCCCGGATCCCGAGAGAGCGATCGCGGAGATGCACCGGGTGCTGGTGCCAGGAGGGCATCTGCTCCTGCTCGACCACATCGGCAGCACCTGGCCGTGGCTGGTCGAGCAGCTCACCGGGCGCCTCGCCGGCGAGTACCAGACCCGCCGGCAGCTGCCTCTCGTCCTGGCCGCCGGATTGATCATTGAGGAGTCCGAACGGTTGAAGGCCGGCACGATCGAGCGCATCCGGGCCACCAAGCCGACGGGGGAGTAACTGACGCGGGACTCATTCCAACAATCATTGGAATGACGTAGTGTGTGGGTCATGAGCATTTCCGTCATCCCTGTCGTCGACGTCGGCCTGGGCAACTCCGCCTACCTCGTGGACCTCGCCGACGGCCGCGCCCTCGCGGTCGACGCGAGCCGCGACCTACGGGCGATGCGGGCCGAGGCCGAGCGCCGCGGCTTGAAGATCGCCTACGCCGCCGACACCCACCTACATGCCGACTTCCTCAGCGGCGCGGTCCAGCTGGCGGCCGACGACGGCGCCACCGTGCTCGCATCGCAGGCAGGCGGTCGCGAGTTCCCCCACCGGGGACTGGCGGACGGGGACGAGGTTGACCTCGGCGGGCTGAGCCTCCGGACGCTGGCAACGCCGGGCCACACCCACGAGCACATCGCCTTCGAGTTGTTCGACAACCGACAGCCGCTCGGGGTCTTCACCGGTGGCTCCCTGATCGTCGGCTCCGCGGCACGAACCGACCTGGTGTCACCTGAGCGGACCGAAGAGCTCGCCCGCGCCCAGTACCGCTCCCTGCTGCGTCTGGTCGAGCTCGGCGACGAGGTCGCCGTGTGGCCCACCCACGGCGCCGGCTCCTTCTGCTCGGCCCCTCCCGGTTCGGAACGGACCTCGACCATCGGCACCGAGCGCGCGACCAACAACCTGCTCCGCGCCGAGTCCGAGGACGCCTTCGTCCAGCAGCTGCTCGGCTCACTCGGCAGCTTCCCGCCGTACTTCCTCACCCTCGGCGAGATCAACCGACGCGGCCCCGACCACGTCAACGGCGACTCTCTGCCGGGCCTCGCGCCCGGCGAGGTGGCCCAGCTTCGGCGGACCGGCGCAGAGGTGGTCGACGTACGCCCAGTCGCTGACTTCGCCGCCGCCCACGTGCCGGGCTCCGTCTCAATCCCGCTGCGGCCGGTGTTCGCGACCTGGCTCGGCTGGCTCCTGCCCGCAGCGAAGCCGCTGATCGTCGTCCGCGGCGCCGACCAGGATCCCGCTGAGATCCTGTGGCAGGCCCGCAAGATCGGCCACGACCACCTGATCGGTGAACTCGACGGGGGTATCGCGGCCTGGACTCAAGCCGGTCAACCCGCCGGATCCATCCCGCTCGTCACCGCCGAAGACATCGAAGACGCCAGCGTCCTCGACATCCGGCAGACCAGCGAGTTCACGGCGGGGCACATCCCCGGCGCCGCCCATGTCGAGCTGGGCGACCTGGCCGACGACCCGGCGACCACCGATCAGCACGGCCCGACCGTGGTGATGTGCGGACACGGCGAACGCGCCATGGGTGCGGCCAGCCTCCTGGCCCGGGCGGGCCAGCAAGGTCTCTCGGTGCTGGTCGGTGGACCCGACGACTGGGCCGCCACGACCGGTCGCCGTCTCGAGGCGGGCTCATGAACCCGGTCGACGCCCAGGGCCACGGCACCCAGGGCCACGCCACACTGCCTCGCCTCGGGCTGCGAGCCAATGCCGCCCAGTTCACGATCCTCGTCGCGATCAACGCACTGGTCGGGGGGATGGTCGGGCAGCAGCAGACCGTGCTGCCCCTGCTCGCCGAGCGCGAGTTCGGGCTGACCGGCTACACCTTCATCTTCACCTACGTCATCGCCTTCGGCGTCACCAAGGCCGCCGCCAACTACTTCGCCGGCACCTGGTCGGACCGCTACGGCCGCAAGCCCGTGCTGATTGCTGGCTGGCTCGTCGCGATCCCCGTCCCGCTGATGCTGATCTGGGCACCCAACTGGGGCTGGGTGGTGGCGGCCAACGTGCTGCTCGGCATCAACCAGGGTCTGACCTGGTCTACGACGGTGATCATGAAGATCGACCTCGTCGGGCCCCAGCAACGCGGCCTCGCCATGGGACTCAACGAGGCCGCCGGCTACGGAGCGGTGGCCCTCACCTCCCTGGCAGCCGGCTACCTGGCCGCCCACTACGGCCTACGCCCGGCGCCATTCCTGCTCGGCCTGTCCTACACCGCCCTCGCGCTCGGGCTCTCGACCCTTGCCGTCAAGGAGACCCGGGACCACGCCCGCACCGAAGCCGTCGGGCATGTGCCGCGAGCCGACGGTCTACACGACCACCTTCACGGTGAGCTCAGCAACCGTGAGGTCTTTGTGCAGACCAGCTTCCGCGAGAAGGCGCTGTCCTCGGCCTGCCAGGCGGGACTGGTCAACAACCTCAACTTCGGACTCTCTTGGGGCTTGTTCCCGCTCCTGTTCGCAACGGCGGGACTTCCTGTGGGTCAGATCGGGCTGCTGTTCGCGCTCTACCCGGCCGTGTGGGGCGTCGGTCAACTGCTCACCGGCGCACTCTCGGACCGGTGGGGCCGCAAGCGCCTGATCAGCGGCGGCATGTTCATCCAGGCATCCGGCCTCGCGGTGATCGCCGCCGCCGACACGTTCGCTCCGTGGGCCGCGGGCACCATGCTCCTCGGCGCCGGTACCGCGATGGTCTACCCCACGCTCCTGGCTGCGATCGGGGACGTCGCACACCCGACCTGGCGTGGGCGCGCCGTGGGCATCTACCGAGTCTGGCGCGACCTCGGCTACGCCGTCGGCGCGCTCATGGGTGGCATCGTCGCCGACCTGTGGAGCCTGCGCGCCGCGGTCTGGGTGGCCGCCGTCATCAGTGTCGTCTCCGCGCTCATCGTCGCCGTCCGGATGTACGAGACCCATCCCCGCAACGCCAGAACCTCCGGCCCACCTGATGCCGATCATGAAGGAGCTCCCCATGGGTGACCGCGCCGCCAAGAGCACACTCTTCGCCGAGTTCGCGGCCGTCGGCAAGGCCCTGGCCAACCCCGGACGCCTCGAGCTCCTCGACCTGCTCGCCCAAGGTCCGCGCGGCGTCGACGAGCTCGCCGACGTCGCGGACATGGGCATCTCCACCTGCTCGGCCCACCTACAGTCGCTGCGCGAAGCCGGCTTGGTCGGCTCCGTACGCGACGGCAAGCGCGTGATCAACTTCCTCACCGATGAGGACGTCGCCCAGCTCCTGGTCAACCTCCGTTCGGTGGCACTGAAACACCGACCTGGGACCGACCACGCCCGCCGCGCGTACCTCGGCCCAGAGGACACCGAAGCCATCACACGGGCCGAGCTCCTCAACCGCGCTCAGACCGGTGACCTCGTCATCCTCGACGTACGACCCGGCCCCGAGTACGCCGCCAGCCACTTCCCAGGTGCCCTCAACATCCCCGTCGAGCAGCTCGCCGACCGGCTCGACGAGCTCCCCACCGGCACCGAGATAGTCGCCTACTGCCGCGGCGCCTACTGCGTAATGGCCCACGACGCCGTCCGCATCCTCAACGCCCGCGGCTACCGCGCCCGCCGCGCCGAAGACGGCGCCCTCGAATGGCGCACCGACGGCATCCTCCGACCGCACACCGCCGCCTGACGACCCAGAGACGCATGACTTCCTCGCTGCCCGGCACCGCGACCCCGCCCGGCACCCTCGACCAGCACGATCTCTACAGGCGATCCCTGACGGTCGTGGTCATCTCGCAGGTCTTCGGCGGAGCTGGCCTGGCCGCCGGCGTCATCGTCGGCGCACTGCTGGCCCAGGACATGCTCGGCGGCGATGGAGCCGCTGGCCTCCCAGCCGCCCTGTTCACCCTCGGCTCAGCCCTCGCAGCCTTCACCGTCGGCCGCGTCTCCCAGCAGTCAGGCCGCCGCCTCGGACTTGCCGGTGGGTTCATCGTCGGCGCTCTCGGTGCTGCGGGGATCGTGCTCGCCGCGGTGCTCGACAACCCGGTGCTCTTCTTCATCGCTCTCCTCGTCTACGGGTCGGGAACGGCCACCAACCTGCAGGCCCGCTACGCCGGCACCGACCTCGCCCCACCCCGGTCACGCGGCACCGCGGTCTCGATCGCGATGGTCTCGACCACACTCGGCGCCGTCGCCGGGCCCAACTCGGTCGACGCCCTCGGTGACCTTGCCGAGACACTTGGCATACCCGCACTTGCCGGACCGTTCCTCCTCGCCGCCGTGGCCTACGGCATCGCCGGCGTCATCCTCTTCGTGTTCCTTCGCCCCGACCCGCTCATCACCGCCCGGCAGATCGCCCACGACCGCCTGGTGGCTGCCGCGTCTGCCCCGGACAGCGCAGATGTCGACTCGATCGAACCCGTCGTAGGCTCACCAGGCGCAGTCGCACTCGGCGCCACCATCATGGTCCTCTCCCAGATCGCGATGGTCGCCATCATGACTATGACCCCGGTGCACATGCGCCACCACGATCACAGCCTTGGCGATGTCGGCTTCGTCATCGGCATGCACATCGGCGCAATGTTCCTGCCGTCGCTCGTCACCGGCCGCCTCGTCGACCGGATCGGGCGCGTGCCCATGGCCATCGCCTCCGCCATCACCCTGCTTGCTGCCGGACTTGTCGCAGCCTTCGCCCCAGGGGACTCGATGAGGCTCCTGACCCTCGCGCTCGTCCTGTTGGGACTCGGCTGGAACTTCGGTCTGATCAGCGGCACCGCACTCATCGTGGATGCCACCACACTCGAGACCCGAGCCAAGACGCAAGGCGCCGTCGATGTCCTCATCGCGATCGCCGGCGCTGGAGGCGGCGCCATGTCCGGCGTCATCGTCGGCCTCTCCAGCTACGCAACCCTCGCCCTTGCGGGCGGGTTTCTCGCCGTCCTGCTAATCCCCGCCGTTGCCTGGCATCAGTACCCACGCCGAAGCCTCCGCGGCTGACGATCGCGACCATTGGGCCAAGAGCAGATCCTGGCAGGGCACTTCGGCCCTACCCGTCACGTCTTCGGGCACTGTTGCCCGCAGACCCGCAGGGCGACTGTGGAGCCATGAAGAAGATCCTTCTCATCGTCAACGGCCCTGCGTACGGAGTAGTCGCAACCCTCAACGCCATTCGGCTCGCCAACTCCCTCGTGCGCCGCGACGACGTCCAGGTGACCCTCTTCCTCATGGGCGACGGTGTCACCTGCGCCGTCGCCGGCCAGAGGACCCCGGACGGCAACTACACCCTCGACCGGATGCTGAAGTCCTTCTCCCGACACGGCGGCAGCATCGCTTGCTGCGGCACATGCCTCGACGCGCGCGGCCTCACCAAAGAACACCTCATCGACGAAGCCAACCGATCCACCATGGATGAACTGGCCGAATGGACCGTCGAAGCCGACGACGTTCTCACCTTCTGACGACTCCTCCGCCAGCCGCGTTCCGATGAAGGACGGGACTGCTGCGCGAACGGATGACAGTCGGGATCAGTGGGCCTGGCTGCGACGGAAATTGAGGGCCCCGGCGAAGCCGGAGCCCTCATCGTCCCGAACCGCTGAGTTCGAGCACTATGAGAAGTGACTACAGGTCATAGTACTGGCTGAATGACCCATAACTTCGATTCGTTCAGGCGGTTTGTGGTGCCTCGGCGAGGCGGGGCCGAGCTGCGATGACGTAACGCTGTCTGGGGTGTTGAGGCTGTGCGTGAACTCACGGAGGGCGGCGCGCACCTCGCCGGCGGCTCGGAGCGGGCACCTCTCGATGCTTGGCCGTCTTGTGCTGGCCGATGCGATCCGAAGAAGCGACGAGCTCATACCCAGCTACACCCACCGAGCCAAGTCACATGTAGTAGGCGTATCGCGGCGCCGGGCGTTCATTCGGGCCGAGGTGCTTCAGGATCCGGCCGATCGAGTCAGCTGTGCGCAGCGTGATGGGCACCCGTCCGTCGAGTTGGGTGGCGTTCCAGTTCATCTTGGAGAGCGCGAGCAGCTCAGTCGCGATCTCGGCCGCGCTCGACTGCACGTCGACAAGGCGGAAGGGGAGTGCCGACGGCACGTACATCCCTGGGTAAGTCCGGTAGAACGGAACGCTCCCACGGGTGTAGAGCAGGTGCCGGGTGTCAGTGAGCGACAGGAGCGTGCCTCGTAGGGTCGTCTGCTCGCCTTGCCGAAACAGCCGGGGGGAGTCCTCGCGTGGGATCCAGACGAGTTCGAGCATGGCCAGGCGCTCCGCCTCGGCGGCAGCCCGGAAGCCCTCCAACTCTTCAGGCGTGAACGAAGAGGTCTTGTGCAGCATGACGCGTGCGGGTGCCGTCTTGTGCTCGATGCGGTAACGGGCCAGCGACTGCTCAAGGAGGTCCTTGGCGTCGTCGCCGGTGAGGTGTGGCTGTCGGTCGTCCTTCGACTGAGTGGCCTGGGCGCCACGGACGATCACGCCGTCGCCGCGCTCGTTGAAAACCTGCGCCACGCTCGTCTGCAGTGTTTCGTTGTCGGTGCTCCGGTAGAAGGCGACGCCGACGTAGCAGGTCGTGAGGTCCCGGACATGGCGGGTCATCCGCCATGGCACGCCGCCGGCCTTGTAGTACAGCGCCGTGTGCAGGTTCCAGGCCTTGGTTGCCTCGTCCTGCTGGCGTCGCCTGTCGCGGCCCTTCGGCTTATAGGTCGGGTCCCAGGTCTCGCGTCGGATAATTTGGATGGGACGACTACCGCTCAGCGAGCGTGCCTTCAGCAGTTCGTGGAAGTCGAAGCCGATAGACGCAGCTTTTGGTTGCTCCCACGGTCGGTCAGGGTTGGTCTTCGGCTCCTCGCGTTCGGGCAGATCGTCGGGACGGCAGACGATGATCACGTCGCAGTTGGGTTCCTCATCGAGCGTTCTCAGCTCGGCCTCGTACAGTTCGACGCCCTTCTGCACAGCCTGCAGCGGACTCAGCGTTGCGATGTTCTCCAGGGCTCGTTTGTCGAGTGTGCGCTCCAGCCGCCCGTTCCAGATGATCGTCGAGCGGAAGCCGACGCTGGTATGGAACCCAGGAAACGGTAAGTAGAGGTGCGATAGCGGGCTTTCTTTGGGTGTAATTGGTTCGCGGCAGCGGTCGAGCCATGCCTTGACCCCATCGATGGCCTCCTTGGTGCCGACGATGCCGATCTGGATCGTCCGGACTCCCGTATGGCTCAGGTCGGCCGGACCGTAGTTGTTGATGCCGCTACGTGGGTCGATGTGGCGGCTGCCGTTGCCGAATTCCAGGTCCGGTTCTTCGATGAACGTGAGTTTCATGCCGTCTCCGCCAGCTCCCCGTCAGCCAGAGGATCGGTCGGGTCCGACGCCTCTGCTGCTCGCTTCCACTTCGCCTCGTCGATGCCGCGGTCGGTGTCGAAGGTGACGAGTTTGCCGAATTCGAGGATGCGCTCGTTCTGGCTGAACAAGCTGTCATGGCCGCCCTCGCGACCGGCGAGGATGGCGGCCCACATGCGGGTCTCGCCGAGCACAGCGGGGTTACGTTCGAGCCGCTTGATGCCGCTCAGGTACTGGGCTGTGAACCGTGACTCGCGGTAGCCGTCGATCGAGTAGTAGTAGTCGGGCGTCAGGGCGCAGAACCACTCGTCGTCGAGGTTGAGGAACTGCCACTTGAGGCCGGCGTGCTTGTAGTAGCTGACCTGCGATGGGTTGGTCTTCTTGGCGTGCGGCTTGAAGACGGAGCGCCAATGGGTGCCGCTGGTGTTCCAGCTCCGTGGCGACAGGTCGTCGGTGGCGCGGAAGTAGAGCATGTGGCGCTTGCCGTGGAAGGCGCAGTCATCGCGGAGGTCTTGCCGGAAGGCGTTGTTGAGTAAGCGCACCAGTATTCGCTCGCTGTCCGGGCTGCCGTCGAGCAGTTCGCCGGTGGCCTCGATCGTCGGGTCACCGTTCACCGCGCCCGCCAGCGCGGTGTCCTCGACGGGGCTCCAGGTCAGCAGCCGGCCGCCGAAGAGGGTGAAGTCGTCTCGGATATCGAGGCTGCTCTCGCGCTGTAGGTCGTAGACCTTCCGGGGGAGTGTGACCGCGGCGTCGTATGCCCAGAACACGTCGGGCATCGTCACAGGCAGCAGGTTCGACTCCAGGGTTTCATCACGCAGATCAGCGACGGGCGTGTGCGCGCGGCCGTGAGGATCCGCAACCGCGAACAGCCGGTCGGAGACGTCCCCTTCAAGGGACATGGTGATCTTGTTGAAGTCCACACGTCCGCTGGCGCGACGGGCGGGATCCGCGAAGTAGGACTGGATGGGCGCCCACCAGGCTTCGCCCCGCTTGGGGTGTGAGCAGACCAGTAGGACGGGCATTGAAGACTTCATCCAGTAGTCCAGGTCGCGCTCGTCGCAGTCGTAGTGGAACCGGTCGGCGGTTTCACCGGGGAAGTCGTTGTCGCTGGCCTTGCTTTGCACCTGGAGGTGGCAGTTGCTGACTTCGCCCGTCGCAGGGTCGCGCAGCTCGATCGTGCCATCGATCCCGGCGTCGACTGTGCGCTCGTGCCAGACGTGATCCATGGCGCTGACCCGCTGGTGGATAAGGGCAATACCAGCATCGCCGATGTGCGCGCTGCGGCTGACCTGCTTACCGCTTCCCACCCGGTCACCTCGCTTCTGCCGAGGAATCTGGAGAGCCTCGGCTCTTTGAGGGTACGAGTCGCCACCGACAGTACGAGGCAGGCGCGGTTCAGAGGCGGTGCTACCTGCGGGCGTCCGGATTTGACGAGGCCCACGCCTTTCGAGAGGACCGGTAGGCATCGTCGTTGTGACGCTCCACCTCGAGTCAGCGGCGTGTCCCAGCGCCCTCTGCCCAGCGCGGGTATCACGTAGGTCGCTCAACTTGTGGGGAGATTCGCGGCGGGGGCTCCCGCTTGCTCCGACTAGTGTCTGTCAGCGATGGTTTCCGGAATCGACCCCTCAGTGCTGCGCGCCGCTCGCGAGAAGGCGGGCCTGACCCAGCATGAGTTGGCGCGTCTAGTTGGTGCCGCCGGTGGGGAGCGCATATCTCGTTGGGAGCTGGGCGCTTCGGTTCCTCGGCCGGACTTCTTGGTCAAGCTTGCTAGAGCGCTCGACATCCCGACCCTTCGTCTAATTCACATGGAGGGTGAGGTTCCTGATCTCAGAGCACTGCGTTTGAAGGCGGGGCTGACGGTGCCCGAGTTGGCTGCGGCCGTCAACGTGGCTGTGCCGACCTACTACGCCTGGGAGCAAGGCCGTTGGACCCGACTCCCAGCAGCCAGGCAGCTTGAGAGTCTCGCGCGTGGGTTGGGGGACACAGTCGACGTCGTCGCCGCGGCCTTCCAGGAAGCCCGGCAGCAGCGTGTGCGGCGCGGGTAGGTCTAGCGCCGTAGACGGGCGCGCCTGGCGCCGAGTTGACCGTAATCCACAGGGATATATTCCTCCCGAAAAGTCCGCATGATTTGTGGTCCCATTGACCTGGATGTTCGGTGCGTGCGAGCGCTCAGTCCCATCGGGGGGATTGGGCCACGCAACCACTTCCGGTCAGGACTCGGGCGATGACATCTCGGAATCGGTCAGCTGTGGATAACGATTCTCTCGATAGAAATGCACTAGTCTGTTTCTATCGAGTCGGGCTCGCGATGACCGCTCCCGGCACGTCTTGACACGTAGGTGATCGAGACAAGAGAGGACTCGGGGATCCATGTCGATGAACACTGCTCAGCAAGCACGGGACGAGGTTGGCGCCAGTATCAAGGCACCTCCCGACCACAACCATTTCCCACGGCTGAGGCGCCGCCGCAGGCGTTGGGTCCTGGCACTATGCGCGGCTCTTGTCGCTGCCGGCGGCCTGGGGACCGCGTTCGCGTTCACCTCGGTTAACGACACCCAAGAGGTCCTGGTCGTCAGCAACGACATCAAGCGTGGCGAGACCATCGAGGCCGGCGACCTCGCCGTCGTGCGGGTCAGCGTCGACCCGGCGTTGACCCCGGTCCCCGGCAGCCAGAAGGCCGAGCTCGAGGGCAGCCGCGCTGCCGTCGACCTGTGGGCCGGCACTCTGCTCACCGCGCAGGCAGTCACCGACAACCTGGTGCCGGGGGAGGGAGAGTCCCTGGTGGGCATCAGCCTTACTCCCGCGCAGATGCCGTCAGAGCCGCTCTACGGCGGCGACGCCGTCCGGATCGTCACCACGCCCGGCGACCAGGGCGAGATCACCGACAGGGAGCCGGTCACCATCGAGGCCACCGTCGTTGGTGTTAACCGGGTCGAGGAGACGGGGGAGACCGTCGTCGACGTCGCGGTGCCCGAAGCCGAGGCGGCCGAACTGGCTGCCCGGGCTGCCACCGGACGGGTCGCACTCGTCCTGGACGCCCGGGAGCGCTGAGGCATGGCGGTGATCGTCCTGGCCTCCGCGAGCGGTTCGCCCGGCGTGTCCACCACGGCGCTCGGGCTAACCCTCAACTGGCACCGACCCGTGCTCCTGGTCGACGCAGACCCGACCGGATCCTCCTCGGTCTTCGCCGGCTACTTCCAGGGCGCCCAGGAGCCGACCGGCGGCCTGATCAATCTCGCTCTCTCCCTGCGCGAGGGAACGCTGGCGGACGCACTGCCCCGGGAGACGCTGCTGCTGGACCCCGAGGCGCCGGCCGAGCGGTCTGCTTGGTTCCTGCCCGGCATCCGGGCCCACGAGCAGGCCCCCAGCCTGCTGCCCCTGTGGGAACCGCTCACCGAGCAACTGCGCGCCCTCGACCGCAACGGCCAGGACGTCATCGTCGACGCCGGACGACTCGGCCTCGCCGGCTGGCCCCAGCCGCTGATCGCTGCCTCCGACCTGACCCTGCTCGTCACCCGCAGCTCGCTGCCGGCCCTGGCCGGTGCCACCAGCTGGGCCAAGACCCTGCGGGCACAGTTCGCCGCGGTCGGTGGGCTCTCCCGTCTCGGGGGACTCCTCATCGACGAGGAGCGACGCTGGCCCTCGCTTGCCACCGGCGGCCGAGTCCGGCCCTACACCGCACGCCACATCGCCAAGGCCCTCCAGATCCCCGTGGTCGCCTCCGTGGACTGGGAGCCCGAGGTGGCCGAGGTCTACTCCCACGGCGCCCGCAAGCCACGCAAGTTCGAGTCCTCCGGACTGCGGCGCGGCTACCGGGGCAGCACCGCCGCAATCCAGTCCATCCTCGGCGCCAACCAGGCCGCCCTCGCTGCCACGCACGGAGGCCACGCATGAGCACCAACGGACACCACCCGGTGACCAACGGCCGCGACCCGCTGCGCGCAGACGAGTGGCTTGAGGCCCGCCATGCCGCGAACCGTGAGCAGACCTCGCCGTTCGCCCGAGGACGCGGTTCCAACGGCACCCCGCCGCCCCCGCCGGTCGTCGAGGACGACGACCCGACCTCGCTGCCGATCTTCGCCGGCGCCTGGACCAGCGAAGGCGACGGCCAGCTGCCTGGCCGCGCCCGCTCGGAGTTCAGCCTGCGCCCGCTTGTGGCGCCCGCACCGGAGGAGCACCACGACACCCGCGGCACGGATGGCGAGGTCGAGCTGGACTGGGAGCTGATCGCGCAGTACCGCGCTGAGATCTCGTCGCGACTGACCGCCCGGCTCGACAAGGAAGGTGGCCGGGTCACCGAGGAGGACCGCGAGCAGATGGGCCTCGACGTCATCGAGGAGCTCATCAAATCCGAGGCCGAGACGTTGGTCTCGACCGGCCGTCCGCCGTGGACGAAGAACCACGAGAAGGCACTCAAGTCCGCCCTCCACGCCGCCCTGTTCGGGCTCGGCCGCCTGCAGCCCCTGGTCGAGCGCGAGGACGTCGAGAACATCATCGTCATCGCCCGCGGCCCGGTCTGCTCGGTGTGGCTGGAGCTGGTCGACGGCACCCTTGTGGAGGCCGCCCCGATCGCCGATTCCGAGGACGAGTTGCGCGAGTTCCTCTCCGACCTAGGCGCACGGCAGAACCGGCCCTTCACCGAGGCCCGGCCGCACCTGGACCTCCGGCTGCCCGGGGGAGCGCGGCTCGCGGCCGGCTCCTGGGTGATGGCCTACACCTCCGTCGTGATCCGTCGCCACAGCATGCGCGAGGTGTCGATGGACGAGATGGTCTACGACCGCAAGGCGTGCAGCGCGGTCCTGGCCGACTTCGTCGCAACCTGCGTGCGCGCGGGCAAGAGCATCGTCGTCTCCGGGGTCCAAGGCAGCGGCAAGACCACCTGGGTCCGGGCCCTGTGCTCGTGCATCCCGCCCTGGGAGATGATCGGCACCTTCGAGACCGAGTTCGAGCTGCACCTGCACGAGCTCGTCGACCGCCACAAGATCGTCCACGCGTGGGAGCACCGCCCCGGATCCGGCGAGGTCGGCATCGACGGCCGCCAGGCCGGTGAGTTCAGCCTCGAGGAGGCGATCCACCACTCGTTCCGGTTCAACCTCGCCCGCCAGATCGTCGGTGAGGTCCGCGGCCCGGAGGTCTGGAACATGCTCAAGGCCATGGAGTCGGGGCCGGGCTCGATCAGCACCACCCACGCCCGCAGTGCAGAGCACACGATCGAGAAGCTCGTCTCCTGCGCCATGGAGAAGGGCCCCCAGGTCACCCGCGAGCTGGCGATCAGCAAGCTGGCCGCCGCGATCGACATCGTCATGTACCTGCGCTCGGAGGTCGTCGCCAATCCCG
Organism: Nocardioides pyridinolyticus; assembly: GCF_054653575.1. NCBI lineage: Bacteria > Bacillati > Actinomycetota > Actinomycetes > Propionibacteriales > Nocardioidaceae > Nocardioides > Nocardioides pyridinolyticus. The sequence goes on along the minus strand of NZ_BAAIFY010000034.1, from coordinate 10,524 downwards.
ACGGCACCTTCCGCAAGCAGCGCTGGGTCGAGGAGGTCCTGGTCGTCCAGCCCAGCATCGACGCCGCCAGGGGATACGCCACCACCCCGATCTTCGCCCCTAACCAGCTCGGCCAGGCCGTCGCGACCGGCAAGCTCGACACCTTCCTCGCCCAGGAGTTGGCGCGGCATGGGTTCGACCTCGAGGCGTACAAGGCCGAGTCCCAGGCCAACCCGGGGGTGGCCACCTCATGAGCACTGCGTTCCTGCCCGCCGTCTTCGGGGCGCTCATCGTCATCGGTCTGATCGGGATGGTCTACGCGCTAATCCCCGCGCCACCCGAGCCGCCGCGGCCCGCGCGGACCGTCACCCCGTTCGGGCGGCTGGGGGACTGGTTCGTCCGGCTCGACCGGCGCACCCGGATGCTGATGGTCGGCGGTGCCGTGGCTGGCCTCCTGGTCGCGCTGGTGACCGGCTGGGTGATCGCGATCGTGCTCGTCCCGGCCGGGATCGTCGGTATCCCGCTGTTGCTGACGCCCCCGCCGGCGGCCGCGAGCATCGAGAAGCTCGAGGCGCTCGAGGAGTGGACGCGGTCCCTGTCGGGCAAGCTGACCGCCGGCCAGTCCCTGCGCTCGGCGCTCATTAAGTCCCTGCAGTCCGCGCCGGCGCCGATCGAGCGCGAGGTCGGACTGATGGTCTCCCGGTTGTGGAACAACACCGCCAGCACCGAGGACGTGCTGCGCGCCTTCGCCGAGGACCTCAACGACTCCACTGGCGACGTCGTGGCCAGCCAGCTGATCCTTGCCGCCAGCGGCCGCGGCCAGGCCGGACTGTCGAAGGCCTTGGACGCCCTCGCTGAGACCGTCGCCTCCGACGTGCGCGCTCGCCGCCAGATTGCCGCCGACCAGGCCAAGCCCCGCACCACCGCGCGCACCGTCACCGTGATCACGCTCGGTGTGCTGGGCATGCTCGCCTTCACCGGGGACTACATCGAGCCCTACGGGTCCCCGCTGGGCCAGGTCATTCTCGCCGTCCTGCTCTCGGCCTACGTGGCCACGCTGCTGTGGATGCGCCGGATGGCTGTCGCCAAGCCGCTCCCGCGGTTCCTCGACCTCCAGGCCCGCAACGCCCACCGCGCCGCCCAGCGCACGGCACCGGGCGAGAAGGAAGGAGCGCTCGCATGACCGGCCTGCAGATCGCGCTCGCCAGCGGCACCCTCATCGGACTGGCCCTCGCCCTGCTCGTATGGCGCCTCGCGCCGTCTGACCCCGACCTGGTTGACGCGCTGGACCGTCTCTCACCTGACCACGTCGTGCCCCGCCGCAACACTCCCGGCCTCGACGTCGACGTCGACACCGGCACCGGCTCGGCGGTCGATCGGATCGGCTTGTGGGCGATGAAGAACCTGCCCGGCGGCGCCTGGGCGCACACGCCTCGCAAGGACCTGGCCATCCTGCAGATCAGCGAGACCCGGTTCTACGGCGAGAAGGTCGTCTGGGCACTGCTCGGCCTGATCATGCCGCCGCTCCTGGCCGCCTTCTTCACTCTGATCGGTCTTCCGCTGCCGTTCGCCATTCCGACGCTCGGCTCGCTGGCCCTGGCAGCCCTGTTCTGGTTCATGCCCAACTACAACGCCGCCGACGACGCCAAGAAGGCCCGCATCGAGTTCAGCCGCGCCCTGGGCGCCTACATCGACATGGTGGCCACCGGTGTCCGCGACGGATCCAGCGGCCAGCAGGCGCTGCGCTCGGCAGCCGAGGTCGGCGACAAGTGGGTCTTCAAGCGGATCGAGAGCGAGCTGCGCCGCGCCCGCTATATGACCCGCGCACCCTGGGACTCCCTGCACGGTCTCGCCGACGAGCTCGCCGTCCCCGAGCTCGATGACCTCGCCGACATCATGCAGCAGTCCGGCCAGGACGGAGCCCAGATCTACAACAACCTCCGGGCCCGCGCCGCCGCACTCCGGTCGGCGATGCTCAGCGCCGAGGTCGGCAAGGCCAACGCCACCTCCGAGCGCATGTACATCCCAGCCAGCCTGCTCGGCATCGTCTTCATGGCGATCCTCGTCACCCCCTCCCTGCTCCGCTTCACCACCTGACCGACCTAACACCGACCCCAAAGAACCAGGGTCACCCAGACCGCAAACCGAACAACCAGGAAGGAAGAACCCCGATGTTGAAGCTCTTCATCGCCCTCCAGATGGCGGCGCTTACCTCGCTCGCCTCCCTCGAGGACCGCGTCACCAGGCAGCGCGACGAGCGCGGCTCCGTGACGATCGAGCAGGTCCTGTGGGCCGGCGCCGTGATCGTCATCGTCGGCATCGTCGTCGCGGCCATCAAGTTCTTCGTGACCAGCGAGTCCGCCAAGATCAAGTAGGCCGCCATGTTCCCCAGCCTCCACCGCCGCAGCCGGGACGAGCGCGGGTCGGTGACCATCCAGATGGTCTTCCTGATGCCCGCGCTGTTCCTGCTGATGTTCCTCGGCCTCCAAGGCGCCCTGTACTACCACGCGAAGCAGGTAGCGCTCGCGGCCGCGCAGGAGGGCGCCCGTGAGGCGGGCAGCGAGACCGGCACCCGCGATGCCGGTGTGGCCACGGCGAACACGTTCCTCCACGACGCCGGAGGCTCCGACGTGATGACCTCCACCAGCGTCTCCGGATCACGGACCACGACCACGGCCACGATCACCGTGACGGGCAAGTCCATGAGCGTCATCCCCGGCTGGCACGTGACCGTCACCCAGAGCGCCAGCGTCCCGGTCGAGAGGCTCACCGAATGACCAGGCAGACGAGGCGGACCAGCGCACGCCGCCGGCGCCGGGACGAGCGCGGGTCAGTGGCCATCGAGGCCGCGATCGGTGTCCCGGCCTTCGGCCTGTTCGTGGCGATGATCATCCTCGGCGGCCGCGTGGAGATCGCCAAGCAGTCCGTGGACGCAGCCGCCTACGAGGCGGCACGAGCGGCCTCCATCGAGCGGACCCAGAGCGAGGCCATCACCTCCGGCAAGTCCGCGGCCACCAGCAGCCTGCACGACCAGGGCCTGCAGTGCACGACCACCAACATCACGATCAACGCTGCGGCCTTCAACGCCCCGCTGGGAACCACCGCCCAGGTCACCGCCACCGTGACCTGCAAGGTCAACGTGGCGGACCTGAGCATCCCCGGCCTGCCCGGCACCCGGACGATCACCGCCACCGCCAGCAGCCCCGTCGACGCCTACCGGGAGCGCCGATGATGACCGCCCGCATCCGCAGTCTCACGACGCGGCGCTCGCGTGATGAGCGCGGCTCCATCAGCGTCTGGTTCGCCACCGCAGCACTGGCGATGATCATCCTCGTCGGGATGGCCGTCGACCTCGGCGGCAAGGTCCACACCCAGCAGCAAGCCCGCAGCGCTGCCGCCCAGGCCGCCCGCACCGGCGCCCAGGAGGTTCAGGGCTCGACCGCAGTCCGCGGCGAGGACCTCCGCGTCGACCTCACCGCCGCCAAGACGGCCGCCATGGACTATCTCCGCGCCGCCGGCGTGGAGGGAACCGTCCGCGTCGTCGACGGCGACACCCTGATCGTCACCACCACCGACACATACACCAGCAAGTTCCTCGGGATCATCGGCCTGGACACGATGCAGGTCACCGGGGAGGCGTCCGCGCGGCTCATCCGCGCCGAAGGAGGCATCGAGAGATGACCACGCCCACCCATCCCACCCTGGGCCAGCGGCTCACCGGACTCGCAGCCTCGGTCGCCGTACTCGGCATCGTCCTCGGGCTGCCCGCACTATTCCTCGCGATCGGTGCCAGCCCAATCCCGGACCACGTCCCGACCCTGGACGGCATCAAGAACGCGCTCCTGGCGCCCGACGACGGCACCCTCGTCCTCGGCCTGTTCAAGGTGATCGGCTGGGTCGCGTGGGCCTTCATGGCGCTGAGCCTGGTCGTGGAGGCCATCGCACGGCTCCGCAAGGTCCAGGCACCCCAGCTGCCGGGCCTGGGCCGGCCGCAGGCCGCAGCACGCGGCCTCATCGGCCTCGCCGCTCTGCTGTTCATCGCCGCGCCCATCGCCGCCCAGGCAGCCACGATCACCACGGCCGCCGCGGCGCCGGTGACGTTGGGACCTGTCAACGCCGGTGCCGCCGACCAGGCACCCGCCCAGCAGGACGTCAAGGTCGAGACGAAGCAGGAGCGCCAGCGCAAAACCGTCGACCACGCTGTGAAGCCGGGGGAGAGCCTGTGGTCGATCGCCGAGAACCACTTCGGCGACGGTGCCCGCTACAAGGAGCTCGTCGAACTCAACCGCGACCTCCTCGGCGCGCAGCCGAGCTTCCTCGAGCCCGGTTGGGTACTCAAGCTGCCCGCGGTCAACGGCGGGGCACCGGCGCACGACTACACGGTGCAGCCCACCGACACCCTCAGCGAGATCGCCCAAGAGCAGCTCGGCGACGCCGACCGCTGGCCCGAGATCTACCAGGCCTCCACCGGCATCACCCAGCCCGGCGGGGCCCAGCTGACCGACCCCGACGTCATCGACATCGGCTGGAAGCTCAACATCCCCGACGCCGAGCAGGGGGGCAGTCACGACGACACCCGGCACCAGCAGCCGCGCGACGTCGAGCCCGAGACGCCCGCCAGCCCCGAGGACCAGCGGCCCGTCGACCCGCCGGCCGAGGAGGAGCCGCCGGTCGCCCACGAGCCTGAGGTGCCCGAGGTACCCGAGACGGCCGTGCCCGACGCGCCGCCCCAAGCCGAGGCGCCGGCGACGCCGGCCGCCGACGTCGACCAGGTCGACGACGCTGACGACTCGATCCTCGACGCGCCGTGGGTCCTCGCCGGTCTGACCGGCGGGGGCGTCCTGCTGTCCGGGGCGCTGCTCATGGCCCTGCGGTCCCGCCGCCGCGCCGGCTACCGGAACCGGACGCCCGGCCGCGCGATCGCCGCGCCGCCTTCGGAGCTCGCGCCGGTCGAGATGACCCTGAACGCCACCGGTGCCGCGGCCGCGGCGACCGTGGAGTTCGCGGACGAGGCGCTGCGCCGCCTCGCGGCCGCCGTCGGCGCGCAGGGCACCACGATGCCGCCGCTCGCTGCTGTGGAGCTCGGGCACGGCAAGTTGACCCTGCACCTGAGCGCGCCGGCTGCAGTCCCGGCGCCCTGGGTGGGCAGCCCGGACCAGACCCACTGGCAGGTCAGCACGGACACCGCCGTCGACGAGCTCGGCCCCGACACAGTGAACGTCGAGCCGCCCTACCCGCTTCTGGCCACTATCGGCATGAGCGACACCGGCGAGACGTGGTTGCTCAATGGCGAGGAGCTGTCCACACTCACCATCAGCGGCGACCCGACCTACGGCCGGGACTTCGCCCGCCACCTCGCCGCGCAGCTCGCCGTAAACCCATGGTCGCGCCGCGTCCAGGTCGACTGCATCGGCGTGGCTGAGGAAGCCGTCGCCATGGACGAGCGGATCAGCTACTACCCGACCGGATCAGCCGGGTCACCCGCGACCGCGGAAGCCCTCGCGGCCGCCGTCACCACGGTCGACCGGGCGAAGCGACACGACACCGACGCGTCCACGGCGCGCACCGGCAGCGTCGACGACGACACCTGGCCCGCCCGGATGCTGTTGCTCGACGCGGCGGCCGGAGACCCCGAGGACCTTGAGCAGCTGCTGCAGCTGGTCACCAACCACGTCGGGCAGTCCGCCACCTCCATCGTCGTCGCCGGCGAACGCCCCAACACACCGGGCGCCGTCCTGCACATGACGAACACCGGCCGCGTCGTCCTCGAGCACGCCGGCCTCAACCTCATCGCCGTCGGCCTCACCAGCGACGAAGCCCGCGGCTGCGCCCTGGTCTACGCACAGAGCGAGGTCGCCGAGGACGTCCCCGTGCCGGTCGACGAGACCGTCACCGACGGCTGGGAGGCCTACACCGACCAGTCCGGGGCACTGCGCCGCGAGTACACCCTGCCGCGCAACACCCCCGCGGACACCGTCGACGAGCCGCTGTCCTCCCTCCTGGAGGGCGACGACGAGGACTACATCCGTCAGAGCGCGATCGTGCAGGAGGACCTCGAGACGCTGGCGCCGAAGGTGCCCGAGCACGTCCGAGCCGAGGTCGAGCAAAGCGACCCCACTCTCGACCAGGACATCGCCGACTGGTTCTCGACCGACTGCGACCGTCCACGGCTCAGCCTGCTCGGTCCGGTCACCGCGCGCACCCACGGCAAGGCCCTGGCCAAGCGCAAGCCCTACTTCACCGAGCTCCTCGCGTACTTGGCCCTGCACCGCAAACACGGAGCCACCCGCGAGGAGATCGGCGAGGCATTCGGGATCACCCCCGGCAAGGTGCGCGACTACACCAACACCGTCCGCGAATGGCTGGGCACCAACCCCACAACTGGAGAGCCCCACCTGCCCCACGCCGACAAGGCCCCTGCCACCAAGCTCCGCGGCGTCAACGTCTACCAGGTCGACGACGGCCTCCTGGTCGACCTCCACCTCTTCCTCCGACTGCGCAAGCGCGGGCAGGCCCGCGGCGGCGCGGAAGGCGTCGCCGACCTCTGCACCGCGCTCGAGCTGGTCGGCGAGGCGAAGCCGTTCAGCCAGCTGCGTGAAGAGGGATGGTCTTGGCTCGTCAACGAGCCCGACCGCGTCGACCTCATGGCTTCAGGCTGGATCGCCGACGTCGCCCTCATCGTCGTCACCGAGGCTCTCGCCGCAGGCGACCTGGTCAAGGCCCGCTCCGCCGCCTACGTCGCCAACCGGGCCGACCCTGACGGCGAGAGCACCCGCCTGTGCCTGGCCCACGTCATGAAGGCCGAGGGCGACCAGCTCGAGGCCGACCGGATCCTCCGCGAGGAGATCTGCAACCGGTCCGACGACGGCGACGCCCCCATGGAACTGTCGGAGCGCACGAAGACCATCATCAGTACCCACGGCTGGCTCGCGAGCTGACTCGGGAAGGGAGCACCAGCACATGACCACCTTCAACCAGGAGCTCACCGGCCGCTACGTCGCGGCCGGCGGCGACCGCCCCGACCTCGACGCGCGACGCGTCGCCAGAGCCGTCTTCGTCCGCGACACCATCCGCACCCTCTACGACGCCGACAAGCGATTCGGCATCGACCCCGCCGACAACGGCTCGCTGGCCGAGCTCGTCGACGCCGCCGAAGAACACCTTGAGCACATCGCCACCGACGTCAGCCAGCGATCAGTCATGGCGCCGCCCAACACAGGAGGAGACACCGCATGAGGAAGCACCACTCCGCACTCGGGGGAGTGGCCCTCGCCCTCGCCCTCACCCTCACGGGCTGCTCGGACGACGGCACCGACCCCGAGGCCGAGGACACCCCGACCGCTACGCCGAGCTCGAGCCCGACGAGCACTGCGCCGACGCCGCAGACCCCCGAGGAGAAGGCGGCAGCCCAGCTGGCGATGTACCTCGAGGTACGCGACCTCGCTTACCGGAAGCGGGACATCAACTTCAAGGCGCTCAACCCGGTCGCGACCGGTGAGGAGTTTCTGCAGTTGCAGCACACCGTCGCGAGCATGATGAATGAAAACGTCACGGTGACCGGGGAGTACGCACACACGCTCGACGAGCCGCGGAATCGCGGGACCTCGATTCTGATCATCGACTGCGAGGACCGCACCAAGGTCACCTGGAAGAACGACGGGGCGATCCGGCAACCGGACTTCACGGACCCCAACGGAGACCCGCTCCGCAACCCCGCCCCGGTTGAGTACACGCTCGTCAAGGACAAGGGTGCTTGGAAGGTCTCCGACTCGGACCTGCTTTGGGACCAGCCATGCTGAGGAGACTCATTGCCCTCTTGGTGGCGTTGGCAGGGTCGCTCGTCATCGTGTTCGTCACCGCCTCCGCCGCGAGCGCTGACTGCACAGCGGACCCGGTGACCGGCGAAGTTGTCTGTGACGACGAGGATGGCGGCAACGATGGCGGTGACGGCGGTGACACCGGTGGCTCGTCGACTTGCTCGACCTCGGACGGTAGGGAGATCCCGTGCACTGGCCCCGGCGGGTCGGTATGGAGCAGCAGCCATCAGTGCTGGGTCGGCGACGTCTGGGATCCGGGTGGGGAGGGCCCACTGCCGCCCCCTGGACAGACCAATGAGGATGGTGCGTGGCACATCTGCTACTGGCCGCCCCCAGGCTCCTCATGGGATCCGGTCTGGATCCAGAACGGCACGGTCACGATCGACCCGGTCGTTCTCGCCAATCGCGCGATCGCGTCGATGGACCTGGATCCGATCAGGATCGGCATCGTTCCCGAGCCTGGCCCCAACCGGGTCGGACTCGTTGGTCTGCCGGTGTGGATGTGGGTCGACAGCCCGACCGATGACACGTTCGGACCGATCACCGCGTCCGCTAGCGAAGGGCCGGTCTCGGTCAGCGCCACCGCCAGCGTCTCCAGCATCGTGTGGAACATGGGCGACGGCACCAAGGTGACCTGCACCGGCAAGGGGACGCCGTACGCCGATCACTACGGCGAGCAGGACTCCCCGACCTGCGGGCACCGCTACGCGAAGATGTCGACCGACCAGCCCGAGGGTGCGTACCAGGTCACCGCGGCCAGTCACTGGGTGGTCGAGTGGACCGGTGGCGGGCAGTCCGGAACCATCGAGTTCGACCTGGCCACAGAGCCCCTCCCGATCCGCATCGGGGAGGCCCAGGTGCTGACCCAGTGACCCTGTACTAGCCGACCGACCACCGACACAGGTCCCCGTCCTCACAGCAGCAAGGGGACCTGTGTCGTTCGCTGCCCGAGCGCGCCCCGAGGCACCGGGCCCGCCGAGCGGAGCTGCTCGTGCTGCCGCTGCTGGACGTGAAAGAGCCCCAGGCGTCTCGGGTCACCTGGGGCTCGTGAGAAGTAGACATGGGGTGGCTCGCCTGCGCTGATGAATAGAAGATCGCGCGGACCTAGACGCTCGCCGTCGGGGTGCCAGGTGGCCCGTCACGTGACCTGGGTGCCGCCCTCCTGGCGGTCTGGGGTCCGCCGATCTGCGAGCTCGCCCTCGACACAGCGTAGCCTGACGGCCGCGTGGTCCGGCAGGGAGTCAGGCGAGGATGCAGTCGGCGAGTGGGGCGCGGAAGCGCTGCGAGAGCACGGATCTGAGTTGGAGGAACAGTGACACGTCGCCGGGGAGCACGTGAGCGACAGCTGCGCTCAGTACTGCTGCCGCCTCGGGGATGTTCAGGCAGGCGATGAGGTCGGCTTCGTGCTGCTCGACGAAGACCTCGTCCTTGATTGCCTTCATCGCGGCGGCAGCGCCACGGATGACAGGGTCGAGAGCGGCGGGGTGGGGGCTGGTGTCGAGCTCGTCGTCGAAGGCGGTCCAGTCCACGCCCGGCGGACAGGGGTGGGGAGTGCTGGCCAGCTGGTTCAGGACCAAGCCGAGTCCCAGTGTGCGCTCGTTGACCTGCAGATCGTGCTCGATGGCGGACACCATCTCGGCCGCGCTGGCGACCGTCAGACGGTTTGCGGTGGCTGTGAGGCCCGCACGCATCATTCGCGCTACTGCGTCTCGTTGTTCGGCACCACTGTCGGCGTAGCGCAGAAGGATTCGTAGCGAGCGGTCCAGGTTGAACGCAGAGGGCGCGTCCAGTACGTGGAGCCCGTGAGCCAAGATGCGGCGGCTCCAGTTCGGCCATGCGCGCGCCATACCGTCGTCGAGGACGTCGAGAGCTACCTCGGGGCCGATCGGTAGATGCGATCCGAATCGTTCGGGAGCTGCCTGGTCGACCGTCTCGATGAGCTCGACCACGGCCTGGTGTTCGTGGGCGCGAGGTTCCGCGAACATCTTTCCTGTCGCGAACAACCAGGTGTTGCGCCAATGTGGGCTGGGGGCCAGGAGACGTAGCCGGTTGATCAGGGTCTCAAGGGGCGCGTCGCTGATTCGCCGGGCCGCCATGAGTTCTTGGAGTGAGCGCACGTCGAAACCGAAGCCGTCGTTCCGGGGCGCGATCAGGACCAGTCGCTGTGTCGCAGACCTAATGATCGAGTCCAGGACGTCGGAGTGGTGCCCGTCGGGCTTGAACTCGGCGTCGTTGAGGATGTGCCAGACGATTTCGCGCAGCTCCGGCTCTGTTAGGACGGCCGTGGAGTGGTCGGCCGTCTCGCTGCGCTGTTGAAGCACGAAGCCGGCGCGCTCGTGAAGCTGGTGGATGAACGGCTCGTACTTGGTCAGGAGCGTGCGGACCATCGTCGGTTTGTTGCGCTCTCGTCGTACGACGGTGTCGTAATAGCTCCAGAAGAGGCTATACCGGTCTGGTGCGATGGTCCCCGCGCCGTCGACGATGATCGAGAGGATGAGGACCTGCAGCGGCGTCCGCAGCAGTTTGACGAGGTTCTCATCCTGCGCAGCGTTCCGAAGGGCCGTGACGACCTTGCCGATCCGCTCCTCGTCGCCGCTAAGCCCGGATCCACCGATGGCCATGGCGGTGAGCGCGTGATCGGGATTGGCGGGGTATGAGGGGTCGTGGGCGTGTTGATCTGCCGGACCTCGTTGTCCGGGTCGTCCACAGTGATCCTCGGTCGCGCAGC
>NZ_BAAIFY010000033.1:0-35182 GCF_054653575.1 Nocardioides pyridinolyticus | reverse complement strand
AAGGTCTTGCGATACAGGCATCAGGATCTCCCGTGGATGCGCGCGCGCATGGCAGCAACCCGATCGCGGAAGTAGGGCAGCGTCGTCGACCAAAGCTGGGCCCGAGCTTCCATCTCCACCGCTTCGTCTTGCGACTCGCAGTGCTCCCCGAGTGCCATCGTCGCCTTGGTCCGAATCAGAAGCTCGCGGGGAACAGACCCAGCGCGAGCGCCCAGGTCCACAGCCGTCCGCACCAGTTCTTCTGGCTCGACACAGGCGATAGCCAGACCGGCATCAACGCTGCGCTGGCCGTCCAGTTCCTCGCCGCAAAGCACGAGCGCCTTCGCGAGCTGAGCACCGACGGCGCGCTGCAGCATCCACGTGTGGCTGCCGCCAGGGTGAAGTCCGATCTCGAGGAACCTGGCGATGAACCTAGCCTTCGGGCTGACAACGCGAAGGTCGCAGCACAGGGCCAAGTTGAACCCCGCTCCGGTCGCGGCCCCGTTGACAGCCGCGATGGTGAGCAGGCTGCTGCGGCTCAACCTCAGGAACGCGTCATAAAGACGCCGATACTCAGACAAGTCTCCTCGCAGCAGGACGTCGAGATCGGCGCCGGCGCAGAAGGCCGACCCTGCTCCCGTCACGACCACGGCCGAGATGGTGTCATCTGCCTCGAGCTCGGTCATGACCTGGTCGATCGATGCGGCCAGCTCAAGGGTGATGGCATTGCGGTGCGGGGCGTCATCCAAGGTGATCACGGCCACTGCCCCAAGGCGCTCGAGCCGGACTCCCGGCGGAGTCGCGTTCACGGCCGCACCCCCAGGTCGGCGGAGGGCGTCGCCAGCAGTTCGGCCGCGATTCGAGAGGTCACGGCTGTCGGCGCGCCATAGAATTGCTCCATAACCTTGCCTCTCTTGAGCCACATGTGCAGGTCGAACTCCATGGTGAAACCCATTGCCCCGTGACACTGCAGCGCGGCCTCGTTCGCGAGCCGAGCGATTCGTGTGGCAAAGGCCTTCGCAACCAGCGCCGAGAGCGGCGCTTGCGGGTCGTTGCGGTCGATGCGGTGCGCCGCTACCCACATGCTCGGGCGGGCCAATTCCACTCCGGTCGCCACATCGGCCAACTTGTGCTTGACGGCCTGGAAGGATCCGATCGCCCGGCCGAACTGGAAGCGCTGCTCAGTGTAGAGAACCGTCAGCTCAAGCAAGCGTGCGCTGAGACCCAGAAGATAGGCGGCGGTTAAGGTTAACACCGTCGCTTCGAGACGAGCAGCCGCGTCTGATCCGGCGAGACGGGTCGCCTCAGCTGACGAGTCCGGTAGGGCGAAGATCGGTCTGGCGGCGTCGATGCTCGCGAGCCGCTGTTGTGGGACTGACTTTGCGTCGATGATGGACAGGGAGTTGTCAGATCCGGCCAGCACCCAGGCGGGGCGGTCGAACCCGGCGGCGTGCCGCTGGCCGGGCAGCGCCACGACCGCGCAACGGTCGCCCGCGACAATCGACTCAAGCCACATGTCAGCCGACGGTCCCGCATCGACGAGGGTTGGGACGGCGGCCAGCGTCTCCAGAAGGGGAGCCGAATAGGCTGCCCGGCCGGACTCTTCAACCACCAGCGCTAGCTCGACAACGCCTTGCCCCAGCCCGCCGTCGCGCTCGGGGACCGGCAGCCCGAAGAACCCCATGGACGCCAGTTTCCGCCACGCTGCCTCATCGACCCGGCCGTTGCTCTCCCAATCGAGCCGAAGTCTCTCGACGTCGTACTCGGCCTCGAAGAACTCCCGGGCGCCGTATGCGATCTCTCGCTGCGCCGGCGTCAGGTCAACCCTCATGTGCACTCATCCCCGTGGAAGGCCGAGGCCACGCTCGGCGATTTGGTTGCGCTGTACCTCGTTGGCGCCGGCGAAGATCATCGCGGCGCGGGCGTGCCAGTAGTCGCGCACCGCGCCTTGCCGCGCCCCCAACGCTTCGTCGAGCAGGTCCGCCGAACTACCGAGAACGTCGCGAACGCACTCCTGGATGGCAGCGTCCATCTCGGTCCAGAACAGCTTGATCATGTTCGCTTCGGCACGGTGCGCGGGCGCGTCCTGATCACGAGTCACGGTGTGCTGCATGTACCAGCCGAAGACTTCGGTCTCCACGTAGGACTGCACCAACCGCTCGCGCAGGGCGGGTTCCTCAAACGCCTGCTCGTAGTGGCTCAGTTCAATCAACGAGCGCACGCTCCGACTAAAGCGGATGTGATCGGCCAGCCCGTTCGACCGCTCGAACGTCAGCGCCTTCAGTGCGACGGCCCATCCCTCACCCACTGCGCCGATTACGTGATCTCTGGGGACGAAGACATCATCGAAGAAGACCTCCGCGAACCCGAGCTCACCGTGGAGTTGGCGCATTGGCTTGACTGTCACGCCTTCTGCGTCAAGTGGGACTAACACAAACGAGAGGCCGTCGTGCCGCCGGCTGTGCTCGTCGGTACGCACCAGCGCGAACATCCAGTTCGCGAATACTGCGAGCGACGTCCACAGCTTGTGACCGTTGATTACGAGGCCATCTGCTTCAACTCGTCCGATCGTCCGAACTGAGGCGAGGTCCGATCCAGACTCTCGCTCCGAGAATCCCTGGCACCAGATGTCCTCGCACGTGAGGATCCGGCCGAGCCATCTGCTCTTCTGCTCGTCTGTGCCTAGCGCGATCAGGGTCGGACCGATCAGACCAAGACCCATCCGGTTGAGACGCTTGGGCGCTCCAGACCGGATGTATTCCTCTTGGAAGATTGCCTGCATCAACGGGCTCAGCCCTCCCCCGCCGTATGCGGTGGGCCAGTGCGGCGCCGAGTAGCCCGCGCCGTGCAAGGTTCGTTCCCAATCGAGATGCTGGCTCAGACCGCGGGGTGTCTCCATCGCCTCGAAGGTCTCCGTCGGGGCGTTGGTCTGCAGCCACTCTCGGACCTTTACGCGAAACGCGTTCTCGCGTGCGGTCGGCTCAAGCTCCAAGACTCACCACCCGAGGTGATACAGGCTGGTCGAACCGCATGCTCATCGCCATGCCGAGAAGTCTGGGGTGCGCTTCTCCATGAAGGCGCTCGCCCCTTCAGTTTGCTCGCCGGACGCGAAGAACTGCGGATTCACCTCGTGCAGCAGTCGGTGGCTGTCCTGTGCCTCTCGCACGTGCGCCCAGGAGTCGTCGAACGACTTCTTGACGAGCTTGAGCACGGTGGGGCTGAGCGCCAGCAGCTCGTCGCACCATCGAGCGACTTCTTCGTCCAACTTCTCAGGAGCGACCGCGGCGTTGATGAGACCCCACTGCTCGGCCTGGGCGGCGCTGTAACGGCGACACAGCATCCAGATCTCTTTGGCCCGCTTCATGCCGACGACCATCCAGAGGTGACTGACGAGCCAGCCTTCTGCCGGACTTCCCACCCGGGGGCCGTTTTGGCCGAAGGTCGAGCGATCGGAGGCAATAGTGAAGTCGCACATGTAGGCGAGGTGGTGCCCGCCGCCGATGGCGTAGCCGTCGACCCTGGCAATGACGGGCTTGAGACCGTCGCGAAAGGCTCGGTAGAGATCCTTCATAACCTCGTCGAACGCCGCCGACGCGTCGTCGCCGCCAGTGAACGTCTGCTCGTCCTCGACGCTGACGTCCCCACCGGCCGAGAACGCGCGGTCACCGGCACCAGTCAGCACGATCACGCCGACACGGCCGTCCTTTCCTGCCTCCTCAACCGCGTTCGTGAGTCGACGCACGGTGTCAGGGGTGAAGGCATTCAACCGGCTGGGCCTGTTGATGGTGATGGTCGCGACTGCGCCTTGGACGTCGTAGAGAACGTCGAGCTCGGTGTTCGTCATCTCACTCCATTCCTCGTGATGATTATGATTCTACGCTAGGAGGTTCCCATGCGCCTGACAAGGGCGCTATCTTATGATCATCATAATCTACCAAGGGAGTGCAGATGACTGACCGCCGCACGGCACTGGTGACCGGGGGGGCTGGAGGAATCGGTGTCGAGGTGTGCCGCGAACTGGCGGCCGACGGGCACTTCGTCGTGGTCGCTGACCTGTCCCTAGATGCAGCGCAGCAGGTCGCAGCGGAATTTGATGGGCTTGGCATCGCCTTCGACGTCACGAGCGCGGAGTCGATCGCGGCCGGCCTCGCGGCCATCGGCGCCGTGGCCGACTCCCCGACGATCGTGGCCAACGTCGCCGGCTGGGACAACCTGATGCCGTTCCTCGACACGGACGAGGCATTCAGCCAGAAGGTCGTTGATATCAACCTGCACGGACCGATCCGCGTCCTCCGCGCCACGCTGCCGGCCATGGTCGAGGCGCGCTGGGGGCGCGTCGTGAACGTGGCATCCGACGCGGGGAGAGTTGGATCCTCCCTGGAGGCCGTCTACTCGGGAGCCAAGGGAGGCGTCATCGCCTTCACAAAGACCATCGCCCGCGAGTTCGCTCGATATGGGATCTCGGCTAACAACGTGTGCCCCGGACCAACCGACACCCCGCTGTTCCGCGATCTGATGGGATCGGGCGAGAAGGCCGATCGGACGCTCAACGCGATGGTGAACGCCGTCCCGATGCGCCGCCTCGGACTCCCGTCAGACGTGGCGCCCGCTGTCCGGTTCCTCGCGAGTGAGCCGGCTGGGTACATCACCGGCCAGACCATCTCGTGCAGCGGCGGCCTGACGATGTCATGACCGAATCCTCACGCGAGCTCGACGCGACTCCTTCCCGGTTGACCATCCGGGAAGGAGTCGCGGTCCTAACAATGGACAGTCCGCCGGTCAACGCGCTCAGCGAGTCTCTGATCGAGGGGGTCGGCGAACATGTCGATCGCGCCGCAGGGGAAGCGGTTGGAGTCCTGATCATCCGCTCCGCATCGCCGACCTTCTTCGGTGCCGGAGGTGACCTTCGCTTCTTTGAAGGGGCCACTGCCGACGAGTTTGGCAACTACTTGCACAACGTGCGCCGCCTGATGGACCAGATCGAGTCCTTCCCCTGCCCCACAGTTGCGTGCATCGATGGTGCCGCACTTGGGGGCGGTCTCGAGCTCGCACTGGCTTGCGACATTCGGTTCCTCGGCCACAAAGCCACACTCGCTCTTCCTGAGGTATCCCTCGGTCTCCTCCCGGGCGCCGGAGGTACCCAGAGACTGACGAAAGCAGTGGGCAGACAGCGCGCTCTTGATCTGATGCTCAGCGGACGTCGCATCGACGCGGCCACCGCGGCCGAATGGGGGCTGGGACGGCTCTGCACAGACCCAGGAGCGGAAGCGCACTCCTGGGCGGAGATCGTTGCCTCACAGCCTCGGCCTGCGGTCGAGGCGATCCGGCAGTGTGTTGCAGTAGCCGGCACTTCATTCGGTCCCGACCTGGAGCTGGCGTCCATTCGCGAGTTGTTCTCCTCGACGCATACTCGTGATCTGATCAGCGCGTTCATGTCCGCCCGTCGGTCCACGGATCCTCGCTAGGGCAGGTCTAGGCGGCCCTGGTCAAGCCGTGCCAACAGAGCGGCCGGGCCTGGCCGGGGTCGTGCGCCCGCTCAGGCGGACTCCCCAACAAAGCGCGCATGCCAGCACCGCGAGGCCTGCCAGCACAAGAGCGGATAGCGCGGCCCCGGCATGAAGCGCTCGAACCGCTCTTGGGCCGGCTTCGCCCAGCGACCCGTTGAACGCGGAGGCGATCTCGCCGGCAGGCACCTGTGAGATCGCCAGGGTGAGCGCAACGGCAGTACCAATCAGGGATCCAGCATTTTGTGCTGATGACCGGATCCCATTGACGGCGCCGCGCTGTCCTTCTCGCGCCGTCAGCATCAGCATGGTCGTACCAGGAGTCATGAAAAGACCTGTACCGATGCCCACCAGAAAGAGAGCAAACCAGAGGTATCCGCCGTTTGCTCCGCCCCACTCGAAGTCTGCTGCGACCGCCGCCGCACCGGCGGCGACCAATGCCAGGCCGGCGACGATCGGTACCGTAGGCCTAACGTGCACGGGGAGGGCGCCAACCGCTGCAGCGGACGCCACCGTCCCAATCGTCAGCGGCAGCAACCAAAGACCTACCCTCACCGGGCCGTGGTCACCCGTCGCCTGCATTGTGACCGCCACGAGCGCCACGACGCCATTAGGCGCAGCCGCATGCAAGAAAACGGATAGGAACAGGCGCCCACGCACACCAAGCAGCAGCCGCGGATCCACGAGCGGCACGGGGTCCCGCCACTGGTGCCATAAGAAACCCCCACCGACTACCGCAGTCACCAGGACAAGGAATGGGACTTCCCACGAGCGAAGGGGACCCGGCAGCTCGACCGACCCGGGCGAAGCCAACAAGGCGAGGCACCCAACGGCAATCGACGCGAAGAGCGCCCCGACGAGATCGAACCGCTCCTTTGACAGATTTGAGGGGGGCTCATGAACCGCATCGCCATGCAAGCGCCAACAACGCACAGCGGGACGGCGGCAACGAAGATGTACCGCCAGCCAAGCGTGCTGGTCACTATTCCGCCGAAGATCGGGCCCACCGCTTGCGCCCCAGCAGCAGTCGCGGCGTTCCACCCGAGTCCACGGGCGAGTGTCGATGAGGGAAGCATGTCCGAGATGGTCGGGGTAGTGCTGGTGATAATCACTGCAGCCCCGATTTCCTGCAGCGCTCGAGCAGCCAAGAGCACCTCGATCGTCGGCGACAGTGCACATCCGACGGTCGCCACCGCGAAGACCCCCATGCCGCCGAGATAGAGCGTTCGCCTGTCAAACAGGTCGGCCATGCGACCAAATGGCAGAATCAGGCAGGTACACGTGAGCAGGTATGAGAGCAGCACCCAAGAGCTCTGCGCAGCGCTTGCCCCGAGGTCCTTCGACACCGCAGGGATCGCGACGGTAACAGCCGTGGCGCTGACGAAGACCACAACTACCCCGGGGCCGGTGGTCGCCAGGGTCACCCCAAGGCCAACCGGCCGCCTTTGAGAAGCCGGGGCCGCCTTCGAACCGGCCCCGCGCCGGCTAAACCGATTCAACCGCGACACGGCCATTGCCGCTCCGATCCAGAGCGACTAAGCACCGACTCTCCTAAATTTCATCTTAATCATTAGAAGATGTTGCGACGCCTCGCCGGTCCCCGACCCGTCGTATTCCCGACATCCGGTCCAAGCGCCAACCTGCGGGCAGGGCTCCGAGTGTCCGTCCCGCCCTGCGAGCTGGCGAAGCAGATTGCATCAAGCAACGAGTCGTGAGATGCCGAGACGGACAGCCCGCGGTGACATGGCACTTGATTTGGGAGCTGCGCTACGAGAACGCCGGCCCGCAGGGGTTTGATGCATGCGCGCAGGTAGTACGCGGGAACTTGTTGCGAAGTACCGCAGCGGACGCACGTGAGCGACGTCCACTGCCTTGGCGGACGACTGAGCACGCCCTGACGTCACCAGTGCTCCTTGCGGGCCCGCACGCTGGATCCCGAAGCCGATCGTCGCGGGGATACCCGGGGTCGATTGAGCGCAGTGCCAAACTATGCGACTATTTAGCACGTGCCCGGACTTGACTCGCTCCACGTCGCGCCCCTCCGCGAGAGCCAACAGTTGCAAGCCCTTCGCGGCGAGGTGCGTGCCTTCATCGCTGAGGAATTGCGAAACGGGTCGTTCCGGCCTGCCATCGACTCGTGGATGACGTCCTGGGACAGCGACTTCTCGCGCCGGTTGGCAAAGCGCGGCTGGGTGGGCATGACGATTCCGACCGAGTACGGAGGCCACGGAGGGTCCTTTCTCGACCGGTTCGTAGTCACCGAAGAGCTGCTCGCCGCCGGAGCGCCCGTGACGGCTCACTGGTTCTCGGACCGCCAGGTAGCCCCCTCCCTGCTGCGGTTCGGCACCGAAATGCATAAGCGAGACTTCCTACCCCGCATCGCAAATGCCGACATCGCGTTCGCCATCGGCATGAGCGAACCCGACGCCGGCTCGGATCTTGCCAGCGTTCAAACCAAGGCAGTACGCGCAGCCGACGGTTGGAGAGTCACCGGCACCAAGATTTGGACGTCGCATGCGCATCGCGCGGACTACGCCATCTGCCTCGTCCGCACCTCGCCGCTCGACGTCACCCACCGCCATTCTGGCTTGAGCCAGCTGATCATCGACCTTCACGCCGAGGGGGTGACCGTCCGCCCTATCCTGTCTCTGAACGGAGAACACCACTTCAACGAGGTGCACTTTGATTCCGTCCACGTTCCCGACAGCATGGTTCTGGGGCAAGTCGGAGAGGGGTGGCACCAAGTGACGTCCGAGCTCGGGTACGAACGGAGCGGCCCCGAACGATTCCTTTCCGTACTTTTGCTCCTCGAAGACCTGCTGGCCGCCTTCCGCGCGGGCGAGCTGTCTCCGGACGGACAATTCGGTCACCTCTTCGCCCGCATCACGGCCCTTCACCACATGTCCCTCGGCGTCGCGGGCGCACTTGCGAACCACGGAAGCCCAGACGCAGCGGCTGGTGTAGTCAAGCACCTCGGCACCCTCACCGAGGCGGACATCACCGAATATGCCGCGAACCTGCTGGAGCCGCAGGCGGGCGACGAGGACGTACGACGGGTGTCCGTCGAACGCGCTCTCCTGAGCCGGCCCAGCTTCACCCTTCGTGGTGGCACGAACGAGATTCTGCGTGGCGTGATCGCACGGGAACTGGGGTTGCGTTGAGCGTTCAAGACTTGTCGGTGGACCCCGAGCTCGTCGGCCTGTTCAACCGGGTCATGGGTGACTGGCGCGCATCCCGGACAGAGCCAGGCGTCAAACTCGAAGCAGACCCTGCCTTGTGGGGCACCCTGGATGAGCTGGGCCTCACGCGACTCACCACCGAGGCGGACGCCACGTGGTTGGAAGCTGCCGCCCTCCTACGAGCCGCAGCCAAGGCGGCAGCGCCCCTGCCGCTTGCCGAGAATGACCTTCTCGGGCATTGGCTCCTGGCCATCGGTGACACCGGAGATCGAGAGGGCACCCGGACGGTAGCGCTTCTGGAGGGCAGCAACGAGGCAGCCCGCGTGCCTTGGGCACGGTTCGTTGACGGCGTTGTCGTGCTCGGCCGAGACGATGAAGGCTGGTACGTCGCCGATGCGCCAGCCCGCCACCTGTCGATCAGACCGGCATGGGACCTGGCCGGCCAACCGCGCGACACCGTCATCATCGACACCTTCTCACTGCAACGAACACGTGTCGATGAGTCTGTCGTCGCCGAGTACCGTCTACGCGGCGCGCTCGCGCGCTCCATTCAGATGGTTGGCGCCATGGAGCAGGCGATCGAGATGTCGGCCGAGTTCGCAAGAGACCGTTACCAGTTCGGTCGTCCGCTCGCGAAGTTCCAGGCTGTACAGCACCTGCTGGCGGACGCCGCCTGTGAGTGCGCCCTCGCGCGTGCAGCCACCGAGTCGGCCGTGGGTCTGATCGCCAGTCCCGGCCACACCTCTGACGAACTCGCACTTCGCGTGCTGGTCGCGAAGTCAGTCACCGGGCATGCGGTGTCGGCTGTGGTACGCAAGACCCACCAGGTTCACGGGGCCATTGGAACCACGCTGGAGTATCCGCTGCACGAGTTCACCAAGCCCGCTCTCGCTTGGTCGTCAGAGTTCATCTCCGTCAGCCAGGCCAACCACCAGCTGGCTCAGCGACTGCTCACCGGCAACACGAGCGTGTGGACGGCCGCGGTACCGCTTCCCGCAGGCGACCGCGAATGAGGAATCGGACGGGGCCGACAGACCCGAGCACCAGAGTTTCCCGACGCTGGTCAGCGCCTCGACCGAGAACCAAGCATCTGGGCCGCACCGAGACCCTCCCGCGCGACTGTTGATTGGCCGGCGGACGCGTGGGCCGCGCCTAAGGCCACCGCCGGCACCCAGTTGATCGGGCCCACGCCCTACGAGCGTCTCAACCCCGGTTCACTACCTCGGCGCATTCGCGGCAGGACGAGGGATGGGCGGCGTTGAACTGGTCGGTCCAGTAAACACGCCACGTCACCGCGAGGCGACCGCACGCCGTCAACGGGTCGCTGTCGATCCGAGCGTGCAACCGTCCAACGGGCTCGTACTGCCCCGATCGCGGCGAATACACAGCCGGAGCACTCGCGAGCCAGCGGCCCTTGTTGCGAGCGGTCACCGACCTGGGCCGCGGTGAGTCACCAACGTCCAGACCGCAGCCAGTGGTCACCTCTCGCCCCGTCGAGTCCACGGCGGCTCCTCGCTCACTCACCCCAGACACCCGTGTCTGTAGGTGTCCTGGCGACGCCCCCGTCGAGCAGGCGAGCAATGTCCCCGTCCTCGTACCCAAGCCCCGCAAGGATCTCGGCCGTGTGCTCGCCGAGTCTCGGCGGCGGGCGCTTGATGGCGCCGGGCGTTGCGGACATCTTCAACACAGGCGCCAGCTGAGGGATGGTGCCTGCCGAGGTGTGCTCGACGGAGCTCACGATGCCGGCGTGCTTGACGTGCTCGTGGCTGAGCAGTGACGGGAAGTCCAACACTGGCCCGAACAGGACATGGTGCTCGCGGAACACGCCCTGCCAGTAGGCAGTCGGCCGGGCGGAGGTGATGGCCTCAATGAGCGGAACAAGTACGTCGCGGTGGTCCACGCGCGACTTGTTCGTCTTGAAACGCTCGTCGTCGACCAGCTCCGGTACGCCGAGGGCGGCACAGAAGCTCGGCCATGCCTCACCAGCTCCCCAGACGCCCGCCACCATGTATCCGTCGAGCGTCTTGAAGACGTTGTAGGGCGCGACCGCGCTGTGCGCACCGCCCAGGCGTTCGGGCACCTCTCCCGTCGCCCAGTGGAGCGCCAGGCGAGTGGTAAGGGCCGACATGAGGACGTGAAGCATCGACACCTCGATGTACTGGCCTACCCCGGTCCGTCCTCGGGCGATCAGCCCCAAGAGGGCGCTCTGGATGACGCCCTGTGCGCCGGCGAAGTCGGCGATCGGGACACCTACGAGGATGGGTGGGCCGTCGACCTCACCCGTGACCGACATGACTCCGGACATTGCCTGGACGACAGGGTCGGTTGCTGGCCATTCCTCCAAGGGGCCGCGGCCGAACCCGGAGACCGAGATGTAGATCAGCCCGGGGTTGATCTTCCTCAGGTCCTCGTAGCCCAACCCCATGCGTTCGGCCACGCCGGGACGATAGTTCTCGACGAACACGTCGCTCTCTGCGGCGAGCTTGTGCACGACCTCGATGGCTTCGGGGTTGTGCAGGTTCAGGGCAATGCTTCGCTTGCCCCGGTTCCACATCAAGAACAGCGCGTTCTCGTCGCCGTGGTATGCGTGACCGGTGCTGCGGCTGGGGTCGCCGGATCCAGCAGACTCGACCTTGATGACGTCGGCGCCGTAGTCGGACAGCATTGCGGTGCCGTAGGGCCCTGACATGTGTCGGGTGAGGTCAAGAATTCGAACGCCTTCGAGGGCTGCCGGCGTGCTTGTCATCGGGATTCCTTCGTGGCTCATCGTGGTCACATGTTGAGGAGGTCGTGGTGGGCAGGGTCGGCGATGGCTGCGAGCAAGGCGCGGCGGTGGCGTAGCGAAGTGCCGCGAAGGTGGGCGACGCCGTTCTCTGTGACGACGACGTCGATCGTGGCTTGCGGTGTCGTCACCCACCCGGAGTCCAGACACTTGACGATCCGAGAAGCACGTTGCTTGCCGGCTGTGGCTGGGAGGGCCACGATGCTGGTGCCGCCGGGCGAGGTCTGCGCTCCGCGAAGGAACTCGGTATGTCCGCCGAGTGCTGAGACGCGGCGATCGCCGAGCATTTCGGCGTTGACCTGGCCGGCGAGGTCCACTTGCAGCGCTGAGTTGACGGCGACGAAGCCGGACAGAGCTGCCAGGACCTCGGGTCGCTGCATTTGTTCGATGCGCCGCAACTCCACGCGGGGGTCGTGGGCGACGAACTCGTAAAGGTCGAGGCTCCCCATGGCTGCGCCGGTGACGATGCTGGGGCCGTCGGCGGTCGTGATGGCTCCTGCATCCACCAGGTCGAGCAGCCAGTCGCCCACCAGTGCCGAGTGCACTCGCAGGTCTCGACGGTCGGTGAGCAAGCGACCCAGCGCGGTGACGGTCGAGCCGATGCCGAGTTGCACCGTCGCACCGTCCGGGATGAGGTTGGCGACCTCTCGTGCGATGGCGGTGTCCACGTCGGTTGGCGCGGTGGTGGGTACCTCGATCAGCGGACGTGACACTGAGCCCGCGACGGTGAGTCGTTCGTAAGGGATCGTCACCGAGTGCGGCGACCTGGGCAGCCGGTCGTTGATCTCTGCCAGGACCACCCTGGCGTTCCGGATCGCGTCCACGGTGAAGTCCATTGAGATGCCGGTGAAGCAGTCACCGTTCTCCTCCGGAGGGGTCACCTGAACCATGACGACGTCGGCGCCGACCGCGCCATCGCGGATCAGGCCCGGCAAGTCGGAGTAGTTGCAGGGGATCACGTCGAGCAATCCTGCGTCGTGGACGCCGGCAAGGCTGCCCATGGCACCGTAGGAGGACAGCGGCACCGACTGGGCCATCTCCGTGTCGAAGAGTCCGGTGAGACTGAACCCGACGAAGACGCTGACTTCGGGGAGCTGGGCGCGTTGCTCGCGCAGTGCCGCGGTCAATCCGACCGGTTCACAGACCCCCTGGGACACGAGAACTCGGTCGCCGGGGTGAAGGACCGTGGTCAGGTCGAAGTCAAGGGCGGTGTAGCTAGGCACGCGGTGTCCCGCGCTGGGCTTCGTCGTCGTTCTCGTACAGGCACATGGAGAGGCCCTTGCGCGTGATCTCGATGACTTGTTGGTCCTTCTGGTTGAACCCGCGATGCACGAACGTGACGATCCCGGTCTTCGGTCTTGATGCGGATCGGCGTCGGTTGGTGATGACGCTCTCTGCCCGGATGGTGTCGCCGATGAAGACTGGGTTCGGGAAGGTGATGCCGTCGATGCCGAGGTTGCCCAGCGAGGTGCCCTCGACGGTGTCGGCGACGCTCATCCCCATGACGAGCCCGATGGTGAAGGCGCTGGTCACCAGCCGCTGACCCCAGATGGTTTGGTCCTGGCAGAACTTCTCGGACAGGTGTAGCGGCGAGTTGTTCATGCAGAGCGAGGTGAACAACAGGTTGTCGGTTTCGGTCACTGTCCGCGACAAGGTGTGGGTGATGACCTTGCCGATCTCGAACTCTTCGTAGTACAGGCCGGGCATGTGCTGTTCTCCTCGCGTCAGTACGACTTGGGTAGGCCAAGGACGTGCTCGCCCAAGTAGGCCAGGACGAGTTCGTTCGACACGGGCGTGATGCGCAGAAGCCGGACCTCGTGCCAGTAGCGGCCCACGTGGTACTCCTGCGCGTAGCCCATGCCTCCGTGGACTTGCAGCGCTCGGTCTGCTGCCGCGAATCCGGCGTTCGAGCACAGCAGCTTGGCTGAGTTCGCTTCGCGGCCTGCGGGCTTCCCGTGGTCGTACAGCCAGGCTGCCTTGCGCATGACGAGCTCTGCAGCGTCGAGCTCGGCCAACGACTGGGCCAAGGGGAACTGGACGCCCTGGTTCTTGCCGATGGGTCGGTCGAAGACGATCCGTTCGTTGGCGTAGTCCACAGCCCGTCGAAGGGCCAGGCGTCCGATGCCCAAGCATTCCGCTGCGACCAGAATGCGCTCGCCGTTGAGTCCGTCGAGGAGGCATCGGAATCCTCGCCCCACCTCTCCCACGACGTCGCTGTCTGGAACGAACAGGTCGTCGAAGTAGACCATGTTGGAGTCGACCGCGTGACGGCCGATCTTCGGGATCTCCTGCACCTCGACGTTCGCCGGGTTCTTCTCTGCGAAGAAGAGGGTCATGCCGTCGGTGGGCCTGGCGCACTCGTCTCGAGGTGTGGTGCGTGCGATGACCAGCAGCCGCTCGGCGCCTTGCGCGCCGGAGATCCACATCTTTTGACCATTCAGAAGCCAGCCGCCGTCGACCTTGCGTGCGGTGGTGCTGATTCGGGACGTGTCGAGTCCGGCGGTGGGCTCGGTGACCGCGAACGAGACCCGAAGCTTCCCTTCCGCGGCTCGGGGCAGGAAGCGTCGCTTGAGTTCTTCCGAGCCGTGCTTGACCAGGGGCAGGAGTCCGAAGACCGGCATGTGTACGGCGCTACAGGCGCTCAGGCCGCCACCAGACTCGGCGATCGCCTGCATCATGATGGCGGCGGCCGTGACCCCGAGGCCGCCGCCGCCGTACTCCTCAGGCAGAGCGATGCCGAGGAAGCCGGCCCGGGCCATCGCCTCCAGGAACTCGTCGGGGAACTCGTGGTTGACGTCCTTCTCGGCCCAGTAGTCGTCGGTGAACTTGGCGCTGTGGGCTGCTACGGCAGCGCGCAGTTCCTCTAGGTCGGCGTCCGGTGCAAAGTCCATGAATGCGTGCGCTCCTCTTCACTGCTAACTATGCGCATATTAGACCAGTTTTGAGACGCATGCCATAGGCCGGCCCGCACTCAGCTCGAACTGATCACGCTTTCCCGTCGAACTATGCGCATGTTACGGTGAGTTAGTGGAGAGTGCACCTCTTGCCGGCCTACGCGTCATCGACTTCGGTCTGCTGCTCCCGTCCCCCTACGCCAGCCGTCTCCTGGCTGACCTGGGCGCGGACGTCGTCTGCATTCACCCGCCAACCGGTGACCCCGCACACCAGCTGCTGCCCGGCCTGGCCCCGTACCTTGCCAAGGGCAAGCGCAGCGTCCGCATCGACCTCAAGACCCCGGAGGGACTCGACGCCGCGCTGGACTTCATCGCAAGCGCCGACGTAGTCCTGGAAGGCTTCCGCCCCGGCGTGGCCGACCGCCTGGGCATCGGCTTCCAGGCCGCCTCCCGCCGCAACCCGACGGTGATCTACTGCTCCATCTCCGGTTACGGGCAAGACGGCCCCAGCCACTCCCTCCCGGCCCACGACGGCAACATCGAAGCCTCCGGAGGCGCCTTCGCCGGCGTGCTCGCCATGGGTGAGACCCCCCCGACGCCCTACCTGCCCGTCGCCGACCTCAGCGCATCCATGTTCGCTGCGCTCTCCGTCGTAGCGGCCGTCCTCTCCCGCACCAAAGAGCCGGCCAACGAGGCCGTCCATCTTGACGTCTCCATGCAGGAGTCACTCCTGCAGTTCGGGCTCCCGCGATGGGGTCGCTACCTTCTCGACGGATCCGAGCCGGTCCCCGAAGATCTCGTGGCCTACTCAGCCGGAGCGGGAGTATTTCCCACCGCCGACGGACGCCACGTCGCCCTAGCTGCCATCGAAGACCACTTCTGGACCGCGCTCTGCCACGCGCTCGACCGTCCAGAACTTGCCGCACCACCCTTCGACACCCATAGCGGGCGAGGCGCGCATCGGCAGCACCTCCGCACCTCCATCGGCCACGCCATCTCGCAACGCCCCGCTCACGAGCTGATCGCACACTTGGAACCTCGCGGAGTTCCCATCTCCCTGGTCCGCACAGCCGCCGAAGTCGCCCGCGACCCACACCTTCTCGAACGCGGAGCGATCAGACCAGCCGAGGACGGCACACACGTCCCCTTCCCCGTGACCTGGTCCGGCCGGCGATTGCACGCCAGCGCTCGTGAGACCAGCCTCGAAGCACTCTTTGCAGAAATCGGGGCCGCACCCGGTCGTCTGCAAGAACTCCTCGCCCAGCAGGTGGTGAGTTCCCGGTGAGCAGACCCTCGACGCCCTCCAGCCGCTTCTACACCAATGGCGAACTGCGGTTGCACTATCTGGAGTGGAACTCCGCGGCGGCGGACACCGTTGTCCTCGTTCATGGCATCAACGTCCAAGCCCACACCTGGGACCCCATCGCTGAACAACTTGCCGCCCATCGTCGCGTCATTGCTCTGGACCTGCGCGGCCATGGACTGAGCGACTGGGCCCCAGACGGTTACAACATCAGCTCGTTCGTGGCCGACCTCGACGCCCTCCTTCACCATCTCGGTCTTCTCCGTGTCGACCTCGTGGGCCACTCCCTCGGCGCACGGGTATGCATCGCATACGCAGGCGAGCATCCCGACCTCGTCAACCGGTTGGTGCTGTCGGACACCGGTCCCGAGGTGGCCGCCCAAGGCGGCGCGTTCTCACGCGACATCGTCGCCTCAACCCATGACGTTCGCGGATTCCGAGACCAGGAAGCGGCACGCGCACACTACGAGCGTCTTCACCCGGAGTGGCAATCGGTGTTCATCGACCTGCACGTCGAACACCAACTGCGTCGAAACTGGGCCGGCAAGCTGGTGTTCCGGGCAGACCCTGACCTGTTCTGGATCACCGGAAGCGCAGGGCGCCGCGAGAACGCGTACCTGTGGAAGATGTGTGAGCACATCACTGCTCCGACCCTGATCATGTGGGGGACGCGCAGCCCCTTCCTGGACGAATCCATCGCCTCCCGGATGCTTCAGGCGCTGCCCGACGGTCACCTCGCCCGGATTGAGGCCGGTCACTACATCCCGCGCGAGGTGCCCGATGAGTTCACGCGAACGCTCCTTGAGTTTCTCGAGACGCCGCTGCCGCCAACCCCCAAGGAAGAAGGGCACGACCATGAGCACTGACCCACGCCCCCTCCGAGTCGTCGACTTCTCGACACACCTGTCCGGACCCCTGGCCTCGCACCTCCTGCACGAACTCGGCGCCGAGATAGTGAAGGTGGAAAACCCTCGCTCCGGCGACGGCAACCGCGGCAACGTTCCGTTGATCCGCGGCGCAGGAATGATGCACGTGGCGCTCAATGCCGGCGCTCGCAGCCTCACCGTCGACCGACGATCTGGCGAATGGGACCAAATCATCAGCGCCTGCGCGTCTTGGGCAGACGCCGTGCTCGTGGGCGCCAGGCCCAAGGACGCGCGCAAGCGGGGCATGGACTTCGAGACCATGTCTCGCGCGAATCCCGAACTGATCTACGTATCACTTTCCGGGTTCGGCGATCACGGCCCCTGGAAGGACTACACGGCACACGGGCAAACCATCGACGCTCTGGCTGGACTCGTGCCAACCGAGGACGGCGACCTGCAACCCTCGACCCGCAGCGGATGGCGCACAGCCGGAACCAGTCTGGGCGGGGTTTTCGCAGCGCTGGGCGTCCTCGCGGCCGCACGGCGACGCGACCACGGTCACCGGGAACCGCAGTACCTGAGCGTTTCGCTTTGGGGCGCGGCCATGTGGTGGAACTGGCGGGACCTCACAATGCTCGCCAACACGGGCGAACCGTGGTTCGACTACAGCGACATCGGCTCCCGATACAGCCTGTACTACACACGCGATCGCCGGATCATGCTCTGCGCACCCACCGAGCAGCGCTTCTGGCAGAGCTTCTGCGACATCCTGGGCCTCCCTGCGGAATGGAAGGAACGGGGCGACTGGTCGTCGTCGATGGAGAACGGCGAGGGACCCGAGTTCCAGTACGAGCGGGTTGCGATCGCCGAGAAGATGGCCACTAGGGACATGTCCGAATGGATCCCGCTGTTCGAGGCGGCCGAGATCCCCTTCGCACCCGTGCTCGGGGTAGGGGACGCCCTGGCCAGTGAGCATGCGGCCGCAAACGGGGTACTGCGCGGCACCGAGCTTTTTGGCGAGCCAGCCCAGATCCCTGCGATACCCATCAAGTTCGGGTCGCGCGCCGAGGACCAGGTTCTCCCACCCCTTGCGCCGCCACCTCTCCTTGGCGAACACTCCGAGGAAGTCAGGCGCGAGCTCGGGTTAGGTCAGTCGACGTGAGCGAGGTCGACCTGCACGTTGTAGACGGTCTCGCCACGATCACTCTGAACGCCCCGGAGCGTCGCAACGCCTTGACCGTAGCGATGTCGAGGGAACTCATCGCGGCTTGCGACACCGTGGATGCCGACCCCAGTGTCGGGGCCGTCGTGGTTGTTGGTGCCGGAGACTACTTCTGCGCGGGTGCAGAGCGGGCCACGCTTGCTCGTGCCGGCGAACGGCCAGCCGACACCGACATGTACGAAGCCATGGCCGTCATCTACCGCTCCTTCAAACGTGTGGGTGAACTCAAGCCACCCACCGTCGCGGCGGTTCGTGGCGGCGCCGTGGGAGCTGGAATGAATCTGGCGCTCGCCACCGACCTGCGGGTAGTGGCAGTCGACGCCCGACTCACCTCGGGCTTCCTGGCGATCGGGCTACACCAAGGTGGTGGACACGGCGCGCTACTGGCCCGCACCAGCGCACGCGAAGCCGGCAACGCGATGACGATGTTCGGTGAGTCTATCAGCGGCTCGCGTGCTGCGGAACTCGGACTGGCCTGGGAGGCACTCCCGTCAGAGGGCGTGCTGACCCGAGCCCGCGAGCTCGCGTTGGCCCCTGCCAGCGATCCGGAATTGGCCCGCTACACGGCGCGCGCCATGCGCCTGCAGTCTCCCGTGGGGGACACGGACTGGGATCGCGGACTTGACCTGGAACGAGCGAACCAGATGTGGTCCCTGCGGCGCAGACATCTGGGCACGCCGAGTCGATAGCGAACGACAACCACACGAACCGACGTGAGCCGCGTAGGCTGTCCACCGTAAATATTCGCATGCCGGTTGGCCGAGAAGTGGTGAGATGAGTATCGAAGCAAACACTTCCGAACCCGGCCGGCCCGCAGAGCCTGCTAGGCCCGGCGTGGATTGGTCGGTGACCGGACCCCAACGCCGGGGTCGCACGAACTCCGCCCGTCGCGGTGCCAAGCTCTCCCAGTACGTCGCAGCCGAGATAGTTCGGGACGTAGTCGCTCGCGGACTCAAGGCCGGTGACCGGCTTCCCACCGAATCGGCGATGCTGGAGGAGTTCGACGTCGGCAGAGCAAGCCTGCGCGAGGCGCTGCGAATTCTGGAGTCGTACGGCCTCATCTCCATCCGGCAAGGGTTGGGCGGGGGCCCGGTGGTCAACGCGATCCACCCCGAAGATCTCGCACGCACGTTGCTGTTCTACTTCCACTCCACCGGAGCCACCGTGAGCGAGATCGCGGAGGCGCGCTGTGTGATGGAGCCGGCTTCAGCCCGGTTGGCCGCCGAACGTCAAGACCCTGTTCAGATGGCCGAGCTTCGCGATGTCATGGCTCGCGAACAGCAGGCCTCGATGGATGACGAGGAGTACCTGAGACTGTCCAACGAGTTCCACTACGCGGTCAGCGGGCTATCCGGAAACCGGGTGTTGGACCTGTTGGGTCGCGCTCTGCGCACGGTCTACACGACCCGAATCTTTGGCGGCGGCATCCTTCCGAGCGAGGCTCGCCACACGAGCCGAGAAGTGCATCGTCGCATTGGTGAGGCCATCTTGGCTGGAGACGGTGAACTCGCGGAGAGAACGATGGCGAAGCATCTCAAGGAGATCTCGGACATGCAGTTCGCTAGGACGCCTGAGGTGATGGACCAGGTCGTCGTGTGGCAGGTGTAGCCCTCGCCGCACATGCCGATGGCGCAGGACAGTCGCACGCGTGGCGTTGCCCGGACTAGGTCAGCAGCTGCGGCCCTGTCTTGGTTTGGACCTCTTCGACCGTTGTTCCTGGCGCTAGCTCAACCAGTCTGAGCGACCGGTCGCCGGGCGTGCCGGGGGCGGCGATTCTGCCGGTCGCAGGATCAATGACGTCAATGACGGCGAGGTCGGTGATGATCCGCTGCACCACCCGCTTCCCGGTATACGGCAGATCGCACTCGTTGAGGATCTTCATCGAGCCGTCCTTGGCGACGTGCTCCATCAGCACGATCACCCGCTTGGCGCCGTGGACCAGGTCCATCGCGCCGCCCATCCCCTTGACCATCTTGCCGGGGATCATCCAGTTGGCGATGTCGCCGTCCTTGGAGACCTGCATCGCGCCGAGGATCGCGGCGTCGATCTTGCCGCCGCGGATCAACCCGAACGACGTCGCGGAGTCGAAGTACGACGCACCGCGGCGCACCGTGACCGTCTCCTTGCCGGCGTTGATCAGGTCCGGGTCCTCCTCGCCCTCGACCGGGTACGGGCCGACGCCGAGGATGCCGTTCTCGGACTGGAGCACCAGCTCGACGTCGTCGGCGACGTAGTTGGGCACCAGCGTCGGCAGCCCGATGCCCAAGTTGACGTAGGAGCCGTCGCTCAGCTCCGCGGCCGCCCGCGCGGCCATCTCCTCACGCGTCCACCCCATGTCAGTTGCTCCCGTTCTCGTCGGCGGATGGACGCGGACGGGTCGTCACACGCTCGATCCGCTTGTCGGCTGCCTGCTCGGGGGTCAGCGCGATCACGCGCTGCACGAAGACGCCGGGGGTGTGGACGTGGTTGGGGTCCAGCTCACCGGGCTCGACCAGCTCCTCGACCTCGGCGATCGTGATCCGCCCGCACATCGCGGCGAGCGGGTTGAAGTTCCGGGCGGAGTCGCGGTAGACGAGGTTGCCGTGCCGGTCGCCCTTCCAGGCCCGCACCAGCCCGAAGTCGGCCACGATCGCCTCCTCCAGCACGAACTCCTTCGGACCGTCGTGGGTCTCGAAGGTGCGGGTGTCCTTGGGCGGCGAGGAGACAACCACGTTGCCGTCGGCGTCGTACCGCCACGGCAGGCCGCCCTCCGCGACCTGGGTGCCCCCGCCGGTCGCGGTGTAGAACGCGGGGATGCCCGACCCGCCGGCCCGCATCCGCTCGGCGAGGGTGCCCTGCGGGGTCAGCTCCACCTCGAGCTCGCCGGAAAGGTACTGCCGCGCGAACTCCTTGTTCTCCCCCACGTACGACGCGATCATCCGGCGCAGCCGCTTCGCCATCAGCAACCGCCCCAGGCCCCAGTCGTCGACGCCGCAGTTGTTCGAGACCGCCTCCAAGTCCGTGGCGCCGGACTCCAGCAGCGCCTCGATCAGCACAGAGGGGATGCCGCACAACCCGAATCCGCCGACCGACAGTGTCGATCCGTTGTTGATGTCAGCCACCGCTTCTGCGGCGGACTTCACGACCTTGTCCACGCTTGCCAATCCTTATGTTCAGTGGGAAGCATTTGCCAGCGCTCTCATGGCTGACCAGGCGGCAGTGACGCCTTCACCGATCGCGGCGGTGACCGTTTGTGACGATTCGGCCCGCACGTCGCCGGCCTGGGTCCGAAACGGCAGGGCACTGCCGCCCCTCGGCTCGAAAACTGACAGCAGTTCATTTCGAGGGCGGCGCTCGATCGCGAGGAAAATGCCGTCCTTTCGAACGATCTCCTCTCCGGCGGAGTTGAGGACAACAGTTCTTCCGTCCTCACCCGCGGTCAGCCGGACGCGGTCGGTAGGCGACCAGACCTCTACGCCAGTGGGGTCGAGGAATGTGTGATCGGTCTTCGACAGCGGCTGGCGGGGCAGGACGGCCACCGAGGTGACGAGACCTTGCAGATCTTGCACCATGGCGGCGGCATCTCGTCCGCCCCCAAGCACAAGGACATCCTTGTTCTTGAACAATGGTCCGTCGCAAGAGCTGCAAGTCGAGACACCTCGTCCATGGAGGGCAGCAGCGCCGGGCACGCCGTCGAGATCGTGTTCGCGGCCTGTCGCCATCACGAGGGCGCTGGCCTGAACTGTGCCTTCGTTGACGATCCAGTGGCCATCGATGATCTGCAGTGTTTGGGCCTGCTCGTAGACGACGTCGACCCCAGCGTCGAGGATCCTCTCGATGAGGTCAGCCGCGAGGTCCGGTCCTTCCACGTCGACGCGAGAGGGCACCAGTCCATTCACGGTGCTGATCGTGTTCAGCTCGCCACCCAGGGCCAGCCCTTCGACAAGGACGGTTCGGAGACCCAGTCGAGTGGCCTCATCGGCGCAGGCAAGTCCGGCTGGTCCGCCTCCGATGACAACCAGGTCGGCGACTCGGTCCGGGTCAACGGCCACCGGCACCCCCAGCGGCCGCTAGGAAATCAAGCAGGTGCGCGTTGCATTCGACACGGCGGTGCAGAGGCAGGCCCTGTTCGTGGTTGTTCCAGTAGATGCGGTTCTGGTTCCTACCGGGGTCGCCACCCAGCACGATCCGAATGTTCTCGGGTCCGGCCAGCACTCCCACCTGAGTATCGTCGTCTGCATCGGTGGGGAACGTGTCGGGCAGGAGGCCCTTCGCGGAGAGTTCACGGAACGAGAAGTCGTTGCCGCGTGCCATCCGTGCCTGCGCTTCCATCCCGCGCACGTCCATCGTGGCGTGTTCGACCAGGTACTGCCGGATCGAGCCCTTCGTGTGTCCGGCAAGGGTGAGTGATTCGGCAACGCTGGGACTCATGAGAACCAGGGCGCTGTGCCCGCGGTAGTAAATGTTCGTGAACGCCCAAGGGCCGATCGTGTCGGCGGTGTACCGGGCAAGCATGGCCAGCTGTTCGTCGGCTGGGCCTCCGGTGTAGGCAGGTCCGCTGATGGCGACGCAGCTCTGGACGCTGACGACGGTGTCGCTCTTGTCGTAGCCGGCTTCTTCGCGGCTGGTCTTCCAACCAATTGCCTCTGTATGGTCGTCGTTCTCGACCATGGCGACGTTGAACGTCCTACCGATGGCGGCCTTGTCCGTGTCCCCCGGCGGAGTCAGGAACCCCGCGAGATTGCGCATGATCAATCGCCCGAACCGACCGATGGTCGCGTTGGCGCGGTTGCCGACCCTCATCATTCCGGCGCCGTTGTTGAATCCGAACGCACGGGTGAGGGGACCGCTGATAAGGATCAGGGGTTCCCAACCAGGTGTGCACCCGGCATCCTCGAGGCGCCAGCCGGGGTCAGCCATGACCTCTGCGACGGCAAGCAGGATCGGCATGTGCTCCGGGCGGCACCCTGCCATCACCCCGTTGACGGCGACGGACCAGACCGTGACGGCCCGACGCGCCGGAAGCATCACGCCAAGCCGTTCGAGCGGATCACGGTCAGTAAAGGCGAGGAACCGTTCAACCCTTTCGATGGTCGGCGGCACGATCGGCAGGCCGTCGCTCCACTGGCGTTCGTCGAAGTAGTCCTGCACCTCTTCCAGTGTTCCTCGGATCAGGATGTCCCGCATGCCCGGCTCGGCATCGCCACGTTTGGCGTCCACGTCATAGCCTTCAGCCAAGCGTTCGAACCCGTCGAACAAGCTCGGCACGACATGCTCTTTGACCTTAGCGTCGAAGGTCTCGTCGGTGTCTACGGCGATGACACCGGGGTACTCGGCGATCCAAAGCTTCTCGAGACCGACTGCGCGTGCGGTGGCGGTGGCCTGCCGCATGAAACCGGACGAGACCAGAGCCATGGCGGGAACTCCCGCCTCCTCGACAGCCTGACAGGCGCGGATCACGGCTGGCGTGCAGGAGCCACAGGCGCCCACACCCACGATTGCGGCATCGACTCCATGCTCCTTGAGGAGGTCGGGGATGCGGGCCACGACCTCGCGCTCGTGAGGGCCGTGCAGGTCACCGAATGTCGTGTGAGGGATGCGACGGAACTCAACCCCGTTGGCCTTTGCCTGCTCTTCGAAGGCGTCGAACATGTCGTCGCCTCGGAACAGGTCGTCCCAGATGAACGCGACGGTCTTCCCGGCCAGCCCGTCCAGGTGCCGGCGTCCAAAGGTCGGGCCGGCCTCGGTGGGGGCGAGGGGCCAGACGGCCGCCTCCTCCGTCTGCAGTGTCTCCGTCACGTCACCACTCCAAAGGCCGCATGTATTGGGTGTAGTGTCCGACATTTGGGTCTGGTTGTCACGAGGTTGGCTACAATTCCTCGAAATCACTCCAAGGAGGCCCGTGGTTTCCCCGGAACTGGCTACGACGAGCCCAGCTGCGTCACTGAGGTACTTGGCCATCGCCCGCCAACTGCGGGCCGAGATCCTGGCTGGCCGATACCCGGTTGGATCACGCCTGCCGGGCGAGATCGACTTGGCCAGCACGCTCGGCGTGGGGCGCGCGTCGATTCGCGAAGCGCTTCGCGTGCTCGCCGCTCAAGGACTCATCCAGACGACTCGTGGGACCTCAGGCGGAAGCACGGTGCGGCGAGTAGGGCACCACGACGTGATCCGGATGTTGAGTGAAGACATGGAGATCCTTGCCTCTCAACACGGCTGCACCGTCCAGGAAATGGAAGAGGTGGAGGAGTTGCTGGAGGTGTCAGCTGCTTGGCTTGCCGCCACCAGGCGCACCCCCGTCCAGGTAGAGAAGCTGTGGTCGCATATCCCCGACATCGCGCCGGGTGAGACGCCGACGGCCAGCCAGATCGATACCAACCTCGCGTTCCACTACGAAATCGTGGAGGCGACCGGCAACCGGATGCTGCAGCTGTTCGCCGAGCCGGTATCTATCGTGATCCACAACCACTTCCGATCCAGAGAGCGCGACGCGGACTACTACCAGCGGGTGCTGGAGGACCACCGCCGGATCGCAGCTGCGATCGAGGCCCGGGACACTTCGCGCGCCAGGGACGAGATGCAACAGCATCTGGGCCATCTGCGAGCGCGAGAGGACATCACGCGTGGCAGTTCACTCGGCGGCTTGAACTTCGGACCACACACGTGACGGGGAAGGGCAACGTGGCCTCTGAGTACGACGTGGTCGTGGTCGGCGGCGGCCTTGCGGGTCTGTGTGCCGCCACGGTTGCGGCCGAGTCAGGGTGCCGCACTGTCCTTCTGGAAGCGGACGGCGAGCTGGGAGGAAGCACCAGGACTCTCGGTGGCGTGATCTACGCGGCGGGCACTTCGATTCAAGCGACAGCCGGCATCGTCGACGAGCCGGGACGGCTCGTTCAGTGGTATCTCCTGCTCAACCAGTATCGCTTGGAGCCCGCGGTGTTGCGCACCCTCGCTGAGGACGCCGCACCCGCACTCGACTGGCTCATCCAGCGGGGTGTCCACTTCGCCGCCGACAACCTCTACTCGGCGGCGCCCGGGGATCCCGGGCGCAGTCATCGAGCCACGGGGCGCGGGCCGGGATTGGTGGACCCATTGGCAGCCCACCTGCGGACGACGCCGGCAACGATCCGCACCGGCACCCGAGTGACGGGCCTCGTGGCTCAGTCCGGCCGCGTGGCAGGCGTTCGAGTTGGGGACCAAGTGATCGCCGCCTCGGCTGTGGTCCTTGCTACCGGCGGATACGGCAATGCCCCTGACCTTCTGCGTCGGTTCTACCCATCAGCCGCCGAGCTGGGCCAGGCCCTCCACTACGTCGGTGCGGACTCGAACCAGGGCGATGGCATCCGGATGGGGATGGACGTGGGGGCTCAGTTCTCTGGACAGGATCGAGGACTGCTCCTGCTGGCTCCCTTATTCGCCACGGTCAACGAACCTGCGCTACCTCCCTCGCTGATCTTGGTGAACGCCCACGGCCATCGGTTCATGGCCGAGGATCTTCCCTACTCAGTGAGCCCTGGAATCGTTGCCGCGCAGCCCGACGGAGCAGCGTGGGCGCTCTTCGATGAGCCCATACGTCGCAGCTTCCCTGGCCGCGACCCCGGAGGGAAAGATCGTTCGTGGACCCGAGAGAGGTTCACCTCGCCGTTGCCGACCGCGACGCACACGGCGACGTCCATCGCGGCTCTGGCGCAAAGCATTGGTGTGCGTCCTGACGCCGTGGTGCACACGGTTCGGCGGTACAACGACCTCGCCGCTCGACACCAGGACACCGATTGGGAGAAGCGCCGAGATCACCTGGCCCCCGTCTCAACCGCACCCTTCTACGCCGTGCGAGTGACGCCGCGCGTCCTTGTGTTGACTTCCGGCGGCCTTCGCATAGACCCTGACGGACACGTCTTGGATGTGGCCGGTGGCGCGATCCCAGGGTTGTTCGCGGCTGGCGAGACCACAGGGGGCGTCATCGGGGACCGCTACGTCGGTGGGCTCGTGAACACGAGTTCAGCCGTCTTCGGGATTCGCGCAGGCTCGGCCGCAGCGGCGTGCTGCCCACGATGAGCCATGTCTGTCTGGAGCCACGCCCGAGCCTGACCTCAACAGGTCATCGAGGACCTCGAGTCACTCGTGAGGCGCGAGGCTCTGCCGGGCGCCATCGAGGTGCGCGCTGAGCGTTTCGGCATGCCCGAGGAGTTGGGACCAAAGAGAAGGCCATTGGGACCGCGAACTGGCCTGGAGCAGTAGCCGAGCGTCCTTTTCCAGCAGCGGGGCGTCCAGGTTGACGAACTTCTGGGCGGCACGGCTACCACCCGAGGAAACCTTGAGGACGGAGTAGAAGGAAGCCAGGTCGAGCCCTTGGATGCGTGCCACTTCAAGGGCGTTGGCGACGATGAGGGCGTTGGCTGCCATGACCGCGTTATTGATCAACTTGGCCAGCGTGGCGTGCCCCAGCTCCGTGAACCTCACGACTGTCCCGGCAACCGTGCTCTCCAGGAAGGTAACGTCGTCGGCCTCGACCGGACCGCCCAGCAGCACGGTCAGGCTGCCGGCCAGTGTGCCGTCGCTGCCACCGGAGATGGGCGACTCCATCACGCGGATGCCCGGCCGGCTCGTGAGTTGCCCGGCTGATTCCGGATCCATCGTAGTCACCACGAACACTCGTGTCGCCGTCGCGTCCGCGTAGCCGGCGCGGCGAGTGCCGATTTCGTCAACGACCGTCAACGCTTGGGCGACCGTGCGCACCACAACGAAGACCGTGTCGACGTCGCTCCAGTCGAGGTCCGCCAGCGAAGATGCCGTGGCTCCGCCGTCCGCCTCGAACGCTGCGCGTGCAGAACCGTCGGGGTCCACACCTACGGTGTGGCCGACGGACTGGTGGAGACGGGACGCGAACGCCAACCCCAGGTTTCCCAGGCCGATGACGACGATCATGGGATTACCTCCACGGTAGAACTCAGTCCTGGGTTCGAGTTCTCGCCGGTTCGTGCGGCGAACGAGTGGCGGGTAGCGATGGCCGGCGATTCGCTGCTGGGGAACGTGGCCTCGTTGTGGTCACTGGACATCAACGACGCGCTCCTCGGTGGTGGGCGCGATAGCGGGCCGGACCACTGGGGTGAACTCCACGTCCACCTTGGAGTAGGACCGGAGCGCGAACCCTTCGTAGTCGCCGATGGGGGCCTCGTGCGCAGCCAAGCGGAGGTCGGGGAACCACTCCAGCACCGCCTTCACGGTCTCCTGCACCTCGGCCCGGGCCAGTGCTGCACCAGCGCACGAGCGTGGTCCGAAGCTGAACGCGAGATGGTCTTGCGGCCTTCGAGGCTGTTCACGGTCGAGCTTGGCCTGATGCGGGCACGCGAACTGGGAGCTGTCGCGGTTGGCGGCTGCATGGAGATTCAGAACGGTTTCATCCTTCGCGATCACGACACCGCCGATCTCGGTGTCGTGATTGGCCTTGCGCAGCCGGAACTGGACGGCGCCGTGCAATCGCAGGGCCTCCTCGGCGAATCTCTCGATGGCCTGGTCGCCCCCGGTGCGTACGTCGTGCGCCAACTTCCCGTCGGTCAGGAGCAGCACGAACGCGTTCGCCAACGTGTGCATGGTGGTGTCGCTGCCAGCGAAGAACATTCCGGTCACCATGCCCAGGGTGTCTCGCTCAGCCCAGTCCTCGATCATGGTCGTGCCGTCGCGCCAGGTGCGACTGATGAAGTCGTCCTCAGCGGAGTTGCGACGTTCCTGCACGTAGGGGCGCAGGAGGTCGTCGAACTTCCGCATCGCCTCGATGGTGCGTGCGGCGAGTCCGGGATCCTCGTCCTGGCCTTGATGCTGGAGGTACTCCAGCTTGGCGTCCATGAGGTGCTTGCACTCGTTGATCCAGTCGTCGTCCTGCCACGGGAGTCCCATGACGGCAGCCATCACCCGGACGGGCAGCGGGTCGGCGAGGTCTCGCATCAGGTCTGCTGAGCCACGGTGGGCGAACCTGCTGAGCAGGTGGTCGGCCACCGGCCGGATCATGGTGCTGCGCCACGCATCTACACGGCGTGGGTGGAACTCGGAGAGGATCCATCGGTGCATCCGCAGATGCGTCTCTCCGTGCTGGAAGTTGC
The DNA here is from genome assembly GCF_054653575.1 of Nocardioides pyridinolyticus. Taxonomy (NCBI): domain Bacteria; kingdom Bacillati; phylum Actinomycetota; class Actinomycetes; order Propionibacteriales; family Nocardioidaceae; genus Nocardioides; species Nocardioides pyridinolyticus. Next base: position 7,377 of record NZ_BAAIFY010000033.1, on the reverse strand, counting down.
GGGCCCTAGGTCCGCCTTCGATGGCGATCATAGCCTCGGTCATCATGTCGGCGAACGGATGCCGGAAGTCCTTCTTGTCCCGGCGCATCACGTCCTTCGCGAGCTCGAAGTCGGTGACCACCCATGCCCGCATGCCTTCGTCCCAGTGCACCGGGTCGGCGGCTCTCAGCTCGTCGAAGTAGGCGAAGGGCTCAGATCCGGCGGTGCTGATGATTGAGGGAAGCTCGGTGGTCATTGTCGTCTCCAATGCGGATGGCGCACGCGGCGGCTATGGGGTGAGGGCGGTCAGGAGGGGAGCAGTGAGGTGACGAACGGGGTGTCGACCCCGACCGGGCCCAGTGCCGATGCGCCGCCTGGATTGCCGAGCGGGACGTCGCGGCCCGGGAGGACTACTTCGAAGAAGGCCCGGTTGTCTGCCAGGTGGGGCATGCGCTCGGCGGGGGTGGTGCGGTCGGCGGTTATCGCGTCCACGGGGCAGACGGTTTCGCAGGCTCCGCAGTCGATGCACTCGTCGGGGTTGACGTACAGCTTTCGGTTGCCTTGATAGATGCAGTCCACTGGACACTCCTCCACGCACGCGCGGTCCATCACATCGATGCATGGTTCGGAGATGACGAATGGCATGACTTGCTCCTACGGGGTGGGCGCCAGGGCAGCGGCGTTCGACCTGGCGGCTGAGGTGTCGGTGGAGTGGCCGGGGAAGATGTCGAGCGTGGGGTCGAGGAAGGCGGCGGCGTTGTTGACAGCGGTGGCGGCTTCGCCGAACCCGACGGAGATGAGTCGGACCTTGCCGGGATAGTCCGTTAGGTCGCCGGCCGCCCAGATGCGCTCGACTCCGGTGGCCATGGTGGTGTCGACCACCACGTGCCGGTCCTTGAACGTGAGTCCCCAGGTCTGCATGTCGGAGAGGTTGGCGGTGAACCCGAGTGCGGCGACGACGTGGTCAGCCTTGACCGTTCGAACCTCGTCGGTCTGCACATCCATGACGTGTGCGGCAGTCACGCGGTCCGTCCCGTCGAGAGCCGTCACCTCGTGGAAGGTGAGCACCTCAACTCCGAGGTCGTGGGCTCTGCTCACCGAGGCTGCGTGGGCACGGAACCGGTCGCGCCTGTGCACGAGGGTGACGCGGGCATCGACCGTGCGGGCAGCAATCGCCCAGTCGAACGCGCTGTCACCGCCGCCGACTACGAGGACGTCGGAGCCGGCGAGCTCCGTCGGGTCCTTGACGAAGTAGGACAGCCCGCGACCCAGGAAGTCGTCGCCCACCGGGAGGGGTCGAGGGGTGAAGCGACCGATCCCGCCGGCGATGATCATGGCGCCACAGCGGATGGTGGTGCCGGTGTCCGTGCCGATGGCCAGTCCGCCTGCGACAGGAGTGACGGTCTTGGCCGTGGTCCCGAGCACGTAGCGGGGCTGGAATCGCTCTGCCTGACGTTGCAGGGCACTGATGAGGTCGCCGCCCTTGACGGATGGGAGGCCAGCGACATCCTCGATCAGCTTCTCGGGGTAGAGCGCGGACACCTGTCCCCCGATTTCGGTGAGGCTGTCGATGACGGCGCAGCTCAGTCCCCGGAATCCGGCGTAGTAGGCCGCGTACAGCCCTACTGGTCCGGCCCCCACGATGGCGATGTCGACTGAAGCCCGGGTGTCTGTGACGACGTCCATGTATCCCTCCTCAACCTTCCTGAATCTCTGGTAATGCTTATCATGGATATCGGGGCGTGGGAAGATGCGCCGCATCGGCGAACAAGTCAGCAGCAGGGAGTCCGATGGACACGACGCAGGGCACGACCAGTGACACTCCGCGGCCCGCCAAGGTCTCCGAGATAGTGGCTCGGCGTGTCCTCAACGAGATGGCAGCCCAAGGGCTGGAGGCGGGCGCCCGTCTTCCCTCCGAAGCAGTGATGCTCGAGAAGTACGGGGTGGCTCGCGGATCGCTGCGGGAGGCGCTGCGGCTGCTGGAGTTCCAGGGGTTCATCCGGATCAGGCCGGGAGTAGGGGGCGGACCTGTTGTGAGTGAAGCCACCACTCGCGACTTCGCGCGCGTCTCCTCGATGTTCTTCCACCGGGCGGGAGCCACGATCGAGGAGCTGTTCGATGCGCGCATGTCGCTGGAAGCGCAGATGGCGGCGCATGCGGCGCTGTCCCGGGATCCCGCGTTAATGGAGCAACTTCGCCGCAGCGTCGAGCACGGCCCCGAGGACGACTCCGGAGTTCGCGACTTCCACGACATCATCACTGGGCTGTCTGACAATCGAGTCCTGAATCTGCTGGCGCGCTCGATCAAGGACATGTACGTCGAGCGCGTCCGCGAGGTCAGCTTCTCGGATGAGACACGCGAACAGGTCGTCGCGGCACACCAGGACATCGCGTCTGCGATCTTCAACGGTGACGCGACCGGCGCGGCGGAACTGATGCGCGATCACATGGCGCACTACTTCCAGCTTGCCGTCGTGGACAACATGCCGGGGCTGCTTTCGGAGGTCATCGACTGGCGGTAGCCAATCCGTTCAGGAAGGGCCTCTGCTGCCCCCGGCGTCACACGCGTCAGGACTGCGTGGGGTAGTCCAGGACCACTAGTTCGGCACCCTCGCTGCCGGCCTCCAACACGGGCCGCTCTTCGGGAAACGCAAAGACGCACGACAGAGCGTCCGAGACGGTCCCTCCCACAGCGACCGACCCAGCAAGCACTAGCACGAAACGCCCCATCCCCGCACAGTCCGGCAGCTTGACGATGTGTCCCGGGGGGACACTCAGCGAAGCCGCAAATAGTCCGTCCTCTTCACGGGGAAGAATCACCTGCTCATCGACTGTCGTACGAGGACCAGGCTTGTCCATCACGACCGCGCCGAGCCGGTGACGTCGTGGCGCCGCATTCTGGGCCTGCTTCTGATCCGGTAGCACTTGGGCCCTCGACTCCGCCCGGTGGCGCGGCCGAAGAGTCAGATACCTCAGCCCCTCTGGTCCCGCGATGATTGGCCCGTAACCGGTGTAGGCGTTGGTGTAGTGCACGGTGACGGGCTCGATCGGCTTGCGGCCGATGGTTCCTCCACCCGCGATGAACACCTGGAACTGGTCGATGGCGTGGAAGTGAGTCGGAATCCGGGCTTCCGGTGGCTGATCCACGACGAAGGCGTGCGGGGCGCGATCACCTTCACCGGATGTGATCAGGTCCGTGTGACCGAAGCGCTCTCCGTGGAACTCGACCTGCTTCGGCTGCTTGCCAGCCAATGCACTGACGAACACGTCGCCGTCACCTGCTCAATGCACGAAGGTGTTCGGGCTGAACGGCCACCAGTACCCGGTCATCCAGAGCGGGAGCGTCTACGTGGCCCTCAGGCTGGCGGACGAGGAGCGTGATGTCCGAACCTGCCAGCCTGACCAGGTGCTCCACGTGGGTCCCCAGGAACATCGTCTGGGCTACGACGCCCTGGAAGACGTTCGGCGTCGAATCATTCGGGCTGACGAATCGGCACTTCTCCGGACGGGCCAACAGAGCCACCTCCGCGCCCACGGCGACGTCGTTGTCGCCACGCGTCGCAACCACGGCACCGACCTGGGTGTCGACCCGGACGAGGTCACCGCTGAGGAGTTCCTTGACCTGCCCGGGCAGCTCGTTCGCGCTTCCCACGAAGCGGCCGACGTACTGGTTCGCCGGCCTTTCGTAGATCTCTCGCGGAGTCCCGCACTGGGCGACCTTGCCCTTCTGCATGACTGCGATGCGGTCCGCCAACTCCATCGCCTCGACTTGGTCGTGGGTGACATAGATGGCGGCGAACCCGATCTCGCGCTGCATCAGAACGAGTTCGAGCCGCAACTGCTCGCGCACCTTGGCATCCACATTCGACAGCGGCTCGTCGAACAGGATGAGCCCCTCGTTCGAGACCAGGGCCCGAGCAAGCGCCACCCGCTGCTGCTGGCCACCGCTCATCTGACCCGGGTACTGCCTGCGCAACTCTGGAATCCCGATCATCTCCAGGACCCGCTCGACCCTGGGGGTCACCTCTTGCTTGGGGACCTTGCGGGCGCGCAGAGGATACGCCACGTTATCGAAGACGGTCATGTGGGGCCAGAGGGCGTAGGACTGGAACATCATGCCGAGGCTTCGCTTCTCGGGCGGATCGTCGATTCGCTGCTCCGAGGAGTAGCTGGTCCGACCGTGCAGTTCGATCTTCCCCGACCGGGGCTGCTCCAGGCCGGCGATGCAACGAAGGAGAGTGCTCTTGCCGCAGCCGCTGGGGCCGAGGAGTACAACGAACTCGCCGGGGGCGACATCGAGCGAGACCGAGTCGACTGCAAGGACTTCTTCCCCGTCACGTCGCTTGAATGACTTCTTGAGGTTCTGCACCGAGACGGCCGGGATGGCCTCTGCAGTGTTTCCGGCCCGGTTCTGGCTTTCGGTGGGCCGCGTGCCGGGAGACCGGGTGTGTGCCACGTTCATCGTTGGTCCTTGTCTTCGAGAAGTTCTGCGATCACGGTCGTCCGGTGCGCTAGCCGCGCGGGACCCCGCCGAGCTTCTTGGACAGGAAGCCGACGATTGTCAGGACGGTGACGTTGATGACGGTGAGCGCTATGGAAAGGGCCGCTAGCAGCGCGAAGTCTCCGTTGACGAAGACGTCAAGGATTCGGAATCCGACTACCGGTGTGGTGGTGCTAGCCAACATCGACGAGGCTTCCAGCTCACCGACCATCCACACGAACAACAGTCCCCATCCCGCCACGAGTCCTGGGATCATGAGCGGTAGGTTGACCTTCCGGAAGGTCTTTCCTCCGCCGGCGCCGGAGATTCGGGAGGCTTCCGACAGTTCGCGGCCCACCTGGGCGGCGGCTGCGTCAGCTGCCACGGTGGCTTGAGGTGTGAACAGGATGACGTAGGCCAACAGCAAGATCAGTGCTGTTCCGCCGAGGTTCCATGGCTCGCCTGCGAAAGCAAGGATGCAGCCGGTTCCAACGACGATGCCGGAGAAGATGGCCGGCAACTTGATGACGCCGTCGAGGACGCGGGATCCGAGGCCCCTTGAGGACTGCAGGTGGTGCGAGAAGACGGCGGCGATGGCGATGCCGACGGTCGCACCGATTGCTGCTAGGCGTAGGCTCGTGGTCAGCGAGTCGCGCGTGAGCGGGTCTTCGAGCAAGTAGCCACGCAGGTGCTCCAAGCTGAGTGAGGACCACTGGATGTTCGGCGTCCAGAAGCCGTTGAGGACCACGATGATGTGCGCAGTCAGTGGGAAGACGACCGCGAGTGCCACGTAGCCGACGAGCAGCGCCCGCGCCGGTCGACGCCACACCCCCAGACGCACGGTCGCCGTACGCGAGCCGCGCCCACCTAGAACCGCGTGCCTTCCGCCCTTGAGGACGCGGCCCTGGATGTACCAAGCGGCACCTACGAAGACCATGAGGAACGTGCTGAGGCCGAGCGCGAGGGTGGTCTGCGCCGGGTAGGTGAAACTCATCAGCTGCACGATGCGCACCGAGAGCACGTCAATGTCGCTCTGGGTTCCGATCACGACAGGTACTGAGAAGAAGGAGAAACCGAACCAGGCCATGAAGAGAGCTGCGGCCCCCAGGCTCGGACGTAGCACCGGGATAGTGACCTTCCTCAGGGTCGCGAGAGGCGATGACCCGCAGACCCGTGCTTGCTCCTCAAGTGCTGGGTCCGCGTTTCGAAGCCCGGCGGCGATCATGAGGTAGGCGAACGGGATCTGATAGATGGTGTAAAGGAAGATCATCCCCCACCACGAATAGATGTTGACGGGGCCGGACTCGATCTCGACTCCAACCCATCCCAGTGCCGTTCGGGCCAGGACGTTCAGGAACCCCGACCGGTCCGACAACAGCAACGTCCAGCCGATCGCACCTGCAATGGGGGGGAGCAGGAACGGAAGCATTGGCATGATGGCGTTGAGACGGGGTAGCGCAGCGTCGGTCCGCTCCCCGATCCAGGCGAACAGGGAGCCGAAGCTGACCGCCAGCACCATGCTGGAGACGACGATGATGAGCGTGTTGGACAGCAGCTCCACGAGACCTGGTTGTTGGAAAGCCTCCCGCAACGGCGTGGCGTTGAACTCGCCGTCGGTCACGAAGAGCGCTACTAGCACCTTTCCCAGCGTGTAGGCCACGAGTGCCGCGAACGCAATCATCAACAGCGTCACGACGATGCGGAAGACACCGCCTCGCTTCAAGTCTCGTACTACTCCTCGAGGTCCCGAGCGACTCTCCTGGTCTTGCTTGCTCGGCTCTCGTTCCAGTTCGCTCAGCATTGTCGCCATCAATTCACCTCAAGTTTGCAGAGGGGAAGGGGTCGACCTTCTCCTCCGCGTCACGTACAACGTCGAAGCAAGGACCGGTCAATTGCCGAGATTAAGCAGCTCCATGATCTCCTCAGCCCGATCAGCCGCATCCAGGTTGGGCTCCTTGTACTCCGCAGGAAGGTTCGCGTCGTCGTAGATCGACACGTCCGAGGCGAACTCGCTCATCAGCGTGTTGCCCTCCTTCGACACGAGGTAGTCCATAAAGACCCGCGCCGCGTTGGAGTTCGGGCTGTAGCCACACGCCGTGGAAAAGGACTGGATCTCAACGCCGGTGGTTGCCGGCGGGATGGCGTTGGCGACCGGAGCACCCGCATCGATCACGCCTGCCGCAGAGCTGGCAGTGGAGGGAACTCGGATGCCGCCTTCTCCAGCAGCGAGAGCCTCCATGACCGCGCCGCCGCTGCCGTAGACCCGGAGCTCGTGGTTCTCGGCGAACTCCTTGATGAAGTCGGCTCCGTACTCACTCTCGATGTAGTCCCAGAACTCGATGTAGGCCGCCGACGAAGCAGGGTCGGGGATCAGGAAGGTGGCGTCTTCAAGGGCGGGACCATTGAGGTCCTCCCAACTCGTGGGCGCCTCGTCAACCAGGTCGGTGTTGTAGGAGTAGATCCAGGGCTGGGTCTGCACCGTGACTGCATACTCCTGGACGAACTGCTCCGGGGTCTCGGCTTCGAGGGCCGGGAGGCCCAGGTCGGCGATGGGCTCCACCCAGTTCTTCTCAGCCGCTTCGCTCTGGGCGAACAGTTCGGCTCCCGAGAGCGTGAGCACGTCCCCGCCGATGTTCCCAGCAGCTCCTTCTGCCGAGTAGCGCTGAAGGAGGTTCGTCGACGGCAGCTTGAGGAAGCCGACGACGATCCCGTACTTCTCCTCGAAGGCTCCGGCCACTGCCTCAGCGACCTCGGACGGGATGGCCGTGTACCACGTCAGGGACCCTTCCTCTTTGGCCGCTTCCACGGTGGCATCCCAGTCAGTCGCGCAATCGGCTGACGGCTCCCCGTCCCCCTCGTCTGCGCCGCTGGAACTGCCACACCCAGCCAGGGCCAGGGTCGCCACCAGCGCAGCGATG
>NZ_BAAIFY010000032.1:0-49150 GCF_054653575.1 Nocardioides pyridinolyticus | reverse complement strand
GCCGTCGGTACGGCGGGGTCTCCGAGCGCGGTCCTTGCCGCCACCGGTACACGCGGCCTGTACCGACGTGCGGTGCGTCCACGCGAAACGTTTATGGAAATCTAGAAATTCGGCGAACCGCGTCGTTTTCTCGGGTTCGCGACTGATTCCACTTCCGCGTTCTAATACCGATTCCATTCACAGGCCCGTGTCCGGGCCAAGCACTCCGGCGAGGCCGACCATAGGCGGGCAGCCGCGGCGGCTCGCAGCTGCGCGTAGGGTGCGAGCGCGGAAGCCACGCCTCGACGCGCTCGTCTCACCCGCAGGGAGGTGGCCCGGCGGACTCGCGGATCTTCAGGGAGACCGGCGAGGGCGGCGGCGGCTCGGGCTCGGCGCCGTCGACCATGCCCAGCAGCAGCTTGGTGGCCTGCGCGCCCATGTCCCGGGCCGGCTGCCGGACGGTCGTCAGGCCCGGGGTCAGGAGCCAGGCGAAAGGCAGGTCGTCGAACCCCACCACGGACACGTCCTCGGGGACCCGCAGCCCGGCGCGCCGACAGTAGGTGAGGACGCCGATCGCCATCATGTCGTTCGCACAGATCAGCGCGGTGGGTCGGTCGGCCGCAGGCCGGTCCAGGACCTCCGCTGCCAGCCGCTCGCCCGACGACATCTGGTAGTCACCCGGCAGTACGGGAACGGTGTCGGGGTCCAGGCCGGCGGCGGCGATGGCCTCGCGGTAGCCCGAGAGGCGCTGGTCGGACGTCCACAGCTCGTCCGGTCCGCTCAGGATGGCCAGGCGCTCGTGCCCCAGGGAGGTGACGTGGGCCGCGATCTCCCTCGCACCTCGGCGGTTCTCGGAGACCACGCAGGGCAGATCGAAGCCGGGGAGCTTCTCGTCGACGAGGACGACGGGGCCAACGCGCGTCAGCTCGACGAGCGCAGCCATCCGCGTCTCCGCCCCCGAGAGGTAGATCAACCCGTCGAGCCGCTGGCTGCGCAGCAACCGGCTGTTCCAGGACTCCTTGGTGCCGGACGCCTCGGGAGTGCAGAACACCACCAGCACGTCCTTCTCGGACGCGGCCTGCTCGACCCCCTCGGCGATCATGGCGAAGTACTGGTTGACCAGGTCGGGCACCACCAGCCCGATGGTGGCCACGCTGCGCCGCTTGAGGTTGCGGGCCGACTCGTTCGGCAAGTAGCCCAGGGCACGGATGGCCTCGAGCACGCGGACGCGACGGTCGGCGGCGACGGGACCGCTGTCGTTGAGGACGTAGCTCACCGTGCTGACCGCGACTCCGGCCCGCTCCGCCACGTCCTTCATCGTGGGCCTTCGCGTCGGCATGCCTCCCGAGTCCCGCACCAGGTCACCACCCCTCCGTGTGACTTCGCCACGCTGCATACGCGGCTCGCTCTACGCGACCATACTCGATTCAAGTGGTCGACGCCCTCGGGCGCTCTGTGCCCGGACGAGCAGGAAGTCGGTCTGCGCCGAGCCGGGGGTGGGTCTGAGGGCGTCCTCGACACGCCGGTCTCGGGCGAATCTCGCCGGGTTCCAGCCCCGTTGTCCCGCCTCACCGCGCCGGTCACTCGCGCCCTGACCTGCGCAGACACGTCTCCTCCGCGCCCGCCGGATCCCGGTCGAAAGATTGCGAAACTAACCGTTTACATCCTCGTTCAACCGCTGATACAGTCCGCGACTAGAAAGGTTTCTACCGGTTCTTTCCGGACCGGAAGTGACGGAATGAGAGGCGCCCATGTGCCCGCCGCTCCGTCCGCGATAGAACCGTTAATAGCCAGCCCGCTACTTCGTGGCGATGGCGCGACAAGAAGGGGCGCTCCAATGTCCTTGGGCGAGCAGTTCGACAACCTCATCATCAACACCGACAACTACAAGCACTGCCACTACCCGCTGTACCCGCCGGGCACGGAGTACATCTCGTCGTACATCGAGTCGCGGGGAGGTCAGTTCCCCGTCACCATGTTCGTCGGCCTCCAGGCCTACCTCCGGGACTACCTGATGCGCCCGGTGACGCTGGAGGACGTCGACGCGGCGGAGTTCCTCATGCGCGAGCAGGGCATGCACTTCAACCGTGAGAACTGGATGGGCATCATCAACGACCACGACGGCTACCTGCCCGTCGAGATCGAGGCCGTGCCCGAGGGCACCGTGCTGCCCAGCAACAACGTGCTCGTCCAGCTCATCAACACCGACCCGAAGTACTACTGGGTGACCAGCTTCTTCGAGACCGCTCTGCTGAGGGCGATCTGGTACCCGACCACGATCGGCACGCTGAGCTGGCTGTGCAAGCAGGTGATCCGCACCGCCCTGGAGCGGACCTCCGACAACGAGGGGATCCTCCGGCACATGCTGCACGACTACGGCGCCCGCGGGGTCAGCTCGCAGCAGTCCGCCGCACTGGGCGGCATGGCGCACCTGGTCAACTTCAGCCAGAGCGACACCACCCCGGGCATCCTCGCCGCCAAGCGCTGGTACAACGCCGTGGCACCGTCGAACTCCGGCCCCAACTCCGAGCACGCCGGCTTCACCGCCTGGGGGCGGGACTTCGAGGTCGACGCCATCCGCAACATGCTGGAGACTTACCGGGACCACGGCTTCGCGCTCGTCCTGACCGACACCTACGACCACGAGAACTGCGTCAAGAACATCCTCGGCGGCGAGCTGAAGGAGCTGGTCCAGAACTTCCCCGGATTCGTGGGTGCGCGCCCGGACTCCGGCGACGTCGTCCAGGTCACCTCCGACACCACCGAGTGGCTCATGGACGCCTTCGGCTACGAGGTCAACAGCAAGGGCTTCAAGATCCTGCCCCCGTTCATCCGCGTGGTGCAGGGCGACGGCGTCACGGGGGAGAGCCTGCGGGACGTCTTCATCGAGATGGAGCGTCGCGGCCTGGCCGCCGACAACGCCGTCTTCGGCATGGGCGGCGGCCTCCTCCAGCACGTCAACCGCGACACGAACAACTTCGCTCAGAAGGCGAACGCCGTCTGCGTGAACGGTGAGTGGCGCGACATCTCCAAGCAGCCCACCGGCGCCAGCTTCAAGAGCTCCAAGGCCGGTCGGCTCGCCCTGATCCTGGAGAACGGTGAGTACAAGACGGTGCCGCGAGACTCCGTCAGCCCCGAGCAGAACCTGCTCCAGCCGGTCTTCCGCAACGGCAAGCTGCTCAAGAAGTGGGACTTCTCCGAGCTGATCGCCGCGAGCGAGTCACCGGTTCCGCAGGAGTGGTACGCCGACTACATCGCGCCGATGCTCGAGCCGAAGAGTGGGGACCTGGTCACCGCCTAGCACCACCGGGTGCCCGGGGCGGTCGGCGAGGGCCGTCCCGGGCACGAGGTGGTGGTGCTTGCACCGCCATCGCACGACAGACTGCCCTGCGCGTCGAAATCAGATGGGTCCGACAGGGCCGAGATCGAACACAGTTGAGGAGTTGCACCATGGGAATGAAGATCTGGGTCACGGCTCCGTTCTTCTACGCCGACATGAGCCGTTCCTGGTCCGAGACGCTGGATCAGATGCTCAGGATCGTGGACGCGGCAGAGGAGTACGGGTTCGAGGGCATCACGATCAACGAGAACCAGTTCCAGAACTACGTCTGCAACCCCTCCGCGATGATGTTCGCCGCGGTGGCGGCACAACGCACCAAGCGGCTTCGCATCGTTCCGGGCGTGGTCGTGCTGCCCGCGTACAACCCCCTCCTCGTCGCCTCCGAGATGAGCTTCCTGGACCACCTGGCGCCGGGCCGGATCGGCATCGGTGTCGCCCGTGGAGGGAGTCGACTCCAGCTCGATCGGCTCGGGGTGAAGCCCGAGAACCAGCGAGCGCAGTACGAGGAAGGCCTGGAGATCATCCGCAAGCTGTTCGCCGAGGACGACGTGTCCTACGACGGCCAGTTCTACTCCTTCCCGCCGACCACCCTGATGCCGAAGCCGGTGACCACGCCGCATCCCGACATCTGGATCGCATCGCAGAGCACGGACGGCGTCCGGAAGGTCGCCCACACGGGCCTGAACCTCATCACCGCCCCGAACTACGGCAACTTCGAGCCCTACGGCGACCTGGAGGAGCTCCTCGCCGCCTACAACGACGAGGTGGAGAAGTCCGGCAACCCTCGGGGAGAGGTCATGGTGCTCCGGCACACCTGGGTGGGTCACACCGAGGAGGAGGCGCTGGAGTACTTCGACGACGTGGTCAACGAGTACAACTACTACATGGCCCTGGTGAAGGGGCCCGGCACCGTCGACACCAAGGAAGGGCGACTCGCGACCCGCGACGTCGGCGAGAGTCGCGACTACGTGCACGGTGGACGGATGACACCGGAGAACCACACCTTCTCCAAGGACGACCTGCTGGAGAAGTACGCCGACCCGATCCTGACCACACCGGACCGGATGATCGAGCGCTTCAAGCACTACGAGAAGCTCGGCGTGGACCACCTCGCCTGCCTCATCGCGGTCGGCCAGTCGACGGAGGCCATCGTCGAGAACATGAAGATGATGGGCGAGGAAGTCCTCCCAGCCTTCGCGGACTAGTGCCGAGCGAGCGCCTAGGAAAGGTCAGCACATGATCTACGAAGTACGCGAGTACGTCCCGATGCCGGGCCGGCTCCCCGACGTCATCGACTTCTTCCGCTCGGTGGTGATCCCCCTCTTCGGCAAGCACGACATGGAGATGACGCAGGTCGGCTTCACCACGTTCGGTGACAATTCCTTCAATGAGCTCGTCTACACGATGCGGTTCTCCGACCTCGCCGAGCTGGAGGCCAAGTGGGGGGCGTTCATCGCGGATCCCGAGTTCACGACCGGACTGGGCAGCCGGGAGGAGAGCGGTCCGCTCTACCAGTCGATCCGGCGACGGGTGGTGGACGCCGCCCCGTTCGAGGGCGCACTCGACACCTCGAGGTGACCCCACGCGCGCGCAGCGACCGCCCACCCGAGGCCGGCGCCGCGCGCACGTGGGACCCCACCGCCGAACGCGTGACATCCGGGACATCCGGTCGGCACGAGATGAACACCATGAGCGCTGCCGCACTCGGGCAGTTGGAGGGACAACGTTTCAATGACAACCAAGACGACCCAGGCACCCATCGCACACGCAGGCAAGTTCTACATCGACGGCCAGTGGGTCGACCCGTCGACCAGCCGCACCATCGAGGTGGTCGACGCCGCGACGGAGGAGCTGTACTACACCGTCGCGGAAGCCGAGGCGGCTGATGTCGCGCGAGCCGTCACCGCGGCCCGCCGGGCCTTCGACGAAGGACCCTGGCCACGGATGTCGCCCAGTAAACGAGCGGAGTACCTGCGGGCCATCGCCCGGGCTCTGGCGGAGCGCTCCGGTGACCTCGTCGAGCTCTGGCCGCGCGAGACCGGCATCATCGCCCGCATTGTCCCGGCCGTTCTCGAGGAGGTCCCGGCGGCCTTCGACTACTACGCCGGCCTCGCGGACGAGTACCAGTTCGAGCGGGAGGCCCCCACGAGCTCGGGCGACGGCTTCGGCATGATCGTCGGCGAGCCGGTGGGTGTCGTGGGGGCGATCATCCCGTGGAACACGCCGATGCACCTGGCCGCCTGGAAGCTCGCCCCCGCACTCCTGGCTGGGTGCACGGTGATCGTCAAGGCCTCTCCCGAGGCACCCGGCGCGGCCTACGTGATCGCCGAGGTCGCCGAGCAGGTGGGGCTTCCCGCAGGCGTGGTGAACGTGCTCACCGCCGACCGGGAGGCCTCCGAGGCGCTGGTCACCGACGAGCGCGTCGACAAGATCACCTTCACCGGCTCCACCGCGGTCGGCAAGAGGATCGGCACGATCATGGCGGAGCGCATCGGGCGCTACACCCTCGAGCTGGGTGGCAAGTCGCCCGCCATCATCCTCGACGACATGGACGTCGCGGAGGCGGCCGACAGCCTGACCAGGGGCGCCTGCTTCGTCTCCGGGCAGATCTGCGCCTCGCTGACCAGGATCATCGTGCCTCGGCAGAGGCACGACCAGATGGTCGAGGCGCTCGCCGACGGGTTCTCCCGCGTCAAGGTGGGGAACCCGTTCGATCCCAGCGTCCAGATGGGGCCGCTCGCCTCCCGGCGTCAGCGCGAGCGGGTCGAGGGCTACATCGAGATCGGCAAGGACGAAGGCGCGACCCTGGCGTTCGGCGGGAAGCGTCCCGCGGACCTCGAGCGGGGTTGGTTCATCGAGCCGACGGTGTTCGGGAACGTCGACAACTCCTCCCGCGTCGCCCAGGAGGAGATCTTCGGTCCGGTCATCTCGGTGATCGCCGCAGCAGACGAGGACGACGCGATCCGGCTCGCCAACGACACGGTGTTCGGCCTCAACGCCGCGGTCTTCACCCACGACGCGGACCGCGCCCGCGAGGTCGCCGGCCGGCTGCGCGCGGGAACCGTCGGGCAGAACGGCAACCGGGCCGACTTCGGGATCGGCTTCGGCGGCTTCAAGCAGTCGGGCGTCGGCCGCGAGGGCGGCGTGGCCGGCCTGCTGCCGTACCTGGAGAACAAGACCGTCGTGCTCGACGAGCGGCCGCGCCGCGCGTCCGGGGAGGTGCCGCAGCAGTGAGCGCGACCGAAGCCCCCGCCTGCCTCCACGTCTTCGACATGGACGGGACGCTGCTGCGCAGCACCGCCACCATCGAGCTGGCCCGCCAGCTCGGCCAGCTCGAGGCAGGCAACCGGATCGAGACGATGTGGCTGGAAGGGAGGATCACCGACGACGACTTCTGGTTGAGTCTCCTCGACATCTGCAAGGACGCGACGGAGGCAGACCTCGAGGACGCGTTCCGGTCGTCCCCGTGGATGGACGGCGTGCCCGAGACCTTCGCCGACATCCGGTCTCGCGGTGAGCACATCATCGTGATCTCGCAGTCTCCGACCTTCTTCGTCCGGGGCCTCGAGGCCTGGGGTGCCAACGAGACCTACGGCTCGGCCGTCGCACTGGGCAGCCCGCTGGAGAACTCAGCCACGCTGATGCCGGAGATGAAAGTGGCGATCGCCAAGAAGGCGCTCGCCGACCGCAACCTGGACGAGCTCCACTGCGTCGTCTACGGGGACTCGACCAGCGACGTCGAGCTCTTCACGACGTTCCCCCACTCGGTGGCGGTGAACCCGACCGCCACCCTGGCGCCGCTGGCCGCGCAGTGCTATGTCGGCACCGACATTCGTGAGGCGTACGCGATGGGTCGCGAGCTTCTCGCCCTCTCAACCACCAAGCAAGCAGCGCAAGGGAGTACACACAAATGAGCACAGACGGATCGCCGCTCAAGGTTCTTTTCGTGGGCGAGTCGTGGATCAAGCACACGATCCACATGAAGGGGTTCGACCAGTTCCATTCGACCGAGTACGAAGAAGGCGCCGGCTACTTCCTCGGCTGCCTGGATGACGCCGGGTTCGACGTGACCTACGTCCGCGGGCACGAGATCTCGCTGCGGTTCCCCCGGTCGGCGGAGGAGCTCGATGCATTCGACGTGGTGGTCATCTCCGACATCGGGTCCAACTCCTTCCTGCTGCCCGACGAGACCTTCCTGCGCTCGGAGAAGTCCCCGAACCGGCTCGGCCTGGTGGCCGACTTCGTCCGGCGCGGGGGTGGCCTGGTGATGGTCGGGGGATACCTGTCCTTCACCGGCATCGACGGCAAGGGCCGTTTCGGGATGAGCCCGTTGGCCGACCCGCTGCCGGTGACCATGCTGCCGTACGACGACCGGGTCGAGATGTCGCAGGGCGTCGACGTGGAGGTCTGCGAGCCCGACCACCCGGCCCTCGGCGGCGCGCCGTCCACCTGGCCGCAGCTGCTCGGCTACAACAGGCTCATCGCCAAGCCGGCGGCCAGCGTCCTGGCCCGGGTGGGCGAGGACCCGATGGTGGTGGTCGGCGAGTACGGCGACGGCCGCTCCGCGGTGTTCGCCTCCGATCTGGCTCCCCACTGGGCACCTCAGGAGTTCCTGGACTGGCCGCACTACGGCGCCCTGTGGGCGGCGTTGCTCTCGTGGACCGCGCCGGCCCGCGAGTCCGGCACGCTCTCCGAAAAGGCGTCGTGAGCTCGATGACCGTGCCGAGTCTGGTGGCGCAGCCATGAGCGGACGTCTCCTCGTCGTCGGGGCGGTGAACGTCGACATGGTGGTGGCAGCCCCTCGGCTACCGGGGCCAGGGGAGACCGTGGTCGGCCCCGGCCTGCAGCGTCACGGCGGCGGCAAGGGCGGCAACTCCGCCGTTGCCGCCGCCCGGGCCGGCGCCGACGTGCGCTACGTCGGCGCCGTCGGGCGGGACGAGCTCGGCAGCTCTGCACTCGGTGAGCTGCAGGCCGAGGGGATCGACACCGCCGACGTGGCGGTCAAGGAGGACGCGAGCACGGGCGCGGCCCTCATCGTCGTCGATCCCTCCGGTGAAAACCAGATCGCTGTGGCGGCCGGTGCCAACGCGGCGATCACTGCCCAGGACGTCGACGCCGCCATGGGTCGGGCGCACGACTGGCCCGGCTGTCTTCTCGTGAGCACGGAGATCGCCATGACTGCCGTCGTCACCGCGGTGGATGCCGCGTCGACGCATGGCTGGCTCTGCGTGCTCAATCCGGCACCGGTCACGCCCGAGATCGCAGACCTTCTCCGACTCGGGCCGGTCCTCACCCCCAACAGGGGAGAGCTGGCCGACCTCTACCGGCTGCTCGGTGAGCCCGGAGAGCCCCCGGTCGAGGCGATGGCCGCCGCGCTGGCGCTCCACACGCGGGCGCCGGTGGTCGTGACGCTGGGTGCCGACGGCGTGCTCGTCTGCGATCCCGACGGCGCGACCACGCGGATCCCAGCTGCATCGCCACGCCGCGTGGTGGACACCACGGGAGCGGGCGACACGTTCAACGGCGTGTTCGCCGCCAGCCTGGCATCAGGGTCGGACGTCATGAGCGCCGCGCGCCGCGGCGTGGCGGCCGCCGCGTTGTCGGTCGAGTCCGCCGGTGCCCGTTCCGGCATGCCGGGTGTCGCCGCGATCGACGCCGCGCTCGAGACCGCCCCCCACACCACGCCCGCGTGACCGCGTCGGGACGTCAGTCATTTTTTTTGAACTTGAGTCGAAAGGTTTCTACCCATGGACGTGAGCGTTGCCGGTGCGGGGTTGGCAGAGGTTCCCGCGGGCGTACTCAACCCGCATCTGCGGGACGCCGACTCCCTGGAGGCGCCGGTGCGTGCGGGTTCCGGCAAGAGGCTGATGCTCTTCTCGGGCCGATCGAACGCGCCGCTGGCGCGCGCCATCGGTGACCTACTCGACATCGACCTGGGCAAGGTGACCCTCAAGACCTTCTCCAGCGGCGAGGTCTACAGCCGCTTCGACGAGTCGATCCGCGGTGCAGACGTCTTCATCGTCCAGCCGATGTGCGGCAACCCGGAGACCGGGGTCAACGCGAACGACGCGCTCCTCGAGCTGCTGGTGATGGTCGACGCGGCAGTCGGCGCCAGCGCCCACCGCGTGATCGCGGTGACCCCGTGGTACGGCTACTCGCGGCAGGACAAGAAGTCCGCTCCGCGCGAGCCCATCTCGGCGCGGATGGTCGCCCGCACGCTCGAGGTGACCGGCGTCGACCGGGTGCTGACGATGGACCTGCATGCCGGCCAGCTGCAGGGGTTCTTCGGCATCCCGGTCGACCACATGACGGCCGTGGGGATCCTCAGTGACTACTTCGCCGGCTTCGACGACGACCTGGTGATCGTGGCGCCCGACTCGGGTCGGGTGAAGCTCAACAAGCAGTTCGCCACCCAGATCGGGGCCGGCCTGGCGATCCTGGACAAGGAGCGCCCGCAGCAGCAGGTCGCCGAGATCACCACCGTCATCGGCGATGTCCGGGGGAAGACCGCGATCGTGATCGACGACATCATCGACACCGCCGGCACCCTGTGCGCTGCCGCAGAGGCGCTCCAGCGTGCGGGCGCTCGACGCGTCCTCGCGGCGGCCACCCACGGCGTCTTCAGCGGCCCGGCGTACGAGCGTCTGGCGGCTTCCCCGTTCGAGCAGGTCGTCGTCACCGACACCATCCCGCTGCGTGCGGGTGCTCCTGACAAGATCAAGGTGCTTTCATGTGCCCCGTTGCTTGCGGACTCGATCAGCCGGATCTTCACCGATGACTCGGTGAGCGCGGTCTTCGGTGGCAAGAACTACACGTTCTGAAGGGGAACGGCATGTCACATCCAGCAACCCTGCCGGGCACTCGATGACGCCCGGGGACATCGCCATCGAAGGCGGCCTGGTCTGGCTGGGTCCCGGCGAGCAGCACCACGACGGCCTGGTCCACATCCGAGACGGCGCGGTCGTCCATGCGGGGCCGCGCTCGGACGGCACGGTGCCGCCCGGGACGCCCGTGCTCGACGCTGCGGGTTGCACCGTCCTCCCGGGCCTGATCGACGCCCACGTCCACCTCACGACCAACTCCGTCCATCACCAGGTGATGGCCAGTGACGTCTTCCGGGGGCAGGTCACCCAGCCGGCCAAGCTGCTGCACGGGGTGCGCAACGCTCACCGCGCCCTGGCCGCGGGTTTCACGACGCTGCGGGTGATGGGGCATCGCGGCGCCGGCGAGGTGGAGCTCCGCGACTTCATCGAGGAAGGCGTGGTGGTCGGGCCCCGGCTGCTCGTCGCACCGTGGTGGATCACCATGACCAACGGTCATGGCGACCTGTTCTACCCGCCCTACACCCCACGGCAGCAGTGGGACACCGCGGACGGCGTGGAGGAGTGCCGCAAGCTCGTGCGGCTCCTCGCCAAGGCCGGTGCGGACTTCATCAAGGTCATGGCCAGCGGCGGGATGTCCAAGGGCGAGCAGCCGCACTGGCCCAACTACAGCATCGCCGAGCTGGCCACCATCGTGGAGACGGCCCACGAGCTCGACCTGCGGGTCGCCGCGCACGCGCTGTCCGCGGAGGGCATCCGGCGCAGCCTGGCGGCGGGCGTGGACTCGATCGAGCACGGCTCGTACCTGGACAAGGACATGGCCGTCGAGATGGCCGAACGCGGCACCTTCCTCGTCCCGACCATGTCCTTCAACGACTGGTGCCAGCGCGAGGGCACACGCAGGGGCCTCGCCCCGCAAGGGGTCGCCGACCTCCGCGAAGCCCACGACCGAACCATCGAGTCATTCGCACTGGCGCGCGAGGCGGGAGTCAAGGTCGTGATGGGCACCGACTCGTCGGGAACCCTGTGTCCCTTCGGTGCCCACGCTCGCGAGCTCGAGCTCTACGTCCAGCACGGCATGTCCACCGACGAAGCACTGACGACCGCCACCGCCCACGCCTCGGCGCTGCTGGACCGGCCGGAGATCGGCACGCTCCGGCCCGGCGCCGCGGGCGACGTCGTCGTCGTCGAGGGCGATGTGCTGGCCGACATCGGCCTCCTGGCGCACCCCTCCAACATCAAGCACGTGGTTCGCGCGGGGCAGGACCTGAGCCCCTACTTGCGGGAGGCATCGGTCGCACTGGGGATCCAGGAGCCAGCGACCGCGGATCGCCCCGACGCGTCCTGAGCGAATCACGAGACGACCGCGGCGACGACCGCGACCCTCCGTGACCGGCCAGGTCGAGAGACCTCCACAGTTGTCCCACCACAGTTCCCACCCCAGTTCGTCCACCAGAGAGTGAGAGATCCCATGGCCCACATCGAAGCATCGTTCTTCAGCCGCCGTTTCGAGGACGAGGACTTCAGCCAGAAGATGGTCGAGGCGCTCACCCAGGCGGTCGGCTCCGTCCTGGGCGAGGAGGCGGCGAACGACACCGCCATCGTGCTGCGCCCCGTGGACCCGTCCCACTGGGGCTACCGCGGCAAGCTCCTGGGCTGACACCTCCGCGCGTCCCACGACCGGACCGGGGTCACCCGCGCAAGCCGTGGTGTCGACGAAGTGGCCGGCCGCTCGGGCCTGTGCGCCCTCGGCCCGATGATCAGGAGACAGCGACCGGCGACGTGATCGAGGACGTCACCGACGGTACGCCGCACGACGCGGTGCCCGCGAGGGCATCCGCGAGTACCGCACCACCTACCGAAGGACGATGACGCCGTGAGCGAAAGCCCTGGTGACGAGGAACGCGCGCGGACCTCCCCACCGAAGACCTGGGCTGCCGGCGCCACCGCCGTCGGACACGCTGTGGACTACGCCGTGCGCCACAGCGGCATCCGCCGTACGGCGTTGACGCTGCTGAGCCTGAACCAGACCGAGGGCATCGACTGCCCCGGCTGCGCGTGGCCGGATCCGACACAGCGGCACCGGAACGAGTACTGCGAGAACGGCGCGAAGCACATCGCGGATGAAGCCACGACCCGGCGCGTGACCCGGGAGTTCTTCGCCGAGCACTCGGTCGCCGAGCTGGACGGCAAGTCGGACATGTGGCTCAACCACCAGGGCCGGCTGACCGAGCCGATGGTGAAGCGGCCCGGCGCCAGCCACTACCAGCCGATCAGCTGGGACGACGCCTTGGGGATCGTCGCCGACGAGCTCAATGGCCTGGACTCGCCGGACGAGGCGATGTTCTACACGTCGGGGCGGCTCAGCAACGAGGCCGCCTTCCTGCTGCAGCTGTTCTCTCGCGCGTACGGCACCAACAACCTGCCCGACTGCTCGAACATGTGCCACGAGTCCAGCGGCTCGGCGCTGGGCGAGACCCTCGGGATCGGCAAGGGCAGCGTCTCGCTCGACGACATCCACGAGTCCGATCTGGTCTTCGTCGTCGGCCAGAACCCGGGCACCAACCACCCGCGGATGCTCTCCGCGCTCGAGAGGACCAAGCGCAACGGCGGCAAGGTGATTGCGGTCAACCCGCTGCCCGAGGCCGGCCTGATCCGGTTCAAGAACCCGCAGCACCCGCGCGGGCTCGTCGGGAAGGGCACGGTGATCGCCGACCAGTTCCTCAAGATCCGGCCCGGCGGCGACCTCGCGCTCTTCCAGATGCTCAACCGGCTGCTCCTCGAGGCCGAGGACGCCGCGCCTGGCACGGTCCTCGACCACGAGTTCATCGCCGCCGACACCACCGGGTACGACGCCCTGGCCCGCCACCTGCGCACGATCACCTGGGAGCACGTCCTCCGGGCCACCGGCCTGGACCGCGCGGAGATCGAGCAGGTCCACCAACTGGTGTTGAACAGTCGCAGCATCATCGTCTGCTGGGCGATGGGGTTGACCCAGCACAAGCACGGCGTCCCCACCATCCGCGAGATCGTCAACTTCCTGCTCCTGCGCGGCAACCTCGGCCGGCCCGGCGCGGGCGTGTGCCCGGTGCGCGGTCACAGCAACGTCCAGGGCGACCGCACCATGGGCATCTGGGAACGGGTGCCCGACTGGTTCCTCGACGCGCTGGGGCGCGAGTTCGACTTCGATCCACCCCGCCGGCACGGCTACGACTCGGTCGCCGGCGTCCGCGCGATGCGTGACGGCCGGGCGAAGGTCTTCGTCGGCGTCGGCGGCAACTTCGTTCGAGCGATGTCGGACAGCGACGTCACGGAGGCCGCGCTGCGGTCGTGCTCCCTCACCGTCCAGGTCTCCACCAAGCTCAACCGCTCGCACACCGTGTGCGGCGAGACCGCGCTGATCCTCCCCACGCTCGGGCGCAGTGACCGTGACGTGCAGGCGAGCGGCGAGCAGTTCGTGACCGTCGAGGACTCGATGGGGGAGGTCCACCAGTCGCGCGGCCGGCTCACTCCGGCATCCCCGCACCTGCTGAGCGAGGTCGCGATCATCGGCCGGCTCGCCCGTCGTACCCTCGGGCGCGGCGGGTCCATCCCGTGGGAGGACTTCGAGCGGGACTACGCGGTCGTGCGGGACCGCATCGCCCGCGTGGTCCCCGGCTTCCAGGACTTCAACGCCCGGGTCGCCGAGCCCGGCGGATTCCGGCTGCCCAACCCGGTCAACGAGCACCGGTACCCGACCGCCAGCGGCAGGGCCGTCTTCACCTGCAATCTGCCGGAGCTGATCGCTCCGCCTCCCGGTCACCTGGTGCTGCAGAGCCTGCGCTCCCACGACCAGTGGAACACCATCCCCTATGCGATGAACGACCGCTACCGCGGCATCCGCGACGCCCGTCGGATCGTGATGGTCAACCCCGCCGACCTCGCCCACCTCGGCCTCGAGGACCGTCAACTGGTGGACCTGGTGAGCATCTGGACCGACGGGACCGAACGTCGCGCGGAGGGCTTCCGGGTCGTGTCATACCCGGCGGCGCGCGGCTCGGCCGCGTCGTACTACCCGGAGACCAACGTGCTGGTGCCCCTCGACAGCGTCGCCGAGACCAGCAACACGCCCACGTCCAAGGGCATCATCGTGCGGCTCGAACCGGTCGGAGGATGACCTGGCGGCGACGCGGGGCCGCCCGACCAGGCGACCCGGGGACCGCTCAGATCTGCGTGAGGGATGCCCCGTCGTAGAACTTGCCCGCCTTGTAGACCATCGGCTCCAAGGCGGAGATCTCGAGATAGGTGACCTGCGCGACGATCAGGACGTGCGTCTTGGCGCGGAAGCGCTCCTTGATCTCGGCCTCGATCGAGGCCGCCGAGCCACGAAGCAGAGGAGAGCCTTCGGGTCCGGTGTGCCAGTCGAGCGCTGCGAACTTGTCGTCGGACTTCGAGGCGAACCGGTCGACGACGGCGAGCTGCGTGTTGGCGATGATGTTGATGCCGAGGTGCTCGGACTCGAACAGCGACGGGTAGGTCGAGGACGACTTCTGCACACACACCGCCACCAGCGGCGGTTCCAGCGAGATGGGCATGTAGGCGCTGACGGCCAGCCCGCGTGGCTGACCGGCGGAGTCCATGGTCGTCACCACCGTGACCCCGGTGACGAACTTCCGGTTGAACTCCTTGAGGTCCTCGATGCTGGGCATCTCGACCGCATCCCCGGAGGCCTGGGGCTCGCGGGGCGCATCGAGCGCGGATCGCAGGCCGGGCACTCCCAGGTCCGACAGCATGTCGACCGTCGGATCCCAGGTCACGCGCTCACGGATGATCCGGCCATCGCGCAGGGTCCCCTGGACGGCGCCGCGGGCCTGCAGCGCACGTCCCGTCGGCGGCACGTCGCCGAACGGGCTCGCGAACGTACCGGTGGCCGACCAGAAGAGCGCGAAGTCGGCGCCGTCCACGACGATCGAGTCCACCGTCGTCCGCAGGTCCGGAATGGCAGACCGCATGTCGCGGACCTGGCGCTTGAGGTCGATCAGCCCCGAGGTGCGCCCGAGGCCGGCGTTCTCCAGCTCGTAGTCGGGATGGAGGATCTCGTCCAAGGCGTCGGAGTCACCGTGGTTCCAGGCTGCGTCCCAGGCCGAGCGCACCAGATCCTTGAAGTCCGACATCTCTTCCATCCTCATCTCTGCACACGAGGCCGACGACGCCACGGTCCCGGTCGCCCGACTTCGATCCCGGCTGTCGCCAACCGGGGGGAGGGACCTGGGAGCGAGTATTATCGATTCGACTTTCACTGTCAACGACGCGCTCGGACGCGATGTTTCAGGCGTTCCTCACGCAGGCACACCGGCGGAAGCGCCATAGTCGAAACGTTTCGGCACCCTCCTGCGATGCCGCCATCTACTAGGCTGTGCGCGGTCAGCACGAAACGAATCCAAAACCCGGGCCGCGGCGGAGCGGCGCGGTGATCCCACGAGGAACCACGCCTGTGGACGACGTCTCCTCCGGCCAGGTCCAGGTCACCACCGTCCTGGGGCCCGTTCCCGCCGACGAGCTCGGGATGACGCTGACCCACGAGCACCTCATCTGCGACTGGACCGCACCCCTGGGCGAGCCGCGGGGAGCCGGGGGCCCCAGCCTCTTCACCCGGCGGGTCGAGCCCTCGATCCGCTGGCTGCTCATCGAGGATCCGTCGTGCTGCCGGGACAACCTCCGCGTGGACGACGCCGCCGCAGTGGCCGACGAGCTCCAGCGCTTCGTCGAGGCCGGAGGGCAGACGGTCGTCGACTGCACCAACGCCGACATCGGCCGTGACCCGGGCGCGCTTCGCGAGATCTCCCGGCGAACGGGTCTCAACATCGTCATGGGGTCCGGGTGGTACGTGCACCCGTACCACGACAGTGGGACCGCAGGGGCCACGGCGGACGAGCTCCACGCCCAGCTCCTGGCCGAGTTCTCTGACGGCGTCGGCGAGACCGGCATCAAGCCGGGGGTGATCGGAGAGATCGGCGTGTCGCCCCAGTTCAACGACGCAGAGCGGGTGCGTCTCCGCGCCGCGGCCGGGGCTCAGCGGGAGCTGGGCGTACCGCTCCTCGTCCACCTGCCGGGATGGCAACGCCGTGCCTTCGAGGTGCTGGACATCCTCCTGGGCGAGGAGGGCGTCGCGCCGGAGGCGGTCGTCCTGTGTCACATGGATCCGTCCGGGGAGGACGCCGGCTACCAGAGGGAGGTCGCCGGTCGAGGAGCGTGGCTCGGGTTCGACATGATCGGCATGCCCCACCACTTTCCCGGCGAGGGCCAGTCGCCTGCGCCGGACCAGACCGCGGCGGCGATCACGCGCCTGGTCGAGGCCGGCCACGCCGCGCGGCTCCTCCTCAGCCATGACCTGTCGGTCAAGGCCATGTGGACGCGGAACGGCGGGAACGGAGTCGGCTACGTGCCTCGGCTCTTCCTGCCCCGGCTCGAGCGCCACGGCGTGCCGGCCGAGATCACCGCCGACCTGTTGACGGGCAATCCTCGCCGCCTGTTCGTCGCGGCGGCGCTTGCCTCGTCTTCGACGTCGGGTGAAGGTGCCGCCGGACCGGTGTAGAAACGTTTTGACTTTGGCCCGCGGTGGGCTAGGTTCGCCCTAGTCGTTGTCTGCCGGTGATGTCTCGGCGGGGAGCGTCGCTGGCCGCGCAGCAAGTTCCTCCCGGAAGGATCGACAAGGTGACGCAACACCTCGGGAACGTCTTTCGCTACGACCTCGAGCCGGAGGGCTACGAGTCCCTGGAAGACAGCCGCACGACCGTGGACACGGCCACCTATCGCATCGGAACGGTGGACGGCGTGAACGTCGGTGTGTGGGAGGCGGCGCCGGGTCTCATCGGAGGACATACCGCCGACGAGATCTTCGTGATCCTCGAGGGCCGCGCCGAGGTGACCTTCGAGGACACGGGGGAGAGCCTCTCCATCGGCCCGGGCGATGTCGTCCGTCTCCACGCCGGCCAACGCAACACCTGGCGCACCGTGGAGCGGCTGCGCAAGGTGTCCGTCTGGTCGGAACCCACGGTCCAGCCACCCTCCTCCTGACCGTCCGTCCCCTGACCTGAGAGGCCTTCGCATGGAGCGCCGTCCCGTGATCCTCGACGTCGACACCGGCAATGACGACGCTGTCGCCATCACCATGGCCGCGACTCATCCTGCCCTCGAGCTCCTGGGCTGCACGACCGTGGCCGGCAACCTCTCCGTCGAGGAGACCACCGACAACACCCTCCGGGTGCTGCAGGCGATCGGCCGGAGCGACATCGAGGTGCACGCCGGGCTCACGCGCCCCTTCGCCCCGAGTCCCTACCCGTCGGACGTGAGAAGGCTGGAGGGCGCCTTCCACCAGAGCCCCCTGCCCGTCGGCGTCTCGGGGCTTCAGCCCCGCAGCTGGCGCGGCGTCGAATGGCTCATCGAGACCCTGCGCCAGACGACGAGGCAGGTCACGTTGATCCCGATCGCCCCGCTCACGAACATCGCCGCCGCGATCACGGTCGCGCCCGACATCCTCGACGCGATCGACGAGGTGGTGCTCATGGGTGGCGCATCGATCGTCGGGAACCGGACGCTCGCCGCGGAGTTCAACACCTACACCGACCCCGTCGCAGCGAACGTCGTCCTGAGCGCCGGCATCAAGCGGCTCACGATGGCCGCGCTCGACGCCACCCACGAGGTTCTCATCAGCCGCGACGACCTGCAGCGCTACCGAGCGCTGGGCACGCGCGCCGGAGACCTGGCGGCCACGGTGACCGAGTACTACATCGCCGGCTACGACGCGGCTGTCGGGTCTGTCGGCGCCGACTCGTCCGCCCCGCCGCACGACGCACTGTGCGTCGCCTACGCGATCGACCCCGACGTCCTCGAGCTCACCGACGCCTACGTCGAGGTGGACACGGTGAGCCCGTACAACTACGGACGCACGACCGTCGACCTCCACGGGTATCGCGGCGAGCCGGCGAACGTCCGCTTCGCCCAGCACGCGGACTCGGCTCGATTCCACCGCCTTCTCGACCAGTGCCTCCGACAGGACGCCGAGCTCGCCGATGGCGAGGCAAGCGAGGAGTCGCGGGCCGGGTCCTTCGATCGGAGATGACAGGCGGGGGTAGGGCGCTGCCGACCACCGAGCGGTGACCCACGGGCCCGACGGGCGGCGTGCTCGGCCGGCCGGGCCCACGGTGCTGTCCCTCGCAGCCCTCCACGCCGGTCAACGCGAGATCAACGGTGCCTCAACGCTGCCCGCCGACCCGGTGGCTGAGCCCTCGGGCATGTGGTACTCATCTCGCATGACCCAGTCCGCAGGGGAGCGGACGCCCGACCGGCGGGCGCCGATCGTGCTGGTCGTGGACGACGACGCTGCGATCCGCAAGGTCGTGCGCTGGCAGCTCGACGACGCCGACTTCCGCGTCGTGGAGGCCGAGGACGGAGAGGTGGCGCTTCGCCGGATCCGCGACGACCGTCCCGCGCTGGTGATCCTCGACCTCTCTCTTCCCCGGCTCGGCGGCCTGGACGTGCTCCGTTCCCTGAGGGGCGGACGGGCCGGCCGGTCCGACACCCCGGTCATCGTGCTGTCCGGGCGCAGTGGCGAGACCGACCGGATCGTGGGTCTCGACCTGGGTGCCGACGACTACCTCGTCAAGCCGTTCTCTCCCGGTGAGCTCGCAGCCCGGGTCCGGTCGGTGCTGCGGCGCAGCTACCCCGAGCTGTCCGGGGAGGCCATCGTCGCCGGTCCGGTGCGCATCGAGCCGACCAGCCGGCGGGTCTGCGTCGGGGACGGCGAGGTGGACCTGACGCCGAAGGAGTTCGACCTCCTCGTCTTCCTCGCGACCCATCCGCGCCGGGTCTTCACCCGCAGCGAGCTGCTCGACAGGGTGTGGAACTCCTCGTCGGAGTGGCTCGGTGACGCGACGGTGACCGAGCACGTGCACCGGCTCCGGCTCAAGCTGGAGCCGGACCCGTCGCAACCGCAGCTGCTGCGCACCGTTCGCGGCGTCGGCTACCAGCTGGTGGACGACTCGTGAGCGCGCCGGGGCCGGTCGGACCCGGACCCGGGGCTTGGTCCGACGACGCCCGGGAGATGCTGGAGCGGCAGACCGACGTGCTCGAGATGATGGCGCGGGCTGCCCCGCTGCGCGAGGTTCTCGACGAGATCCTCACCTCGCTCGAGCACCTCATGGGCGGCAGCAGGTGCTCGGTGCTGCTCCTGGACCGCGCCCGGGGAACCCTGCACCACGGGGCGGCGCCGAGCCTGGGGGAGGAGTACGTCTGCGCCATCGACGGGATGGCGATCGGCGACGGGGCCGGATCGTGCGGGACCGCGGCCGCGTTGAATGTCCCGGTCGTGGTCACCGACGTGCGGACCGATCCGCGCTGGGCCGACTTCCGGGACGCGGCCGTCGCCGCCGGACTGGTCAGCTGCTGGTCCACCCCGATCGTGGGTCGCGACGGCCTGCCGGTCGGTACCTTCGCGGTCTACCACTCCGAACCGCACCATCCGGTGGGGCGCGAAGAGCTCCTGGTCGACCGCTTCACCCACCTGGCTTCCGTGGCGATCGAGCACGCCGCTCTCCTCAAGGACCTGATGGAGAGCGAGGAGCGCTTCCGGCGCTCGTTCGACGACAACTCCCTCGGGATGGCGATCGTCGGGCTGAACCACAGGGTGGTCATCGGCAATCCGGCGCTCACGACCTTGGCGCGACGCGGGCACGGCCTGGGTGGGAGCGCCCTCGCCGACCTCCTGACGCCACGGGAGATGTCGCTGGACGCGTGGCTCGACGAGCTCGACGATGTCCACGTCGGACCCATCGCGTTCGAGGCTGTGCTGCACCGCGACGACCTGGCGGGCGTCGAGGTGGAGGTGACCGTCTCGCTGCTGCGCGACCCCGACGGGACCCCCCAGCGCTACCTCGTGAACGTCTTCGACCTCAGCGAGCGTCGCGCCGCCGAGCGGGACCGGCGCGCGCGGCTGGAGGCCGAGGCGGCCCGGCGAACGGCTGAGGAGCTCTCCCATGCGAAGTCCGAGCTGCTTGCGGCCGTCGGGCACGAGGCCCGTACGCCGATCCAGGCCATCGTCGGCTTCGCGGAGCTGCTCGGCACCATCGACCTCGACGAGGCCCGCCGGCGGGAGGCGCTCGTCCACATCGGCGCCGCTGCCGGTCACGTGATGGACCTCCTGGCCGACGTGCTGGACCTGAGCCGCCTCGAGGCGAACGCGCTGCCGCTGGCGCTGGAGCCGGTCTGCCTCCGCGACGTCGTCCTCGAGGCGTTCGACCTGCTCGCGTCGACGGCGCGGGAACGGCGGTTCGAGCTCGTGCAGCACCTAGCCGCGGACGTCGTCCTCGGCGACTCCCGGCGGCTCCGGCAGGTGGTCTTGAACCTCGTGGGCAACGCGATCCGGCACGGCTATGTCGGCGGTCGCGTCGAGGTCTCCTCCCGACGCGCCCCCGACGGTTCGGCCGTGCTCGTCACCGTCGACGACGACGGCCCCGGGATCCCGCCGGACCTGCTGCCCCGGATCTTCACCCCGTTCGTGTGCGCGACCCGGGCGCCCGGCCGGACGCCGACGACCGGCGGGCTCGACGCCGCCCACGAGGAGAGCATCGGCCTCGGGCTGGGGCTCGCGCACGGGCTGGTGCGAGCCATGGGCGGGGACCTCTCGGTGGGTCGGTCCGGACCGACCGGCACGTCCGTGCACCTGCGGCTCCCCCGCCCCGACCCGGTGGCCGCCCGGAACGTCTCCTAGTCCGGCGGCTCGCCGACCGGCAGCCGACGTCACCCGGGTCGTGACCGACGGCTCGCCGCCCCGCCCAGCCGCTCTCACCCCTCGGCGGCGGACCACCCGGTGACCGTGACGATGCGGCAGACCAGGATGCGGTGGAACGGCTTGTCGGCGTACTGCGGCACGGTACGCGCCAGGCGGTCGGCCAGGTCGTCGACGATCGAGGAGGCCGGCTCGGCCACGTGCTCGACGTCGGCACGCACCCACCACAGCCTGGACCAGTCCTCGGCATCCCAGCATTCGACGAGCAACGAGCCGCGCGGGTCTGCCGCCAGGTTGTCCTCGCGCTGCAGCCGTGACGACGCCTTGGGCTTCACGCGGTCGATCGGCACGCCGACGTGACCGTCGTCGCTCACGGCGTATACCACCGGCTGCGGGTGCGGACCGCGCCGCGGGTGAAGCGTGCAGAACACTCCGTGGACCTGGGCGCCGAGTCGAGATCGTGCTGCTTCTTCGCTCAGCCTCATCAGGCTCGTCCCCGGGTTCGTGGGATGGTCGGTCCCGCCAGCGTCCACCCTGGCGGTCCTCGGGACAATCATCTGTTCCTCAACGCCTTCGGCGGCGCCTTGACCCGCCGGGGGTTCCGGGAAAGATTGGCGCCATGAACCTGGCCACGTGGGTCGAGCGGCACGGGCGCAGGCTTCGCGACGCTCCCGCGCTGGCCGAGGGGTCTCGAGTGCACGCGACCTGGTCGGAGCTCGCGGGAAGGGTCGCGCCGGCCGCCGGCGGGATGCGGGACCGACTCGGACTCGAGCCGGGCGACCGGCTCGCGATCGTGATGCGCAACCGGCCCGAGTACCTCGAGGTGCAGTACGCGGCCTGGCACGCGGGACTCGTCGCCGTACCCGTCAACGCCCGCCTGCACCCCGACGAGATCGCCTACATCCTCGACCACAGCGGCAGCAGGATCCTCGTCACCGACGACGAGCACGCCGCGGACGTCGCGCCGCTGGTCGACCGCATCGCGACGCTCGACGGCGTCGTCGTGGCTCCCGGCCCGCAGTGGGCGGACCTCGTCGCGTCGGATCCGGTGCCCCTCGCCGACCGGGGGAGCGGGGACCCGGCCTGGCTCTTCTACACCAGCGGCACCACGGGGCGTCCCAAGGGGGCCACCCTCACCCACGGCAACCTGCTGATGGCGTCCCTGAGCTACTTCGCCGACATCGACCCGGTGGCGGCGACCGACAGCGTCCTGCACGCGGCGCCGCTGTCCCACGGGTCCGGCCTGTACGGGCTGCCGCACGTGGCGCGGGGCGCGGTCAGCGTCTTCCCGTCGCCCGGCACCCTGGACGGGCAGGAGTTCCTCTCGCTGTCGAGCCAGTGGCCCGGGATGTCGTTGTTCGCCGCCCCCGTCATGGTCAAGCGGTTGGCCGCGGACCCCGCGCTGGCCGGCGCCGACCTGTCCGCCCTCAAGACGATCATCTACGGCGGGGCGCCGATGTACCTCGCCGACCTCGAGGACGCCCTGGCGGCGTTCGGCCCACGCCTGGCCCAGATCTACGGCCAGGGCGAGACGCCGATGACGATCACCGGACTGTCCAAGGCCGACCACGCCGAGCGCGACCATCCCCGGTGGCGCGATCGGATGCAGAGCGTCGGCTTCCCCCGGACCGACGTGGAGGTCAGGGTGGTCGACGCCGAGGACCGCGAGCTGCCGGCGGGCGAGGTGGGCGAGGTGGTCGTGCGCGGCGGAGTCGTCATGGCCGGGTACTGGAACCAGCCGCAGGAGACCGCGGAGACGCTGCGCGGCGGCTGGCTGCACACCGGCGATGTGGGCAGCTTCGACGACGACGGGTTCCTCACCCTGCGCGACCGGTCCAAGGACCTGATCATCAGCGGGGGCATGAACATCTACCCCCGGGAAGTCGAGGAGGCGCTGCTGTGCCACCCCCACGTGGAGGCAGCTGCCGTGGTCGGCAGGCCGGACCCGGAGTGGGGTGAGTCCGTGGTGGCCTTCGTGGTCACCGACGGCACCCAGCCGCCCGTGGCGGAGCTCGACCGCGTCTGCCTGGACCGCATCGCGCGGTTCAAGCGACCCAAGGACTACAGCTTCGTTGACGCCCTCCCCACGAACAGCTACGGCAAGGTCCTCAAGCGGGAGCTTCGAGACCGGCTGCGCAAGGAGTCCGCTCCCCGCGAGCGTTGAGAAAACGATGAGCACGGGGACCCTTGCGGCCCGTCTGTGCCCACTTGTTGAGTACCGGGCAAGGGCCGGACCGGGTCCGCGTGGACACCCATCGGTCGATGGCCGACACCCTCCCGAGGAGATGTTGACACGATGAAGCTCGCCCTCTACCTCCCCACCTTTCGCAACCACGTGACGGTCCAGGAGCTCGCGGACCTCACCGACCTGGCGGAGGAGCTCGACTTCGACTCCGTCTGGACGCTCGACCGCGTCGTCGTCCCGGAGGCCTCGGACCGCGGCGAGCTGGCGTACTCGTTCGGCATGATGAAGGAGTTCCCGACCCAGCTCCCCGTGGAGTCGAAGGGCAAGTGGTTCCAGGGTTGGCCCCTCATCCCCTGGCTCGCGGCCCGGACCGAGAAGGTCCGGATCGGGATGAGCATCACCGACACGCCGTACCGGTCTCCCGGCGTCTTCGCGGCCGAGTGCGCCACCATCGACCACCTGTCCAACGGGCGACTCAACGTGGGCGTCGGTGCGGGCTGGATGCCGGAGGAGTTCGCCGCCGCCAGCGCCACGGACATCTTCCCGCGACGGCACGCCCACGTGCGGGAGACCATCGAGATCTGCCAGGGGATCTGGACCAACGAGCTGTTCGAGTACCACGGGGAGTTCGCCGACTTCGACCGGTGCGGGTTCGGGCACCAGCCGGTCCAGAAGCCGCACCCGCCGATCTACTTCAGCGGCCTGCGGGACCCGAAGCGCTCGGCCAACCGGGTGGCCAAGTACGGCCTCGCGGGCTGGATCGGCATCCAGGACACCCCACGGGAGTTAGCCGAGTGGCGCACGGCGATCGCGCGCGAGCTGGAGGAGCTCGGCAAGTCGATCGACGACCTCGACATCTGCAGCATGATCTGGTTCACGATCACCGACGAGGACGTCGACCAGACCGACAACGGCAAGGTGTCGAACATCCTGGTCGGGAGTGCCCGGCAGATCACCGACATGCTCAAGCGCTACCAGGAGGTCGGGCTGACCATGCCGCTGCTGTGGCCGCCCTTCGCGGACGTGCCGGTGTCGAAGACCCTCGACGACCTCAAGCGGCTCAAGGAGGAGATCATGCCGAAGGTGGAGGCCTCCTGAGCTGACGCTGGGCCGGCTTGCTCACCCGAGGGTGCCACCCCGTCGCGGTGAGGGTGCGTCCGCCGATCCCGGCCGCAACTCCTCCCCGCGTGGGTGGTCACCGCCTGCGGACCCTTGACATCCCCCTGTGCCACGCCGATGCTTTGAATCCAAACTCAGTACGCAAATAAATACCCAAAGCCGATTCGAGGTAGTCGTCCATGCAGGGGAATCACGAAGTCCGCAAGTTCAAGATCGACATCCCCGACGAACAGCTCGAGGATCTGGCGGACCGGCTGCGTCGAACCCGGTTTCCCCGGGACTTCGCCAACGACGACTGGCGCTACGGCTACAACGGCGAGTACCACCGCGAGATGGTGCGCTACTGGCTCGAGGACTACGACTGGCGCGACGTCGAGCGGCGGATGAACGAGCTGCCGCACTTCAAGATCGACCTGATGGGCGTGCCGCTCCACTTCATCCACGTCCGCGGCAAGGGCTCGAACCCTGTCCCGCTGCTGCTGCACCACGGCTGGCCGTGGACCTTCTGGGACGTGCGCAAGGTGATCGGCCCACTGACCGACCCGGCCGCGTACGGGGGTGACCCGGCCGACGCCTTCGACGTCGTCCTCATCTCGCTGCCCGGCTACGGGTTCTCCTCGCCCCTCACGGAGCCAGGATGGAACTGGTGGCGCACGGCCGACCTGGAGAACACCCTGATGAAGGAGGTCCTGGGCTACGAGAAGTACGCCGTGGCCGGCGGCGACTGGGGTGCCCTCGTGACCCAGCAGCACGGTCACAAGTACCAGGACGACGTTTTCGGCATCTATACCCACTTCCCGGCACAGATGAGCCACTACCTGTTCGAGCACCCCGACGCACCCCCCGGCATCTCCTACGACCCGCTGCTCGGGTTGCCCGCAGCAGAGGAGTACGGCCCGGGCGAGGAGGGCTGGTTCGAGCGCGGGAAGTTGTTCGTCGAGAACGAGAGCGGCTACGGGGAGATCCAGCTGACCAAGCCGCAGACGCTCGCCGCGCTGGTCACCGACTCTCCCGCGGGCCAGCTCGCCTGGATCACCGAGAAGCGCTACTTCTGGGGGCTCGAGGAACGCGGCAGCGGCACGGAGGCCTTCGAGCGGGTCTGGCCCAAGGAGGACCTGGTGACGACCGCCGCCGTGTACTTCCTGACCGAGACCGGTGGCACGTCCTCGCGCTACTACTGGGAGTGCCGCGGCAACCCCTGGAAGCCGTCGCACGACCGGTTCCCGGTCGTCGGTGCCCCGACCGCGGTGAGCATCTACCCCGGGGAGATCTACAAGCCGCCGCGGACCTGGACCGACGAGTACTTCAACCTCCAGCAGTACCGCGTCCACGAAGTCGGCGGCCACTTCGCCCCGCTCGAGGTGCCGGAGATCTACGTCGACGACGTCGCCACGTTCTTCCGGCAGTTCCGGTGACGGCGGGGAAGGGGACACGCTGATGAGCACCGCGCCGGACAGGTACGCGGAGAAGCAGCCGGCCTGGGACTACCCGGTCGTCATCGAGTCGCACATCAACGGCGTGCGCACCAAGGAGATGAACCCGAACACTCCGGTCTCGTACGAGGAGATCGCCGAGGACGCGGTGCGGTGCTGGGAGGCGGGCGCCGGTGCGATCCACGCCCACAACACCAGCTTCGACCTGCTCGGTGAGAACGCGTACAAGGACTACATGCGCACGTGGCGCCAGGTCCTGGACCGACACCCGGACATCACGTGGTACCCCACCACGTGCAACAACCTGCGGCTGCTGCCGAACGAGAACGGACTCGAGCACGTCCCGTACCTCTACGACAACGCGAACGTGCGGATCGGCTGTGTGGACACCGGGCTGACCCTCTTCGCCACCGACGTCGACGACGAGGGCTATCTCTCCGGCCCTGAGTTCGGCTTCAACTACGCACGGGTGGCCAGCCAGGTGCGGATGTTCCGCGAGCGCGACCTCGCGATGGTGTTCGGGGTGTACGAGCCGGGCCACCTGCGCCACGCGATGCACTACGTGAACCGCGGCCTGTCCACCCCGGGCTCGATGTGGGACTTCTACCTGATCGGGGACTACGGGCTGACGGCGACCGAGCCAATCGGCACCAACGGGATGAAGCCGACCCTGGAGAGCCTCTACTACTACCTCTCCATGGTCGAGGAGGCCCAGGTCCAGCACCCGTGGTACATCTCCATCTGGGGCCAGGGAGCTCTCGACGATACGGCCCTCCTGCGCCGGGCCATCGAGCTCGGTGGGCACATCAAGACGGGGCTCGAGCTCTTCTACGACCCTGAGCGGAACCCGACGAACCTGGAGCTCCTCCAGCAGGCTCAAGAGATCGCGCGTGAGGTGGGCCGACCGATCGCGACTCAGGCGGAGGCACGAGCGCTTTACAACATCCGCTGAGCGCCGCCGCCCGCTCGCCGGGCGTCGATCCGAGCGTGCGGGCACCGAGCCGGACTCCCGAACGGGGGCCGGCTCGGTGCTTCGTGCATCGCTATTCGAAACATGCATGGCGTGCCCCGGGCCCTTGACACCGCCGTGTGTCGTCACTCACACTCAACATGCCGATGCGGCATACGAATAAACATTCACTAGTCACGTCCGAGCGGCCGTGGCCCACAAGGAGTCCAGATGTCCACCAGCAAGTCTTTCCGGAAGCGCCTCGCGGCCGGTGTGGCCGCCCTGGCCGCGCTCGGCCTCGCGACGGCGTGCTCCTCGACTTCGGGGTCCGGCGCCAACGCCGGGCCGATCGCGAAGGAGGACATCGTCCTCGTCGCCTCCGTCATCAACACGACCAACCCGTACTTCGCCTCGAACATCGAGGGCGCCCAGGCCCTGGGCAAGAAGCTCGACCTGCCGGTGGAGATCGTGGACTCCGAGGGCTCCTCCCAGAAGGAGATCTCGAAGATCCAGGCGATTCTCGCCCAGGGCAAGAAGGTCGTGCTGTTCGTGAACACGGTGGCCAGCTCGGACGTGCCGCCGATCATCAACGCCTGCAAGCAGGCCGGCGCCTACTGCACCATCTGGTGGAACAAGCCCGACGACTACGAGCCGTGGGACCAGGGCGACAACTTCGTGGCCTTCCAGAAGCACGGCGGCGTGGACAGCGGCCGCTGCACCGCCCAGACCCTGGCCGAGTCCATCGGCAAGGGCGGCATCATCGCGCTCGCCGGCGTGCAGGACAGCACGACCAGCCAGACGCGCGTCGCCGGCCTGGAGGACGAGCTCAAGAACTACCCGGACGTCGACCTGCTCGAGGTGCGACCGGCCAACTGGGACCCGCAGCTAGCCTTCCAGGAGACGCAGAACATGATCGCCAAGTACGGCGACCAGATCAAGGGCATCTGGGCCGCTGACGACGGCATGATCATCGGCGCCAAGGAAGCGGTCGACAAGGCCGGTCTGACCGGCATCAAGTTCTCTTCCGACGGCCTCTACCCGCCGGTGATCGACATCATGAAGCAGCCGGACAACCCCATCGTCGGCGAGACCTTCCACCGTGGCTACATGGCCTCCGCGATCGGCCTCTACACCGCCTACCTCGCGGCCACCGGTGAGATCGACCCGTCGGAGCTCCCGCACGAGAAGCGCAACAGCCTGTTCAAGATCAGCTGCGTCACGCCTGAGAACCTCGACGAGTACACCAAGTACGACGACGACATCGACGGCTGGATCGACTCTCTCATCGAGAACGGACCGTGGGACACCGAGCCCGTCCCGCTGGTCGGCGGCGGCCCCGAGGTCCTGCCGTAGGGCTATGGATCGCCGTCCGGTCGCGCGTCGTTGCCGCGCGCGGCCGGACGGCACCCTCCTCATCAAGGGAAGTTGCCATGACCAACCCGAATGCCACACTCACCGCTGCACCGAGGGACAGCCACCCGACGCGCACCCCGAAGAGTCAGAAGCGGGTCCTGCGCCAGGGCGGTGAGGGCCTCGCGCTCCTGCTCCTCGTCGTCGTCTTCAGTGTGATCAACCCCGACTCGTTCCCCACTGTCGTCAACCTGCAGACGGTCCTCGACCAGGCATCGACCCCCCTCATCATCGGAGTCGGGGCCACGCTCGTGATCCTGCTCGGCTGCATCGACCTCTCGGTCGAGGGACTCATGAGCGCCTGCGGGCTCGCCTTCGTGCTGCTGTCCGCGAACAGTCGCACCACCGCCGATCTCGGGCTCTGGGCGATCGCCGTCGGGATGCTCCTGGGGGCGTTCCTGGGGCTGGCGAACGGGCTCGTCCACACGCTCTTGAAGATCCCGTCCTTCATCGTGACGCTCGGCATGGGATTCGTGGGCTTCGGCATCGCGACCCTGCTCTTCGGTGACGAGCAGCTCCCCTTCCTCGCCGAGGGCGGGATCACGGACTGGCCGACCGAGAAGTTCCTGGGCCTCACCCACTCGTTCTGGCTGGCCGCCGTGGTCGTGGCGGTCGGAGTCGTGGTCAGCCGCTTCACGCGACTGGGCCGCTTCACGTACGCCATCGGCGACAACGAGCAGATCGCACGCGACAACGGCGTCGCCGTGGCGAGGTACAAGGTCGCCGTCTTCACCATCGGCGGTGCCTGCAGCGGCCTGGCCGGCGTTCTCACCACGATGCAGCTCGGCTCCGCGCCGGCCCGCGTCGGCATCGGGATGCTCTTCCTCACGATCGCGGCCGTCGTCATCGGCGGCACCTCCCTCGGCGGAGGCCGGGGCGGGATCCTCCGTACGACGGTGGGAGTCCTGATGCTGACCGTCATCAACAACGGGCTCATCCACTCCGGTGTGAGCCCCAATGTCCAGACCGCCGTGTCCGGCGGGGTCCTCGTCGCCGCCATCGTGATGGCGTCCTGGCCTCACCGCAGCCGCCTGAGGATCATGAAATGACCACCCCACTCTTCACCGACGAGGCGCGCCCCGACCCGGATGCTCCGGTGCTGCGGCTCGCCGGCATCTCGAAGTCCTTCAGCAGGGTCACGGCCGTCAAGGACATCTCGCTGGAGGTCCGCCGCAACGAGGTGGTCGGCCTGATCGGCGAGAACGGCGCCGGCAAGTCGAGCCTGCTCAAGATCCTGACCGGCATCTACCAGCCGGACGCCGGCACCATCGAGGTGCTCGGCCGCAAGGTCAAGTTCCGTCGCCCCCAGGACTCGCTCGCCGCCGGCATCGGGGTGGTGCACCAGGAGCAGTCCCTGCTCACGAACCTCTCGGTCGCCGAGAACATCGCGATGAACGCGATGTCGGGCAAGGACGCCGCGACCAGGTTCGGCTGGTACCGCTGGAAGAAGCTGAACGACGAGGCGGCGAGGGTGCTCGCCCGCGTCGGATCCAGCGTCGACCCCCGCGCCATCGTCGGCGACCTGCCGTTCGTCGACCGCCAGATGGTCGAGATCGCCCGAGCCCTGCGGGTCGACGAGCTCACCCACGTGACGCCGCTGGTCATCCTCGACGAACCGACCGCGGTGCTGGAGCGTGACGAGACCGAGACCCTGGAGCGGGAGATCCGGGCACTGCGCGAGCTCGGCTCCGTCATCTTCGTCTCCCACCGGCTCGACGAGGTCATGCGCATCTGCGACCGGATCCTCGT
Source organism: Nocardioides pyridinolyticus (assembly GCF_054653575.1). Classification (NCBI taxonomy): domain Bacteria; kingdom Bacillati; phylum Actinomycetota; class Actinomycetes; order Propionibacteriales; family Nocardioidaceae; genus Nocardioides; species Nocardioides pyridinolyticus. The sequence continues at coordinate 19,400 of NZ_BAAIFY010000032.1, read as the reverse complement.
GATGCGGCAGGGCAGGCTCGTGGCCGACCGGGTGACCCAGGACGTGACGCAGGACGAGCTGTTCAAGCTCATGGTCGGTCACGCGCAACGGGCGCCCCAGCGGTCGGGGGTGCAGCATCAGTCCCAGACCCCGGCGCTCGAGATCACCGGGCTCGGCAAGAAGGGTGCCTACAGCGACGTCTCCCTGACGGTGCACCCCGGTCAGTGCGTCGCGATCGTCGGCACGATCGGATCCGGGCGCGAGGAGGTCTGCCGGGCCGTCTTCGGTGCCGAGGGCTACGACGCCGGGACCATCAAGGTCGAGGGCAAGGACATCCACGGCTGGCGGATGGGGAAGGCTGTCCGCAACGGTGTGGCCTACGTGCCCGCGGAGCGCAAGGTCGAAGGGATGGTGGGCGGCCTCTCCGGCGCGGAGAACCTGACCCTCGCCAACCCGGGCAGCGCCGCCTCCGGGCCTCTGCTGCGCCCCCGGGCGCGCAAGCGGATCGCTGAGGAATGGTTCGAGACGCTCGACGTCCGCCCGCGCGACCCGGGCCTCAAGCTCGAGCGGTTCTCGGGCGGCAACCAACAGAAGGTCGTGCTGGGCAAGTGGCTCCTGGACGACGACCTCAAGGTGCTGGTGCTCGACCACCCGCTGCGTGGCCTGGACGCAGGGGCCGCCGAAACGGTGAACGAACAGATCCAGGCCGCCTGCGCACGCGGGACCGCCGTCCTCCTCATCGCGGACACGCTCGAGGACGCCCTGGAGATGGCGCACGTCATCGTCGTCATGCGCGACGGCGAGCTGACCGCCCGCTACGACCTCTCGATCGAGTCCGCCACCTCACTCGACCTCCTCGAAAGGATGGTGTGAAGCCATGAGCACCGACGCCAAGCACGCCGAAGCCAGCGTCGACATCGCTGTCGGCACGCCACCCCGGAAGCGCGGCGGGTCGGGAACGCGGTGGTGGCAGACCGGGGGGCCCGTCGCCGTCACCCTGCTCATGCTGGTCGTCGTCGTCATCAGCAACCCGAACTTCCTCAGCGGGGGCGGCCCGGGCATCCTCGCCCTCCAGGCCACGTTCGTCCTGCTCGCCGCGCTCGGCCAGTCCTGCGTCCTCAACGTCGGCAGCATCGACCTGTCGAACGCAGCGCTGGCGGTCCTGTCCGCCATGGTGCTCGCGATGACCCTGGGCAGCCTCGGGCCCGCCGCGATCCTCGTCTCGATCGGGCTCGCCACGCTCATCGGGGTCGTCAACGGCCTCATCGTCGCATTCGCCCAGGTGCCATCCTTCGCCCTGACGCTCGGCACGCTCGGGATCCTGCAGGCGGCATCGCTGGTGATCAGCGATGCGACCACCGTCTACGTCAAGGGCAACTCCGACGTGCTGCTGCCGCTGTTCAGCACCTTCTTCATCGACCTGCCCATGGCGTTCTGGCTCGCGGTGCTCCTCGCCGTCGTGCTCTGGTTCCTCACGAAGCTCACGCGCACGGGCCAGGCGATGACCGCAGTCGGGGTCAACGAAACGGGGGCGATCTTCTCGGGGATCGCGAACCGCCGCGTCAAGGTCGTGGCGTTCGGGATCTCCGGGTTCTTCTCAGGGGTGGCCGGCGTGATGATCATCGCGCAGGGCGGCGCGGCTTCCTCGTTCGGCCTGGGCAGCGACCTGCTCCTGCCGGGCATCGCGGCGGCCATCGTGGGCGGCACCGCGATCACCGGCGGTGTCACAAACCCGCTCCTCGTCATCTTCGGCGCCCTCACGGTCGCCCTCATCCCCATCGCCGCCGCAGTCGTCGGGGTTCCCGCGTCCGCCCAGAGCCTGGTGTACGGCCTGGTCATCATCGTGGCCGCCGCGCTGACCATGCAGCGCCGCTCCGACGCCTCGGTCAAGTAGCCGTTGCCCCTCAGCTCCCACCTGAACGAACCACCGAAAGGAACCCCGATGTCCGTCCTTGCTGATCTGCAGCCCCGAGAGGTCTTCTCCTTCTTCCAGACCCTGGCCGACATCCCGCGCGGCTCGGGCAACGAGGAGCGGGCCGCGCAGTGGGTCGTCGACTTCGCGCGCCAGCGGGGGCTCGAGGCCGAGAAGGACGACATGCACTGCGTGCTCGTGAAGAAGCCCGGGCAGGGTGGCCTCGAGAACGCGCCGGCCCTCATCCTGCACGGCCACCTCGACATGGTTTGCGAGAAGGAGGAGGGCGTCGACATCGACTTCGAGAAGGACCCCATCACGCTCGTCGTCGACGGGGACTACATCAAGGCCGACGGCACCTCGCTCGGGGCGGACAACGGCATCGGTGTCTCCTACATCCTCGCGCTCCTCGACTCCGACGACATCCCGCACCCGCCCCTGGAGGCGGTGCTGACGGCGATGGAGGAGAAGGGCAAGGCGGGTGCTGCCCAGTTCGACGCCTCCCGCCTCACCGGGCGGCGGATGATCGACTTCAACTGGATCACCGACAAGGAGATCCTCGCCGGGTGCAGCGGTGACGTCACCTTCACCGTGGACATCCCCGCGGAGTGGGACTCCGTGCCGGAGAGCCACTCGGTCGGCCGGCTCCTCAAGATCCGCGGCCTGGTCGGCGGGCACTGCGAGTTCGACATCCAGCTCGAGCGTGCCAACGCGATCCTCCTCCTGGCGCGCGCCCTCAACGTCGCGCAGGGCGCCGGTGATGTCCGGATCGCGAACCCGCACGGAGGCGCGCAGAACAACGCGATCCCGGCGGACGCCCAGGTGTTGCTGGCCCTCCGTCCGGAGGACGTCGCCGGCGTCGAGCGCGTCCTCGCCGAGCTCGCCGGAGACGTCTCCGGCGAGTACGCGATCGCCGATCCCGGCATCCGCATCGAGGTCGAGGACGCAGCCCTGCCCGAGAGGGTGTTCTCCCGGGAGGCCGGTCTCCGCTTCTCACGCCTCACCGCGCTGGTGCCCAACAGCGTCCTGAGCTGGAGCATGACCGTCCCGGGCATCGTCGAGAGCTCCAACAACCTCGGCACGGTGCGAACCACCGAGCAGGGCGCCCGGCTCATGTCGACGATCACGGCGGCCGTGACCTCGCGCAAGCACGAGATCTTCGACCGGGTGCGGGCCCTCGTACAGCTGGCGGGCGGCGGCGTGACGGTGGAGCAGTTCGGCCTCGACGCCCCGGAGTTCCCCTACAAGCCGGACTCCCAGCTGCTCAAGGTCGCCTGTGCGGCCTACCGGGATGTACTGGGCGCCGAACCGGAGGTCCACGTGTCGCAGTGCAGCCTCGAGCTCGGCATCTTCAGCCGACGGGTCCCCGGCCTGGACACGATCTCGATCGGGACCGAGCTGCACGACCTCCACAACCCCAAGGAGTCGGTCAGCCACGTCTCCGTCGCACGGGTGTGGCCGCTGGTCCGCGAGGTCGTCGGTCGGCTGGGCTGACCGACCGCGTCGAGAAGCCGAGAGGGAGCCATCATGTCGCCGTACGTCGGGGAACCGCTGCGCGCGATCCTGTCCGCGGTCGACCCAGACGGCGAGCTGGCGCCGTGCGGATTGAACCGCCTCGTGCTCGGCAGCGACGCGTTGTTCGCGGTCGCGGACACGGTGGCGGACCTCGTGCGCGGCCGGGCCGCGAAGCGCGGGACCGTCGTCGTGCTCGTGGATCCCACCCGGATCCTGCGGGGTGGCGTTGCGGTCAAGGAGCTCGTCCGGGACCAGCTCGCCGAGCGGTTCGACGTGCGGGTGCGGGTGCTCGACGACGGCCGCCCGGAGCTGCACGTGGTCGACGAGGTCCTGGACGCGGCGACCGCGGCGGTGCGTGGGGCGGACGCGGTCGTCGCGCTGGGTGGCGGAACCATCAGCGACATCGGCAAGGTGGCGGTGCAGCGCGAGCGGGCAGCGGGCGGGCAGCCGGTGCTGGTGTCAGTGCAGACGGCCGCGTCCGTGGACGGCTACACCGACGACGTCTCGGTCGTGCTGCGCGGCGGGGTCAAGCGCACCGTCCCCTCGTGCTGGCCCGACGCCGTGGTGGCCGACAGCGAGACGATCGCCGGCGCGCCCGCGGCGATGACCCGCGCGGGCTACGGCGAGATGACGTCGATGTTCGTCGCCCCGGCCGATTGGCGGCTCGCCTCGCTCGCCGGAGCGGACCTCGGCTTCAAGGCGGGGGCGGTCCGGCTCCTGGAGGTGGTCGGCAGGGACATCGACGGGTGGAGCCCGGGGATCCGTGAGGCGGAGCCGCGGGCCGTTGCCGCCCTCACTCGTGCTCTCGCACTGCGCGGGGTCGCCACCGGCGTCGCCGGCACGACCGCGGTCCTCTCCGGCGTGGAGCACCTGATCAGCCACATGCTCGACCAACGCCACACGCAGCGACACGAACCGATGGGCTTGCACGGTGCCCAGGTGGGCGTGGGCGCGGTCGCGGCGGCAGCGGCGTGGGAGATGCTCTTCGACCGCCTGGCCTCGACCGCCCCGGCGCTGGACGAGTCCGCGTTCGACGCCGACCTGGCACGCATGCGCGTGCTGGACGCCTTCGGCGACCTCGATCCCTCCGGCCGCGTGGCGCGGGAGTGCTGGCGCGACTACTCGGCCAAGCTCGACGTACTCGCCCGGCTGAGACCGCGGCTGCAGAACGTGCTGGCCCACTGGGAGGTCCACGCGCCGGAGCTGCGCGGACTGGCGCGGTCGAGCAGCTCGATCGCCGCCGGCCTCCGCGCCGCCGGGGCGGCCAGCAGCTTCGAGGATCTCGAGCCGCAGGTGTCCCCTGCTGTCGCTCGCTGGGCAGTCGGCAGCTGCGCTCTGATGCGCAACCGGTTCACGGTCGTGGACCTGCTGACCCTGCTCGGCTGGTGGGGCCGCGACAACGTCGACGAGGTCCTGGCCAGGGCGCGACGCGCCGGCGCAGCCGCCCGTGACGACGCGAGGACGTCCTGACATGGGGTACGACTACGTGATCGGAGTGGACTGCTCCACCACCGCTGCCAAGGCGGTGGTCTGGAGCGCGCGCGGCGACGCACTGTCGCAGGACCGACGCACCTTCGAGCTGAGCCAGCCGCGACCCGGGTGGGGCGAGCAGAACGCCGAAGACTGGTGGACCGCCACGGCGGGTGCCATACGCCGCGCCGTGCAGACCGTCGACACCTCCCGAGTGGGCGCGCTCTGCATCACCCACCAGCGGGAGAGCTTCGTGTGCCTCGACGACTCGGGGAACCCGCTGCGGCCCGCCATGTTGTGGCTGGACACCCGGGCCACCCAGCAGGTCGAAGAGCACGGAACGCCGGAGGTGCACCGGGTGACCGGGAAGCCACCCAACCCGACGCCGGCTTGGTACAAGCTGAGGTGGCTGTGGGAGCACGAGCTCGAGACGATGTCCCGTGTCGGCAAGGTCGTCGACGTGCACGGCTTCCTGGTGCACAAGCTGACCGGCGAGTGGGTGACGTCGTGGGCGAGCGTGGATCCGCTGGGCCTCGTCGACATGGACACCTTCGACTACGACGACAAGCTGCTCGCCGCGGTCGGCCTGGACCGCAGCCAGGTCAGCGAGCTGCGGGCACCCGGCAGCATCCTGGGACGGCTCACCGACGACGTGGCCGAGCAGCTCGGCCTGCCTGCCGGGCTGCCGCTGGTGGCCGGTGCGGGTGACGGGCAGTGCGCGCAGCTGGGGACGGGCGTGACCTCTCCCGGCCGGGCGTACCTCAACCTCGGCACCGGCATCGTCTCAGGCACGTTCTCCGAGTCGTACTCGCACGGCATGGAGTACCGCACGCTGTCCGCCGCGGTGCCGGGCGCCTACACCCTCGAGACGTTCCTCGGCGGCGGCACGTTCAACCTCAACTGGTTCGTCGAGAAGTTCTCGGGCGTCGACCCGCGTGCGCTCGGCCTGGACCTGACCCCGGAGCAGGTGCTCGAGACGGCGGCGGCCAAGCTGCCGCCGGGCTCGGACGGCCTCCTCGCCCTGCCGTACTGGGCCGGAGCGCTGACGCCGTACTGGGATCACAACGCCCGGGGCGTGCTGCTCGGGTTGACGGGCGTGCACGGCAAGTCGCACGTCTATCGCGCCCTCCTCGAGGGCATCGCGTTCGAGCAGCGCCTGCTCACCTCCGGCGCGGAGAAGGCCCTCGGCGAGCCCGTGACCGACATCGTCGCGCTCGGGGGCGGATCGCGAAGCCACGTGTGGTGCCAGATCGTCGCCGACGTCATGCAGCGACCGGTGTCGGTGGTCCGGGAGCCCGAGAGCACGTGTCTCGGCGCGGGGGTGCTCGCCGCGGCGGCCGTGGGACTCTACGACTCGATCCCGGCTGCCGCCGCCGCGATGAGCGGGCTCGCCACCCGCTTCGAACCCGACGAGGCGACCTCGGCCGCCTACGACCCGCTGTACTCGGTCTACCGCGAGATCTACCCGGCGACGCGTGGCCTCTTCGCCCGGCTCGCCGAGGCGACTCCGTGACCGCCCGGACCGCGGTCCCGCCGGCTCGACCGACGCGGATGTACGGCGGCTACCTGTTCGACCTGGACGGCACCATCTATCTCGGTGACGAGCTGCTGCCGGGCGCCCACCGCCTCGTGACCACGCTGCGGGAGGTCGGGTGCCGGACCCTGTTCCTGTCCAACAACCCGACCCGCGATCCGCAGATGTACGCCGACAAGCTGGCCCGCCTGGGGTTGCCGACGCCGCCCAGTCACATCGTCAACACCGTGGTCACGATGACCGCCTGGCTGCGCAAGGAGGCACCGGGCGCCGCGGTCTTCGTGATCGGTGAGGAGCCGCTGCAGCGGGCCTTCCGCGACGCCGGGATCCGCATGACCGAGCGGCCCGAGGAGATCGACATCGTGGTCGCCAGCTACGACCGAACCTTCGACTACCGCAAGCTCCAGATCGCGTTCGACGCGCTCTGGGGCCACCGCCGCGCCCGGCTCGTCACGACCAACCCCGACGCGTACTGCCCGATGCCCGGCGGGCGCGGGGAGCCGGATGCCGCCGCCGTCGTGGCCGCCATCGAGGCCAGCACCGGCGCGCGCTGTGAGGCCAACCTGGGCAAGCCGTCGCCGGTGATGCTGGAGACCGCGCTCGCCATCCTCGGCCTGCCCGGGTCAGAGTGCATCATGGTGGGCGACCGGCTCTCCACCGACATCGCGATGGCGGTGGACGCGGGCGTCGACTCGGCGCTCGTGCTGACGGGGGAGAGCACGCGGCAGACGGTGGCCGCCGCGCCGCCGCACCGGCAACCCACCTTCGTCCTGCCGCGCATCGACGACCTGCTCGCGCCCCTGGGGAGCAGGACCGCGCAATGACCGCGCTGGGGAGCCCGGCGCCCGCCGAGACGTTGCGCCTGTCGGCGGCGGTGGCCCGCCTCTACTACGTGCACGGCGTCCGGCAGCGCGAGATCGGCCGCCGGCTCGGGATGTCGCAGGCGCGGGTCTCGCGCCTGCTGCGCCAGGCCGAGGCGCTGGGCATCGTGCGCACCGTGATCGCGGTCCCCGAGGGACTGCACCCGGAGCTGGAAGACGCGGTGGAGCACCGCTTCAGGGTGCCGGAGGTCCACGTCGTCGACGTCCCCGACGGAGCCGACCTGCCCGACACGCTGGGTCGGGCCGCCGCCCGCCAGCTCGCCGACGTCCTGGCCGGAGCCCCAAGGGTCGGCTTTACCTCCTGGAGCACCACCCTCCAAGCACTGGCGTTCGCCCTCCCGGAGCAGTCGCGGCCCGCGTGCCGGATGGTCGTGGAGATGCTCGGGGACCTCGGCTCGCCCGCGTTGCAGCACGCGGCCACGCGCTCGACGCAGGCGATGGCACGAGCGCTGGGCGCGGATCCGGTCTTCCTCCGCACGCCCGGCGTCTCCGCCTCACCGGCGCTGCGCGCGGCGGCTCTGCGCGACCTCCACGTGCAACGGGCTCTCGAGCTGCTCGATGACCTCGACGTCGCGCTGGTCGGGGTCGGCCCGGCCGCCGTCCACAGCCAGCTCCGCGCCGGAGCCGGCTACTTCAGTCCGGGCCAGCTGGCCGGGCTGCGCCGGGCGGGCGCTGCCGGCCAGCTCAACCAGCGCTTCTACGACGACTCCGGGCGCCCGCTCGCGACCGACCTCGACGACCTGGTCATCGGCATCCGCCTGGACCAACTGGCGCATGCGAGGCGCCGCATCGTGGTCGCCGGTGGTGCCGACAAGCACGCGTCGCTGCGAGCCGCCCTGCGCGGCGGCTGGATCGACGTCCTGGTCACCGACGCACGTACCGCCGCGTTCCTGTCCCACGGCTGAACGGTTCCCGGCCTTGTGCCGGGCACAGGTGTGCGCGTAGAATTCCAATTCGTACGGTGAATATTTAGGCAAGCGAGGAGACATGGCCCCTACTCCAGAGGTGATGGTGGAGATGCAGCGGCGGATGCTGCGCATCCGCCGGTTCGACGAGCGTGCCTCGAAGATGGTCAAGCGGGGTCAGATCCCCGGCACCGTGCACACGAGCATCGGCCAAGAGGCCCAGGTGGTCGGCGCGTGCATGGCGCTCGGTGACCACGACTACATGTCGGGCAACCACCGCAGCCACGGCCACCCGATCGGCAAGGGCTCGCCGCTCGGACCCCTGATGGCCGAACTGGTGGGCAAGGCCGGCGGCGTGTGCGGCGGCAAGGGCGGTTCCCTGCACCTGGCCGACTTCGCCGTCGGCAGCCTGGGAGAGTCCGGGATCGTCGGCTCGTCCATCCCGATCGCCACCGGGGCGGCGTTGTCGAGCAAGGTGCTCGACAACGGCCGTGTGTCGCTCGCCTTCTTCGGTGATGGCGCTGCCAACCAGGGCTGCCTGTACGAGGCGATGAACATCGCCGGCGTCTGGGACCTCCCGGTCGTGTTCCTCTGCGAAAACAACCAGTACGCGCTGTCGACCCCGGCGCACACGGTGACCTCCGGAGTCATCGCGGACCGCGCGAGCGGCTTCGGCATGCCCGGCGTCCGGGTGGAGGACGGCCAGGACGTGCTGGCCGTCCACGACGCGGTCACGACGGCGGTCGAGCGCGCCCGCACCGGCGGCGGACCCACGCTCGTGGAGGTCGTGACCTACCGCTTCAACGAGCACTCGGAGGGGCTGCGCCTCGGCACGGACTACCGCGATGCCGAGGAGCGCGCCGCCTGGGTCGAGCGGGACCCGATTGTGCTGTTCCGCCGGGTCCTGGCGGAGAGGGGGGTCGCGACCGACGAGGAGCTCGATGCCCTCGAGGCCGAGGTCCTGGAGGAGGTCGAGGAAGCGGTCCGCTTCACCGACGCCAGCCCGTTCCCCGACCCCGAGGTGGCCTTCAAGGACCTCTACACCGACCCGATCGGAGCGCAGTCATGACCGTCATGAGCTACCTCGGAGCCATCGGCGCCGCCCAGCGCGAGGCGATGGAGGCCGACGAGCGCGTCGTCATCATCGGCGAAGACGTCGAGGCCAACGTCTACGGCACCACAGGAGGCTCCGGCAAGTCCCGGGCCGACAAGGGCGACTTCCTCCAGATGTTCGGCAGCAACCGGATCCGCAACACGCCGATCTCGGAGGAGGTCATCGTCGGCGCCGCCATCGGTGCCGCGATGACCGGACTGCGCCCGATCGTCGACCTGTCCTACTCCAGCTTCCTGTACATGGCCATGGACCAGTTCGTAAACCAGGCAGCCAAGAACAGGTACATGTTCGGCGGCCAGGCCTCGATCCCCGTGGTGTTCCGCTCGGCGATGTTCTACGGCCTCAACACCGGCGCCCACCACTCCGACCGGCCCTACCCGATGTTCATGAATGTCCCCGGCCTCAAGATCGTCGTCCCGGCCAGCCCGGCCGATGCGAAGGGCCTGCTGCGAGCGGCGGTCGACTCCGAGGACCCGGTGCTGATCTTCGAGGCCTGCATGCTGTGGGGGATGAAGGGCGAGGTCCCCGACGAGGAGTACACGATCCCCTTCGGCCAGGCACGCACCGTGCGCCCCGGCGACGACGTCACGGTCGTGGCGATCTCCAGTGCGGTCCCCGAGGCCGTGGCCGCGGCGGAGTCGCTGGCCGAGGAGGGTGTCTCGGTCGAGGTCATCGACCCGCGCACGCTCGTCCCGTTCGACTCCGAGGCCGTGATCCGCTCGGTCCAGCGGACCGGACGCCTGGTCGTCGCCGATCCCGCCCACCGCACGTGCTCGGCGGCCGCGGAGGTCGCCGCGATCGTCGCGGAGGAGGCGTTCGAGTCCCTGCGGGCACCGATCGTCCGGGTCACCACTCCGGACACGCAGATCCCCTTCAGCCCGGCGCTGGAGAAGCAGCTCTACCCCGGTCGCGTCGGCATCGCCGACGCCGTCCGCCGGGTCACGGGCGGTCCCTCGCTCGCCCGCCAGGAGGACCTGGACCGCCTGGCGACACAGCTCCCGCGCTGAGTCAGACCCGCTGCACCCCCAACTCACACAGACACACACGAACAAGGAGAACGCAATGGCGAAGGTCGAGGTCCTGCTCCCGCAGTGGGGGATGGGCATGAGCGAAGGCACCATCACGACGTGGCTCAAGTCCGTCGGCGACACGATCGCCGAGGACGAGCCGCTGGCGGAGGTCGAGGCGGAGAAGGTCGAGGAGACGCTCGAGTCCCCGGTGGCCGGCACCCTCACCGAGATCGTCGTGCCCGAGGGCGAGACCGTCGAGGTCCGCGCCGTCGTGGCCTACATCGAGACCGCCTGAGCCCCGAGGCAGCGGACACCAGCGAGAAGGAGCACCAGGTCATGGCACAGATCGATCCGCGCCAGCTGATCCAGGATGCGGTGGCCGGCGGCTACGCCGTCGGGGCATTCAACATGCACAACACCGAGACCACCGAGGCGCTCGTGAGCGCGGCCGAGCAGGCCGCAGCTCCCGTCTTCCTGCAGGTGGGTCGGGCCGTCGTCCCCCACATGGGGCTGCGGAAGGCCTACGAGATGGCCCGACGGGTGGCGGAGGAGTCCGAGGCCGACTACGTCATCCACCTCGACCACGGCCCGTGGGACGAGGTGTTCGAGGCCATCCGCCTCGGCTTCGCCTCGATCATGTACGACGGCGCCCACCTGCCGTTCGAGGAGAACATCCGCACCACGCGCAAGGTGGTCGAGGTCGCCCACGAGTTCGGCATCCCGGTGGAGGCGGAGCTCGGCAAGATCCCCGACGCCGACGAGGAGGTCGACTGGCAGGCGTACTACACCGACGTCTCCGAGGCCGAGAGATTCGTCGAGGAAACCGGCGTCGACTTCCTCGCCATCTCCGTCGGCATCGTGCACGGCGTGCCGCTGGCCGCACCCCAGCCGCTCGACATCGAGCGCATCACGGAGATCAAGCAGGCGACCGGCATCCCGTTGGTGCTGCACGGCGCGTCCGGCGTGCCCGAGGAGGAGGTGCGAGCGGCCACCGCGGCCGGCGTGCACAAGTTCAACGCGGACACCGACCTCCGGCACGCTTTCCGCGCCGGCCTCGAGGCCGTCTTCGCCCAGGGTGACCGCCAGCTCGAGGAGGCGATGGCCGAGGGCCGCGAGCGCATGGTCGCCGCCACGGTCGAGAAGATGCGTCTCTACGGCTGCGCCGGTCGCGCCCCGAGCCTGCGAGACCCGGCGTGACCGTGGCGGAGCCCGGCAGCGCCGGGATGGCCACGCCGCTCACGGGCATCCGCCGCACGGCGGCCCGGCGGATGGTGGCCGCGTGGGAGGCGCCGGTGTTCCACCTCGACGTGGAGGTCGACATGACCTCGGCGCTGACCGTCAAGGAGCGCGCCCCGGGGGCCACGGTCACCGACGCCCTTCTCTCCGCGTGCGCCCGCGCGCTGGTCGAGCATCCGGCGTTGAACGCCTGCTACGCCGACGAGGTGGTGACGACGTACGACACCGCGAACCTCGGCCTGGCCGTGGCGACGGACGCCGGCCTGATGGTGCCGGTCATCCACGGTGCCGACACCCTCGGCCTCGCCGAGCTCGGCGAGGCCCGGCGCGACGTCACCGTGCGAGCCCGCGAGGGGCGGCTCCAGATGGCGGACGTGACGGGCGGGACCTTCACGGTGTCCAACCTCGGCATGATGGGCATCGACCGCTTCGACGCGATCCTCAACGTGCCGCAGGTGGCGATCCTCGCGGTCGGCACGACGCGCGAGCGCCACGTCTGGAACGGCGGCGAGCCGGGCTGGCGCCCGATCGCCCAGCTCACGCTGACCTGCGACCACCGTGCCGTCGACGGGGCGACCGGGGCGGCCTTCCTCGCCGCCGTCCGCGACCACCTCGCTTCGGCCTGAGTGGCCGCGTCCGACAGGAGACAGCGGTGCGGGACGAGACGGGGCTCGGCGACCTCCTCGAGCAGGAGGTCGCGTCGTGGCCGACCGGTGCCTCGGGCCTGGTCGTCGTCGACGCCGGGGGAGAGGTCGCCCGGGGCGGCGACGTGGATGCCGTCCGGCCCTGGGCCTCGGTCACCAAGGTCGTCACCGCACTGACCGTGCTCCGGACCGTCGAGGCGGGCGTCGTCGCTCTCGACGACCCGGCCGGACCGGAGGGGTCGACGATCGCGCACCTGCTGGCCCACGCCTCGGGTCTCGCGGTCGACTCCGACAGGACGCTCGCGGCGCCCGGACTCAGGCGCATCTACTCGAACAGGGGCTATGAGGTCCTCGCCGCACACGTGACCGGGAGGTCCGGAGGGGCGTTCGAGTCACTGGCCCAGGAGTGGGTTCTGGAGCCCCTCGGGCTCATGGGCACGACCCTGGCCGGCTCACCCGCGCACGGTGCCCGAGGGCCCGTCTCCGACCTCGCTCGGCTCGCGCGCGAGCTCCTCAGCCCGACCGCCCTTCCGCCCGCCGTGGTATCCGCCGCTTCGACCCTCGCCTTCCCGGGGCTGTCGGGCGTGCTCCCGGGCTTCGGGAGGCAGGCACCCAACGACTGGGGGCTGGGGTGCGAGATCAGGGACGGCAAGACGCCGCACTGGACCTCCCCCGGCAACTCACCCGGGACCTTCGGCCACTTCGGCCAGGCCGGCTCCTTCGTCTGGGTCGACCGCGAGGCCGGCCTCGGGTGCGTCTCGGCCGGCGACACCGCGTTCGGTCCCTGGGCGGCCGACGCGTGGCCGCGCGTCTCGTCCCTCGTCCTCGAGCACCGTAGGAACCCCTGATGACCTTCAACCCTGCAGCCGGACGGCTGGGACCGGCTGAGCACGCCGAGGCCTGGCGGCACCTCGACGGCACCCACCTCGAGATGCTCATCATCGGGGGCGGGGTGACCGGCGCCGGGGCCGCCCTGGACGCCGCCACGCGCGGGCTGTCCACCGGGCTCGTCGAGGCTCGCGACTTCGCGAGCGGGACGTCGTCTCGTTCCAGCAAGCTGTTCCACGGCGGCCTGCGCTACCTCGAGCAGCTGGACTTCCCGCTCGTGCGCGAGGCGCTGCGCGAGCGGGAGCTCATGCTGACACGCCTGGCGCCGCACCTCGTGCGCCCCGTGTCGTTCCTCTACCCGCTGGCGCACCGCGGCTGGGAGCGCGCGTACGTCGGGGCGGGTCTCGCCCTTTACGACCGCCTGGGCGGCGCCAGCTCGCTGCCCCGGCACCGTCACCTGTCGAAGCGGGCCGCGCGGGCACTGTGTCCCGCGCTACGGCCGACCGCGCTCGCGGGCGCGATCCGCTACTACGACGCGCAGACCGACGACGCCCGTCACACGATGACCCTGGTGCGCACCGCCGCGCTGCACGGGGCGACGGTGCGCAGCTCCACGGAGGTGGTGCAGCTGCTGCGAGACGGCGACCGCGTCACGGGCGCCGTGCTGCGCGACACCGACACCGGAGCCGAGTGCCGGGTGCTGGCCGACGTGGTCATCAACTGCACGGGCGTGTGGACCGACGATGTCCAGCGGCTCTCGGGCGACGGCGGCCGGTTCCGCGTGCGCGCGTCCAAGGGAGTGCACCTGCTGGTGCCGCGGGACCGGATCAACTCCGACACCGGCCTGATCCTGCGGACGGCCACCTCGGTCCTCTTCGTCATCCCCTGGGGCAGCCGCTGGATCGTCGGCACCACCGACACCGACTGGTCCCTGGACCGCGCTCACCCGGCGGCGAGCAGCAGCGACATCGACTACCTGCTCGACCAGGTGAACTCGGTGCTCGAGGTGCCGATCACCAGGGCCGACGTCGTCGGCGTGTACGCCGGGCTGCGGCCCCTGCTCTCCGGGGAGTCCGAGCAGAGCAGCCAGCTGTCGCGCGAGCACGCCGTCGCGAGGTCCGTCCCGGGGTTGGTGAGCGTCGCCGGCGGGAAGTACACGACGTACCGCGTGATGGCCCGGGACGCCGTGGACGCCGGCACCGAGGACCTCGCCCGACCGGTGCCGGCGTCGGTGACCGAGCACGTCCCGCTGATGGGCGCCGACGGTTACGCCGCGCTCGTCAACCGCCATGTCACCGTCGCCTCGAACCTGGGAGTCCCGAGCTGGCGGATGCGCGGACTGCTCGACCGCTACGGATCGCTCGTCGGCGAGGTGCTGGCGCCGGCGGCGCAGCAGCCCGACCTCCTCGACCCGGTGCCCGGGGCGGAGGAGTACCTGCGGGCGGAGATCGCGTACGCCGCGACGCACGAGGGCGCGCTGCACCTCGACGACGTCCTCACCCGCCGCACCCGCATCTCCATCGAGACCACCCACCGGGGGAGGGACTCGGCCCGCGCGGTGGCCGAGGTCATGTCCCCGATCCTGGGGTGGGACGCCGCCACGGTCGAGCGCGAGGTCGAGACGTACCTGGCTCGCGTGCAGGCGGAGCGGGCGTCGCAGGACGAGGCCGAGGACGTCGCGGCCGACGCCGCGCGCCTGCTCGGGCCGGAGCTGCGCCGAACCCGGGAGACGCGGCTTCGGTGAGTCAGATCTGCGCGGCGCGGCCCGGGGGGTCGACGGGACGCACCGGTTCGGGGCCGGAGAGGAGGTAGGTCGCGGTCTCCACGTCGGTGACCAGTGTGTCGACCCAGCCCCCGGTCAGGGCGGCCCGGATCGCCCGGTGTTTGCGAGTTCCGCCCGCCACTGCCCAGCGCCGACCCGCTCTGCGCAGCTGCTCGCACGTCACGCCGATCACCCGCTCGTCCAGGGGCGAGTCGATCGGCACGCCGTCGGCGTCGAGAAAGTGCAGGCAGACCTCGCCCACTGCTCCCTGCGCCCGCACGTCCTCGAACTGCTCGTGCGTGAAGAAGTTGTCCCCTGAGCGCAGGATCGGGTCGAGGTCGGCCGCGCCGATGCCCACGAACGCCAGGTCGACCGAGTCGAGCATCGCGAGTGCCTCGGTGGCGTACACGTCGCGGTCGAGGAGCAGCGCCTTGATCTCTGCGGACGGCACCACGCCCGGCGTGCGCAAGAACACCGCCTGGCCGCCGGTGAGGGTGGCCAGGCGCTGGGTGGAGCGGGCCGCGTCATGCTGCAGGTCGGGTGGGCCGAGGTCGCCGAGCATCTCCACGACGCGTTCGGTCCTGGTGCGCAGCGGCTGCAGGGCGTCGACCATCAGTCGCAGCGTGCCGCTCCAGGAAGTGAACCCGATGGTGGCGGCCTCGAAGGAGCTGTCGGCGAGCAAGGAAGCGGTGGTGTGGGCGAGATCGCGGGCCAGCTCGGTGGCATCGTCGCTGACCGCGTCGATCACGTGCACCTCCGCGAGGCCGTAGCGGGACTCGACGCGCTCCTCGAGGTCGGCGTGGATGCGGTGCGGAACCGCGACCACGGTGCGGACGATCGAGGCCTCCTCGGCCTGGGTGAGCAGCCGGGAGACTCGCGACTGGGAGATCTTCAGCCGCTGGGCGATCTCCGTCTGCCGGAGCCCGTGGCTGTGATAGAGCCGCGCGACCTTGATCATCAGTCGCTGGGCGTCCAACTCGCTCATCGTCGCCACCTTACTCCTCAAGGGTCCCGCCGGGTGTCCGGCCCCGGCATCCCACGGCTCTTGACACTGCGACGCCGGACGCCGACACTGATAGTAATGCGAGAAACGAATATACATGCGAGGAGCATTGCTGTGGACGGTGGCCGGCCGATTCCCTACGACCTGATCGTGGTGGGCGCCGGCATCAACGGGCTGGGTGTCGCGCGCGACGCGGCCTCGCGCGGGCTGCGCGTGGTGGTGCTCGAGCAGGATGACATCTGCAGCGGCGTCTCGGCATGGTCGGGCCGGCTGGTCCACGGCGGACTGCGCTACCTCGAGCACCGCGACTTCGCGCTGGTCCGCGAGTCCCTGCGCGAGCGCGAGCGGCTCTTCCGGCTCGCGCCCCATCTGGTCAAGCCGCGCCGGCTGCTCATGCCGCTCTACCGTCACAACCGCAGGTCGCCATGGCTGATCCGGGTCGGCATGGTGGTCTACGACGTGCTGTCCTTCGACAAGCGGACGGGCCGGCACGAGGTGCTCGACGCCGAGAAGACAGTGCGCCGCTTCCCCGGCATCTCGTGCGACGGACTCGGCGGGGCCACGGTGTTCACCGACGGCCAGGTCGAGTACGCCGAGCGGCTGTGTGTCGAGGTCGCCGTCGCAGCCGTGGGCGATGGTGCCGAGATCCGCACCAAGGCGCGTGTCGAGGAGCCCGTCCTCGAGGGGAACCGGCTCGTCGGTGTGCGCTACCGGGACACGACCACCGACACGATGCACGAGGTCAGGGCGCCGGTGGTCCTCAACGTCGCCGGGCCGTGGATCGACCGCATCTTCCGGCGCGGATCCCCCGAGCAGCCGCGTCTGAATGGCGGCACCAAGGGTAGTCACCTGGTCGTCGACCCGTTCCCGGGCGCTCCGGACGACGTCGTCTACTACGAGTCCAAGACCGACGGCCGGCTCGTGCTGGTCATCCCCTGGATGGGGCGCTACCTGATCGGCACCACGGACCTGCGCTTCGACCGCGACCCGGACGAGGCGCGCTGCGACCACGACGAGATGACCTATCTCTTGGGCGAGGCGAACGCGCTGATCCCCGACGCCGACCTGACCCCCGACGACGTGCTCTTCACCTATTCCGGCGTGCGGCCCCTGCCGTACGCGCCAGGTGTCGAGGAGTGGGAGATCCCGCGTACGCACGTGCTCCACGACCACGCCCCCGACCTGGAGGGCCTGGTCACCGTGGTCGGCGGCAAGTTGACGACCTACCGTCAGCTGGCCGAGGACGCGGTCGACGACGTCTTCCGGCGGCTGGGCCGCGCGAAGCCGCGGTGCGCCACCGCCAACCTTCCGCTCCCGGGCGTGGTCGGCGATCTCGCCGCTGTACGGCGGTTCCTGGTGGAGCGTGGTCTCGCCGACACCACTGTCGAGCGGCTGCTGGCCCGCTACGGCGGCCGGGCGGTGGACGTGGTGACCGATGCCGGCACGGACGCGGAGCTCCTGCAGGTCGTGCACGAGCCGACGGGCGCCATCGGCGCCGAGCTCGTCTTCGCCATGCGGCACGAGCTCGCACGCACGCTCACCGACGTGCTCGCGCGCCGTGTCCTGCTCGCCTTCGAGCGAGGCCACGGCCTGGAGTCGCTCGAGCGGGTCGTCGCAGTGCTCGCTCCGCGGCTGGGCTGGGACGAGGCTCGGATCGAGGCCGAGGTCGCGGAGTACCGCACCTGGCTCACCCGGCTCGCGGTGCCCGGACGAGCGGTCACCCACGCCGAGGGAGCGCAGCCGTGAGCCGGCGCTTCGCCCTGGCCCTCGACCTCGGCTCCACGAGCGCGCGGGCCGTGCTCGTCGACGAGGACGGTGAGGCGGTCGCCGAAGCCCGCCGGCCGACCGAGCCGTTGTTCCCGCAGCGCGGCTGGGTCGAGCTGGACCCCTGGCACTTGTGGCACGCGTTGCGCGACTCCATGCAGGAGGCGATGGCGGCGGCGTCGGCGACGACCGACGAGATCGCGGGCGCGGGCGTGACGACGTCGCGCGAGACCTGCCTGGTGTGGGACCGGGCCACGGGCGAGCCGATCCACCCCGCGATCATGTGGATGTCGAAGCAGACCGACTCCGTCGTGGAGCGCTGGCGAGCCGCCGGACTCGACGACGAGTTCCGTTCGCGCACGGGATTGTTCAACGACTCGTTCTTCAGCGCCGCGAAGCTGGCGTGGATCCTCGACCGCGTCCCCGGCGCCCGCGACCGAGCCGAAGCCGACGAGCTGGCAGCGGGCACCCTCGACACGTGGCTCGCCTGGAACCTGACGGGCGGCCGCAACCACGTGACGGACCCGAGCGAGGCCTCGCGGACCGCGTTGTTCTCTCTCGCGGCCCTCGCCTGGGACGAGGAGCTGTGCCGGGTGACGGGCGTGCCCCGCCCACTCCTGGCCGACGTGCTCGACTCCGACGCGCTGTTCGGGGAGGTGCGGCCCGCCGAGGTGGGTCTGCCCGGGACCTCCGCGTTCCCGCTCACGGCGATCATGGGCGACCAGATGGCCGGGATGTTCGGCCAGGGCTGCCTCGCCACCGGCTCGGTCAAGAACACCTTCGGCACCGCCGGGGTGCTCACGGCCAACACCGGTAGCCAGCCGGCCGCCCTCGACGGACTCACCGCCAGCGTCTCCTGGACGCTCGAGGGAGTCACCGACTACGAGGCAGAGGGGGTGGTGTTCCACAGCGGCCAGACGCTGCAGTGGATGCGGGAGAAGCTCCAGCTGATGGGGGTCGACGAGCACAGCGAGCAGGTGGCCTCGCGGGTCACCGACAGCGGGGGCGTGTACGTCGTCCCCGCGTTCGCGGGGATCTGCGCGCCGCACTGGGTGCGGGGCGCCTCGGCCAGCATCGTCGGCCTCACCCTCGAGAGCACCAAGGCCCACGTCGTGCGCGCGGGGCTGGAAGCCATGGCCTACCAGACCCGGGACAACGTCGAAGCGTTCACCGCTGGAGGTTTCGAGGTGCCCGAGCTGCGCGTCGACGGCGGGGCCGCCGCCAATGACCTGCTCTGCCAGTTCCAGGCCGACATCCTCGGCGTACCGGTGCTGAGACCGCGCCAGCTCGAGCGGACCGCGCTGGGCATCGCGCACGTGGCCGGGGTGGCGGGCGGGATGTGGAAGCTGGGGGACCTGGCACGGAGCTGGGAGGCTGAACGGGTCTTCGAGCCGCAGATGAGCGAGGACCGGCGCGAGATCCTGTACGCCGGCTGGACCGCCGCCGTGCGCACCGTCACCGGACGCGACACGTGACCGGCCCCGCCGGCGCGATCACGCCGGAAGGACGCAAGCTGCTACGGCTCGAGGTGCGCAACGCGGAGACCCCGATCGAGCGCAAGCCGGAGTGGATCAAGACCCGGGCCAAGATGGGCCCCGAGTACAAGCACCTCCAGAGCCTGGTGAAGTCCGAGGGACTCCACACGGTGTGCCAGGAGGCGGGCTGTCCCAACATCTTCGAGTGCTGGGAGGACCGCGAGGCGACCTTCCTCATCGGCGGCGACCAGTGCACCCGGCGCTGCGACTTCTGCCAGATCGACACCGGCAAGCCGCAGCCGCTGGACCGTGACGAGCCGCGCCGCGTGGCCGAGTCGGTGCGGACCATGGGCCTGCGCTACGCCAC
>NZ_BAAIFY010000031.1:0-49778 GCF_054653575.1 Nocardioides pyridinolyticus | reverse complement strand
CCAACTCAGACGCCGGCAGCGGGATACGGCGGAACGCGGCCGCCACCATGCCGGGGGTCACTGTCGGGGCAGCCACGTCCGAGATGACGCACCAGCCCAGGTTCAAAGGCGGCGTGTCTCCATCTCGATAGACGTACGTCCCGCCCAGTGGCGACTTATCGTCTGGCTGGCAAGTCATCTCGCTACAGACCTCGTTGAGATCGCAGGCGGTAAGTACGTCGACTGAGGAAACCCAGCTCGCGCCACCTGCGCTCGGCTGGCTCAACACCTGACTGGGCGACACGTGCTCGATCGAGACATTGAAGTCGTCGTCCCCCGGCGTCACCGGATCTTTCGCGCTCGCGGGGGCAGCCCAGGAAACGGCGAGGACGCACGCAAGCGCGACGATTCTGCGCATCACTCGATGATCTCCAGGTCGGAAACCATCCACGAACCGGCCTCGTTTGCGAGCCTGATGTGCATGGGGACCACGGCGCGAGGCGTCCGATCGACGACCTTCTCACCGTCAAGCAGGGTTCGACCGGCTTGCTCCACCCGGAGCAGGAAGGCCGGTGACTCGACGTCGAACTCACCGTTTGCCGTCGTTGCGGCCACCTGCCAGCCGTCAGTCCGTACCTGGCCGCCCTTGGCGTAAAGATCGTCGATCTGATCAATCAGCGCCTGGCAGCTCTTGCATCCCCTACTCGACACGTCCTGCACCGGCTTCGTGTCACCCGTGACCATGCTGTAGGTCAGCACGGAGAACCAGAAGTCGATGAAGCGCTCAGCACCGGCCTGTGAGATCGCCGTAGCGGCGTCCGGCATCTCCGGAGTCGTCTCGACCGAGGCTGCGGTCGTCGACGGGACGCTGGGCGAGGAGGGCGCGACACGAGGCTCCGGGTCCTCGCCTGAGCAGGCGGAGAGCCCGAGCAGCAGGGCCACAGCGGTGATGACCGCCCGAGTACCGGTCACGGGGCGATCATTCCCCGCGACGCGTTCGAGCGAAACCGGGCGGTCCAGCCCTGTGGAGAACGCCCCGCGTCCGGACAGCCGCCGACGGCAACGTTCCAGAAACAATCATCTGGGTAAGGTCCGCCGCATGAGCAGTCCGTCGATCGCGTCGATGTTCGAGGACTACGGCGGCGCGCGGGGTCCGGCGTACGACGAGATGTTCGACGTCGACGGCCTCCGACCGCCGTACGAGCGGCTGCGCGACTCCCTCCACGACCTGACCGGTCCCGAGCTGGCCGGCCGGGTCGAGGCACTCCAGGCGAGCTACCTCGACCAGGGCGTCACCTTCGACATCGGCGGCGAGGAGCGGGCGTTCCCGCTCGACATCCTGCCGCGCGTCATCGAGATGGAGACGTGGACGACGATCGAGCGCGGCGTGCAGCAGCGGGTGCGCGCGCTGGAGGCGTTCCTCGCCGACGTGTACGACGCCGGGCAGGTCTTCGACGACGGCGTGATCCCGCGCCGGGTGATCGCCACCTCCTCGCACTACCACCGGGAGGCGGCCGGGGTGCGGCCTCCGAACGGCGTCCGGGTGCACGTCTCCGGCATCGACCTGGTCCGCGACGACCGCGGCGACTTCCGCGTGCTCGAGGACAACGTGCGGGTGCCGTCCGGGGTGTCCTACGTGATGACCAACCGGCGGGCGATCTCCGCGGCGCTGCCGGAGCCCTTCGCCGAGCACCGGATCCGCCCGGTGGCGGGCTACCCGCAGCGGCTGCTGGCCGCGCTGCGCGCCGCCGCACCGGCCGGCGTCACCGACCCGACCGTCGTCGTCCTCACACCGGGCGTCTTCAACGGCGCCTACTTCGAGCACGCGCTGCTCGCCCGCACCATGGGCGTCGAACTGGTCGAGGGCCGTGATCTGGAGTGCCGACGCGGACGCGTGATGATGCGGACCACGCACGGCCTCGAGCCGGTGCACGTGATCTACCGGCGCGTCGACGACGAGTTCCTCGACCCCGTGCACTTCCGGGCCGACTCGATGCTCGGGTGCCCCGGCCTGATCGATGCGGCCCGCGCCGGCAACGTGACGCTCGCGAACGCCGTCGGCAACGGCGTCGCCGACGACAAGCTGGTCTACACCTACCTGCCCGACCTGATCCGCTACTACCTCTCCGAGGAGCCGGTCCTCAAGAACGTCGACACCTGGCGGCTCGGTGACCCCGAGGCCCGCGCCGAGGTGCTCGACCGGCTCGACGAGCTCGTGCTCAAGCCGGTCGACGGGTCCGGCGGCAAGGGCATCGTGATCGGGCCGCGCGCGACCAAGGGCGAGCTCGACGAGCTGCGGATCAAGCTGCTGCACGACCCGCGCTCGTGGATCGCCCAGCCGGTCGTGCAGCTCTCGACGGTGCCGACCTTCGTCGACGGGAAGTTCGGCCCGCGGCACGTCGACCTGCGGCCGTTCGCCGTCAACGACGGCAGCCGGGTGTGGGTGCTCCCCGGCGGGCTGACACGGGTCGCGCTGGCCGAGGGCGAGCTCATCGTGAACTCCTCGCGCGGCGGCGGCTCCAAGGACACCTGGGTCCTCGCCGGATCCGGGTCGCTCCGCCGTCACGAGGAGCCGCGCGGCGTACCCGGCTCGGCGCCGCAGAGCGAGGGGCCCGCGCTGCCCGGACGGTCCGCCCAGCAGGAGCAGCAGCAGCAAGGGGGTGACGAGACGTGCTGAGCCGGATCGCGGAGTCGATGTTCTGGATCGGCCGGTACGTCGAGCGCGCGGAGGACACCGCGCGGATCCTCGACGTGCAGACCCAGCTCCTCGTCGAGGACGGCGGCGCCGACGAGGACACCACCTGCCGCACGCTGCTCTCGATCATGGGCGTCGACCACGACCCGACCCGCCCGGCCGACGTCACGACCGTGCTGTCGCTCCTGGCCTACGACCCGTCGGTGGGCACGTCGATCGCGTCCTCGCTGGGGGCCGCCCGCGAGAGCGCGCGCCGGGCGCGCGAGACGCTGTCGGTGCCGATGTGGGAGGCCATCAACACCACCTACCGAGCGATCCCGAGCGGGCGCTTCCGGGCGATGCGGCCGCCGGGTGTCTTCCAGTGGGTGCGCGAGCGCGCGGCGCTGGTCAACGGCACCGCCGACGCGACGATGACCCGCGACGAGGGCTGGCACTTCCTGGTGCTCGGGCGCTGCATCGAGCGCGCGGACATGACCTCCCGGCTGGTCGCGACGGCCGCGCTGGCCGGCAGCTCGACGGCGCCGTGGACGAGCTCGCTGCGGGCCTGTGGCGCCTACGAGGCGTTCCTGCGCACCTACCGCGGCCTGGAGACCGAGCGGGGGGCGGCGGAGTTCCTGCTGCTGGACCGGCTCTTCCCGCGGTCGGTGGTGTTCTCGCTCAACCGCGCCGAGCAGTGCGTCGACAACCTCGAGGCCACCGACCGGCGCGCGGGCTTCCAGAACGAGGCGCAGCGGCTGCTCGGCCGGATGCGCGCCGAGCTCGAGTACCGCTCGCTCAGCGACGTCGTCGCCGACCTGCCCGCGGAGATGGAGCGCCTCCAGCGCACCTGCGCGCTGGCGACCGAGGCGGTCACCCGGCAGTACTTCGGCGCCGAGGCACTCGCCTGGCAGGGGGTCCTTCGATGAGCATGCAGCTGCGGATCGTGCACACGACGTCGTTCGAGTACGACGGCAAGGCGGTCGCCTCCTACAACCAGGCGCGGCTCACGCCCCAGACCACGCCGGAGCAGATCGTCTCGCACTCACGGGTCGAGGTGTCGCCGGCGCCGTGGACCTACGAGTACCGCGACTACTTCGGCACCGCCGTGACCGCCTTCGAGGTCCTCGACCCGCACGAGTCGATGACGGTCACGGCCACCTCGACCGTGCACACCTCCCGGCCGCCCGCGCCGATGGCGCTCACGTCGTGGGAGGGGCTGGACGCCGTCGCGGACCGGTGGACCGAGTTCCTCGTCGTACCGCCGACGGTGCAGCCGCCCGAGGAGCTCGCCGCCCACCTGACCCGGATCCGGGCCCCCTCCGCGATGCCCGGCGACGCCGCGCGCGAGGTGTGCGCGCTGGTCAACCGCGAGGTCGAGTACCGCACCGGCGCCACCGACGTGCACACCCACGCGGCCGACGCGTGGGAGCAGCGGGCCGGCGTCTGCCAGGACATGGCGCACCTCGTGATCGGCGGACTGCGCACGCTCGGCATCCCCACGCGGTACGTCTCCGGCTACCTGCACCCCAAGCGCGAGCCGGTCGTCGGCGACACCGTCACCGGCGAGTCCCACGCGTGGGTCGAGTGGTGGGACGAGGGCTGGCACGCCTTCGACCCGACCAACGACACCGAGCCCAACGACCGGTACGTCGTCGTCGCGGTCGGCCGCGACTACCGCGACGTGAAGCCGCTGAGCGGGATCTACTCCGGCGCCGGGACCACGTCGATGTCGGTCGAGGTGACCGTCACCCGTCTGGGTTGAGCAGCCGCTCCACCCGGAGGGCGGCGAGCCCGTGGTCGGGATCGCCGCTCATCGCGGCCGCGAGCCGCAGGTGAGGGAGCGCCTCGGCGTACCGGCTCTGCCGCTCGAGGCAGCGCCCGAGCGCGTGCTGCGCCCAGTCGTCGCTGGGGTTCTGCTCGACCAGCCACGCCAGCTCGGCCTCCGCGCGCTGGAGCTGGGCGCGCATGAGGAACGCCCACGCGCGCAGCGTCCGCAGCCCGGTGTTGTCGGGCTCGTCGGCCAGCGCCGGCTCGATCACGTCGAGTGCCTCCGCCGGCGCCCGCCGGGCCAGGAGGTCGTACGCCGTTCGGAACGCCGCCTCCGGGGCCGCTGCGTGCCCCGGGAAGACGACCGCCGGTGCCTTCAGCTCGTCGTCGTCGGTCACGCCGCCCACGCTACGTCAGCGCGTCACATCGTAACCGTCGGGAAGCACGCCGAAAGCCTAGATCCGGCCCGGGACGTCATCCGACCTGGTCGCTCCCGCGACCACTTCGTATGACGTCCCACCTCGGGCCCACTACGCTGGTCCTGCGGATGGGCTGGCCGGGCGACCGCGTCACCCTCTCTTCACGAGGAGGTGCCGAGGAAGGTCCGGGCTCCACAGGGCAAGGTGGTGGGTAACACCCACCCGGGGCAACCCGCGGGACAGTGCCACAGAGAACAGACCGCCCCTGCGTGCAGGGGTAAGGGTGAAACGGCGGTGTAAGAGACCACCAGCGACCGGGGCGACCCGGCCGGCTCGGCAAACCCCACCTGGAGCAAGGTCAAGAAGTCCGGTGCTCTCACCGGACGCGCGCACGACTGAGGGCGGCCCGCCCGAGTGCGCGGGTAGACCGCTGGAGGGCGTCGGCAACGGCGCTCGTAGATGGATGGTCGCCACGCTTCGGCGTTACAGAACCCGGCCTACAGGCCAGCCCATCCGCACCAACGGTTCAGCGCCGGCCGAGCGCCCGGGCCCTGCCGTCGGTCGGGTAGGTCTGCCGGATGCCGAGAGCGCGCAGGATGGTGGGCATCACATCGGGTGTCCGGAAGGTCGCGTCGGTGGTGTTGGGCCTCGTCATCGACGCGGACCAGAACACCATGGGCACCCGCTGCACGGGCTCGCTCGCCCCGCCGTGGTCGCCGTAGGCGCCGTAGCTGACCTCGTTGGCCAGCAGACCGACGATGTCCGGACCGTTCACGTCGGCCATGGTGTCGACGATGCTCTGGGCGGTCGCCTGCCACCACTTCCTGTCGGCCCTCGTCATCGGGTTGGTGTCGCTGAGGACGTAGCGGTCACCCTTGCGCCAGTAGGTCGCGATCACGCCCGGCAGGCCGCGCATGATCTTGAGAGCCTCTGCTCGCTTGCGGCTCGAGGCGTCCTTGAGCCAGGTCTGGATCGACGTCGACTGGTAGGAGAACGCGACGTTGCCGGTCGCGACCAGCGGCTGGATCGCGGGTGACGGGTCGTTGTAGACGGTCGGCATCGAGTCGGGGCCGTAGTACCAGTTGGTGTCGCTGGTGGTGCTGACGCCGGGGGCGGTCTTCCCGTAGTACCTGGCCCCGAACGTGGCTCCGTGGTCTGCGGTGAGCACGACGAGCGTGTCGTCGAGGATGCCGAGCCGGTCGAGCTCGTCGAGCATCAGGCCCAGCTGGACGTCGGCGTTCTCGGCGTTGAACTCGACATGGGTCTGGTGGTCCACCGAGCCCGGCGGGGACTGCACGTCGAAGTCTGCACCCCACATGTGGCCGGCCTTGTCGATGCCACCCATCGTGACGAACATCCCCGACCAGTCCTCGTTCGCCATCATCGCGATGGCCGCGTCGGCCACCCACGTGTCACCGCCGAGGTGGGCCGGATCGGTCCCCGGGACGAACCGGTTCCCGTCGAGCGGATAGATCCACGAGGGGAACGCCGTACTGGTGCCGTAGGTGTTCGACGAGTTGACGTAGAAGCGGCCGCAGAACGGGTCCTTGATGTAGGTCGGCACGTTGACGCCGTCCGGTCCCCGGTAGCGGCCACCGAGCGTGGCGTTGCAGGCCGCATCGGGAGTGCCCGCCACGGGAGAGCTGGCCGACCTCCCGCTGAACCGTACGGCGATGTCGGCGTCCGAGGAGTCGAAGGCGGACTCCGCGGCCGCAGACTCGACCGCGTACCCCTTCTGCCCGACGACGATGAACTTCTTGCCGGGCTGCGCGGCCTGGAGGTAGTCAGCCAGCTTCGGGTAGCCCTTGTCCTGGATCAGGGTCCCGAACTGGTCATAGGTGAGCTCGCCCGTGGTCCACATCTGGTCCGTGTCCGGGCTCAACAGGCCTTCGCGGTCCCGGTAGGCCTCGTCCACCCACCCCATGTGCTTCGGGTTCTGGCCCGACATCAGCACGTTGTGCGCGATGACCGTCTCCGATCCCATGTAGCCGAGGTAGGCGTCGCGGAAGTTGGTCCCGGCGTCGCGCAGCATCCGGAAGTTCGGCATGTCGAACTCGTCGGCGTACTGCGGCAGCATCTGGTCGAACAGCACGACCAGCACGCGCGAGGGACGATCGGCAGCCGCCGCGGTCGCCGTGGGAGCGCGAGTGGCCGAGCTCGCTCCTGACGTGGCAGCGGCCACCACGCACCCTGTCGCCACCAGGGCGACCAGACTGAGTCGGCTCGGACGGGGCATCGCGGCACCTCCTGGAAGCGTGGTGCGAGTTTCCACCCCTCGTGGACACGACGGCATCACCGACGTTGGGGAGGAGCCACGCCCTGCGTTCGACGCCCCGCCCGCATCCCCAGAACGGAGGAAGCGGCCGGCGGGCGGACCGACGTAGCGTCGTGGTGAGCGTTGCGGGCCGTCGACTCCTGTTGCCCAGGGGCCGGATCGACGGTTCGCCGACCCTGCGAGGTCGGGCGCTCTCCGACGCGTAGGCCCGAGCAGCGTGGGACTCGCCTCGGACGTCCCGGCACACCGCTGCTGGTCGGGACAGGGGCCGCGGGGTGCTGAAGCTCCTTCCAGCACCTGCGGCCCCGCACGGCTCAGTCCCGGAGCCCGGCGACCAGCTCCGCCGCCGCGTCCGGCCACGTGGGATGGGCGAACTCGAACCCCGCGTCGAGCAGGCGCCCCGGCAGCACCCGCCGGCTCTTGAGCAGCATCTCGGTGTCGCTGCGGAGCGCCCAGGCGCCGAGCTCGGCCGTGCCGCGGGTGGCGGGCAGGCCCACGCGGGCGGCCCAGCCGCCCCACGCCTGACGGAGGTCGCGCATCAGCTCGGCCTGGGTGACCGGGTTCGGGGAGGCGAGGTTCACGGGGCCGGACATGTCGTGGGCGAGCAGGAGCTCGACAGCGGCGACGAGGTCCTGGTGGTGGATCCAGGAGACGTACTGCTGGCCGCCGGCGACGGGGCCGCCGACGCCGAGGCGGGCCAGCCGCAGGAGGACGTCGAAGGCTCCGCCGCGGCCGGGGTTCATCACGATCGCCGTGCGCAGGGCGACGCGGCGGGTGTGCGGGGTGTCGGCCTCTGCGAGCGCGCGCTCCCAGCGGCGGGCGATGCGGACGCTGTACTCCCAGTACAGCGGGGTGTGCGGCTCCTCGCCGCCGATGAGGCCGGTGGCCTCGTCGTTCGCCGGATTGCCGGGCTCGTCGGAGCGGTCGGCGTAGATGGTGGCGGTGCTCATCTGGAGCCAGGTCGCCGGCGGACGGGCAGCCGCAGCGATCGCGGCGCCGACGACGCGGGCCGAGTCGACCCGGGAGTCCATCATCTGCCGGAGGTGGGCGTCGGTGTAGCGGCAGCTGACCGACCGGCCGGCCAGGTTGATGACGGCGTCGGCGCCGTCGACCTCTGCCGCCCAGCTCCCCAGCGTGCGGCCGTCCCAGCCGAGGTGGCGGATGCCGGGCTCCAGCGGCGCCGACGGGTGCCGGCTGAGGACCACGACCTCATGGCCCGCTGCTCTCAGCGCGCGGCGGAGGACTCCTCCGACCTGGCCGGTCCCTCCGGGGACGACCACCTTCATGGCGCCACGGTAACCGATTTTTGAACGTGTTCAAATAAAGGACGGCTTCAGGACCGATCGATGCGGGTAAGACTCCGGCACCGGCGGTCGCCCAAGGGCCGCCCGAGGAAGGGCAGAACCGTGAAGTTCATCCTGGTCGTGGTGCTCGTGATCGTCGTGGCGTTCTTGCTGTTCAAGTACGTCCTGCCCGGGATGCGGCGCCGCTGATGGGCTGGGAAGCGATCCTGCTCCTGGTCATCGGCCTGCCGCTGGTCGTGTGGGCCGGCGTCAAGGTGCTGCGCGACCGGTGACCCGACCGGGCGTCTGGACGCTCACCCGCTGACGAGCTCGAACTCGACCTTCCGCTTCTCGACGTCGGCGACGGTCAGCCGCACGGTCACCTCCGCACCGAGCGGCAGCGGCGAGGAGGACACCACGCGCGCCTCGACCGCCGGGTCCTGGAGCAGCGCGACCCCACGGGTGGGGTCCTGCTCGTCGACGTCGACCACGACACCGGCGAAGGTCGAGCCGACGCGCGGCGACAGCACGCCCGCCTCCACCAGGTCGAGCACCGCGCGCTCGTAGGCGCCCGCGCGAGCGGCCGACGCGCGCAGCACCGCCGGCAGCTCGGGCAGCGCCGAGCGCACCCAGGCGGGCACCTCCTCACCGGCGCAGAGCGCGAGGCAGACCTCGCCGGCGTACCGGTCGCCGAGGCGGCGCAGCGGCGCGGTGACGTGGGCGTACTCCGATGCCAGGGCGGCGTGCTGCGGCTCGGCCGGGGTCTCGCCGTCGAAGGCGACGTACCCGCTCCCGCGCAGCAGCCGGGCGGAGGCGTCCACCATCGCCGCGTGCGCCGGGATCGACGGGTCGAGCGTGCGCACGAAGTCCGGGTAGAGCTGCTCGGCCGGCCACTCGATGCCGAGCGCCCGGGCGGTGCGGTGCAGCCGCTGCACGTCGCGCGGGTCGGCCGCGGGCAGCGTGCGCAGCAGCCCGATCCGCGCGTAGAGCATCAGGTCGGCGGCGGCGAAGCCGGTGAGCAGCGAGATCTCGGCGTTCCAGCGCTCGACCGGCAGCTCCTCGCGGAACTCCAGGCGCCACTTCTCCCCCGCGACGTCGACCTCCTGCTCGGGCAGGGGCAGCGACACCCCGCCGCGCACGGCCTCGCGGGCGATCCGCAGCTCGCCGACCTCCCGCAGCAGCAGGAGTACGTCGGACGCCGACCCGTCATCGAGGGCCGCCTGCGCCTCGTCGTAGGTGAGCCGGGCCCGGGAGCGCACGAGCGCCCGCTCCACCTGCACGTCACGCCGGGCGCCGTCGGCGCGCAGCCGGACGGTCCACAGCAGCGCCGGACGGAGCTGGTCGGGCAGCAGCGAGGCGGCGTCCTCGCTGAGCACCGGCGGGTGCAGCGGGACCTTGGAGTCCGCGCCGTACAGCGTCTCGCCGCGCTTCCACGCCTCGGTGTCGACCGGGTCGCCGGGCCGCACGAACGCGGCGACGTCGGCGATCGCGTAGTGCACGACGTACCCGTCGCCGTCGCGGTCGAGGTGCAGCGCCTGGTCGAGGTCCATCGCGCCGGGCGGGTCGATGGTGATGAACGGGATGTCGGTCCGGTCGAGCTCCGGCAGCCGGGGCGCGCGGGCCGCGACGGCCGCCGCCTCCTCCACCTCGGGCGGGAAGGCCAGCGACACGCCGAGCTCGGACTGGAGGCGGACGATGCCGGACCGCAGGGCGTCCGCGGCGACCCCGTCGCTGACGGAGCGGACGCGGACGACACGGTGGGTCGGCATGGCGCCACCCTAGTGGGGTGAGCCCCCGAGACACCGCCACGTCCGGATCTGTGACACTCCTCCGGTGCTGATCCTGCTGCCGCCCAGCGAGGGCAAGGCCGCCGCGCGCCGCGGCAAGCCGCTCGACCTCGCCGGCCTCGACTTCCCGAGCCTCACCGAGCCCCGCGAGCGGGTCATCGACGCCCTCGTCGAGCTCTGCACCGGCGATCCGGACGTGGCCGCGAAGACGCTGGGCATCGGGACGACGCAGCTCGACCTCGTCGCCCTCAACCGCGGGCTGCGCGCCGCGCCGACCCAGCGCGCGGACCAGGTCTACACCGGAGTCCTGTACGACGCCCTGGACGTCGCCACGCTGACCCCGGCCGCCAAGCGCCGGGCGACGGCGCGGCTCGCCGTCACCTCGAGCGTCTTCGGCCTGGTCCGCCCGAGCGACCGGATCCCGGCGTACCGCCTCTCCGGCGACACCACCCTGCCCGGCCTCGGCCCGGTCGCCGCCGTGTGGCGCGAGCACCTCGGCCCGGTCGTCACCGAGACCGTCGGCAGCGGGCTGCTGGTGGACCTGCGCAGCGGGACCTACGTGAACTTCTGGAAGCCCGCCGGCGTGCGCTCGACGAGCGTCCGCGTCCTCCACGAGCACCAGGGCAAGCGCAAGGTCGTCAGCCACTTCAACAAGGCCACCAAGGGCCGGATCGTCCGGGCCCTGCTGGAGTCCGGCGCCGACCCGCGCACCCCGGCGAAGCTCGCCGAGACGCTGCGCGACCTCGGGTGGTACGTCGAGGAGGACGCCGGCCGCCTCGACGTGGTCGTCACGGAGCTGTAGTCACCACGCTGTCGTCACCACGCTGTCGTCACCAGCGCGAGGCGCCGGCGGCGAAGACGTCGTTGCCCGGCGGCAGCGCGTTGAACATCCGCATCGACGGGCGGCCGTCATACCACGACACGACCGTGATCGACGCCGGCGTCAGCTCCATGCGGTAGACCGACTGCAGCGGCGCGTCCAGCGCATGGGCGACGATCGTCTTGATCGGCGTCACGTGGCTGACCACCACGACCGTCTTGCCGGCGTGCTTCTCCAGCACCCGGGCGAGCGCGTCGAGCACGCGCTTCTCGACCACGCGGAACGACTCACCGGTGCCGCCCGGCGCGACGTCCAGCGACTCGAGCCAGGCGGTGAGCTCCTCGCCGTGCCGCTCCCCCACCTCGGCGAAGGTCAGCCCGTCCCACGCCCCGAACTCCATCTCGGCGAAGCCCGGCTCCACCTCGACCTCGCGGTCGAGCACGGCGGAGAGGATCTCGGCGGACTCCATCGTGCGCCGCACCGGCGACGCGACCACCGCGTCGATCCGCTCCGCGATCGGCCCGAGCCAGTCGCCGATCGCCCGGATCTGGTCGCGGCCCTCGTCGCTGAGGCCGGGGTTCGCGCTGGCCAGCCCGCCGGAGAACCGCTTGTCGACGGTGTGCGGCGTGACGCCGTGGCGCACGAGCACGACGGTGGTCGGCGTGCCCGGCGGCGACCAGCCCTGCGCGGGCTTCGGCTGCTCGGCCGGCTCCTCGGCCGGGGCGCCCGCGACCGTGACGCCGCTGCGCGTGCCGTCGAGCGCCTCGTTGACGAGCCGGTCGGCGGCCACGTTCAGCTCCCGCGGGATCCACGTGTAGGTCGTGCCGAACGGCGCCAGCGCGGCGGCCTCGGCCGCGAGCCGGCGCATGTCGTCGTGCTTGATCTTCCAGCGGCCCGACATCTGCTCGACGACGAGCTTGGAGTCCATCCGGACCTCGACCTCGGCGTCCGGCGCGAACTCCCGAGCCAGCTTCAGCCCGGCGACGAGGCCGGAGTACTCCGCGACGTTGTTGCTCGCCACGCCGATCGCGGCGCCGTCCTCGGCGATGACCGCGCCCGTGTCGGCGTCCCGCAGGACGGCGCCGTACGCCGCCGGGCCGGGGTTGCCGCGCGAGCCGCCGTCGGCCTCGATGAGGACCCTGCCGCCGAGGGGCGAGGTCACAGCCCGGACTCGGAGGTGCGGACCAAGATGCGCTGGCACTCCTCGCAGCGCACCACCTCGTCCTCGGCCAGCCCGCGGATCCGGCCCAGCTCGGAGGCGTCGATGCTCAGCCGGCAGCCGCCGCACTGGCGCGCGCGGAGCTCGGCGGCGCCGATGCCGCCCTTCTGCTCGCGCAGCCGGTCGTAGAGCGCCAGCAGGTCGGCCGGCAGGCCCTCGACCGCGGGTCCGCGCCGGGCGAGCACCTCGGTCAGCTGCTCCTCGATCGAGGCCAGCTTCTCGTCGCGGGCAGCGGCGAGGGTGGTGAGCTGCTCGTCGGACTCGGCGACCATGCCCTCGAGCTTGGTCAGCTCGGCCTGCGCCTCCTCGAGCCTCTCCATCACCTCGAGCTCGTCGTCCTCGAGGCTGGAGATGCGGCGCTCGAGCGACTCGAGCTCGTGCTGCATCCGCTCGAGGTCCTTCGGGTTCGTGATCAGGCCCTGGTCCATCCGGTCGCGGTCGCGGGTGCGCCGGGTCTTCACGGCCTCGACGTCCTGGTCCACCTTCTTCTGCTCGGTGGTGAGGTCGTCGACGACGATCCGGGCGTCGCGCACGAGGTTCTCGACGTCGGTCCGCTTGCCGGTCAGCGTCGCGATCTCCTTGATCTCGGGCAGGTTGCTCCGCCGGTGCCGCAGCTGGTCGGCGCGCGAGTCGAGCTCCTGCACGTCGAGGAGCTTCAGTTGGGCGGCGGGGTCGGCTTTCAGCGGAGTCTCCTCGTGCTTGGGGTCGTGCTCGGGGTCAGGCAGGGTGTCATGCTGTGAACGTCCAGGGATCGGTGCGGAGCGTGCTCACGCGCGTCTCCACCGTATCGCCCAGGGCCTCACGCAGCCGCGCCTCCACCACCGGGAGCCAGGTCCACTCCGCCGCCCAGTGCGCGACGTCGACCAGCGCCGGTCCCTCCTGTTCCCGGAACTCGCTCGCCGGGTGGTGCCGCAGGTCGCTCGTGACGTACACGTCGGCGTCGGTGCGCGCGACCGCGTCGAGCATGAAGTCGCCCGCGCCGCCGCAGACCGCCACCCGGCGTACCGGCCGGCGCGGGTCCCCCGCGACGCGTACGCCGTGCACCGTCTCGGGCAGCGCGGCCGCGACCTTCGCGGCGAACTCCCGCAACGACGTCCCCGGCACCGTGCCGATCCGGCCGCTCCCGGTCGTCGCGACCCCGGAGTCGGCGAGCTCGACCAGGTCGAACGCCGGCTCCTCGTAGGGGTGGGCGTCGAGCAGCGCGCGCACCACGGCCGTGCGGCGATCGCGCGGCAGCACGACCTCGATCCGCTCCTCGGCCACGGCTTCGACCTCGCCGACGCTGCCGATCGCGGGGGTGGCGCCGGCGAGCGGCCGGAACCGGCCGGTGCCGGGGGTCGAGAAGGACGCGTGGTCGTAGTCGCCGATCCGGCCGGCACCCGCCTCGGCCAGGCTGGCCCGCAGGGCATCGGCGCCGGCGACCGGGACGAACGTCGTCAGCTTGTCCCGCGGCGCGGCCGGTGCGGGCAGGACCGGAGCGATGTCGGTGAGCCCCAGGGCCCGCGCGAGCGACTCGGAGACCCCGCTCACCGCCTGGTCGGCGTTCGTGTGGGCGGTCAGCAGCGCGCAGTCCGCGCCGGCGAGGGCGGCGAGCGTGCGGCCCTTGGGCGTGGTCGCGGCGAACCCGTGCACGGGCTTGAGGAACAGCGGGTGGTGCACGACCAGGAGGTCCGCGCCCCAGTCGGCGGCCTCGCGGGCGACCGGCAGCGTCGGGTCGACGGCGAACATCACCTTGTCCACGCGGGCGCCCGGACTGCCGAGCACCAGGCCGACGGCGTCCCACGAGTCGGCCGTGCCGGGCGGGTACCAGCCGTGCAGCAGGTCGACGACGTCCTTGAGGGCGGGCATGGCTGGAGGCTATCGGGGAGGATGGGACGCGTGGAGGGGACGGTCACCGCGCTCTGGGTCGCGGCACAGCGGCACGGGCCGATGCAGGAGCGCACCGAGATCGAGGTCGAGGCGGGACGCGGCATCGTCGGCGACCGGTTCCACGGCACCCGCCACCGGCACGTGACCGTGCAGTCCGCCGAGGCCCTCGCCGACGCCTCCGAGCGGTGGGGCGCTCCGATCACGCCCCGCTCCACCCGGCGCAACATCACCATCACGGGCCCGGTCCCCCGCGGCCCCGGGGTCCGGCTCGAGATCGGTGGCGTCCTGCTGGAGGTGGTCCGCGTCGCCGCGCCCTGCTGGATCCTCGACCGCAGCGTCGGCCCCGGCGCGCAGGAGGCCCTCCGCCGCCGCGCGGGCTCGGTCTTCCGCGCGCTGTCCTCGGGCACGATCCGGCTCGGCGACCCGGTCACCACCGACGAGCCGATGCTGGAGCTCTGACCCCGCGGCCTAGGCTCGACCCATGAGCGTCGTCAAGATCAACGCCATCTCCGTCCCGCCGCAGGCCCACGAGGAGCTCGAGAAGCGCTTCTCGAACCGCGCGCACACCGTCGAGGGGACGCCCGGCTTCCTCGGCTTCCAGCTGCTCCGCCCGGTCAAGGGCGAGGCCCGCTACTTCGTCGTCACCCACTGGGAGGACGAGGAGTCCTTCGCCGCGTGGCGCGACGGGGACGCGGTCGCCGCGCATGCGGGCGAGCGCCGCAACCCCGTCAGCACCGGCGCCGAGCTGCTGGAGTTCGAGGTCGTGCTGGACGTCAAGAAGTCCTGAACGCCGACGGCTGACGCGCTAGTTGACCGCTCGTCCGTAGCCCTCCCAGTACGGCTCCCGCAGCTTGAACTTCTGGAGCTTGCCGGTCGCGGTGCGGGCGAGCTCGTCGCGGAACTCGATCGACGTGGGGGCCTTGTAGCCGGCCGCCTTGTCCTTGCACCAGGCGATCAGCTCGGCCTCGGTGGCCTCCTCGCCCTCGGCGAGCACGACGAGCGCCTTGATGGTCTCGCCCCACTTCTCGCTCGGCACGCCGATCACCGCGACCTCGGCCACGGCCGGGTGGGAGAACAGCACGTCCTCGACCTCGATCGAGGACACGTTCTCGCCGCCGGTGATGATCACGTCCTTCTTGCGGTCGCTGATCGTGAGGTAGCCGTCGTCGCCCAGCACGCCGCCGTCACCGGTGTGGAACCACCCGCCGGCCAGCGCGCGCTCGGTCTCCTCGGGCTGGTTCCAGTAGCCCTCGAGCACGACGTTGGAGCGCGCGAGCACCTCGCCCGCACTCTCCTCGTCCTCGGAGATGGCCAGGCGTACGCCGAGGGCGGGAGCGCCCGCGCGCGTGAGGTTCGCGGCGCGCTCGAGCGGGTCGAGGTCGTCCCACTCGGCCCGCGAGCGGTTGAAGGTCAGCAGCGGCGAGGTCTCGGTGAGGCCGTAGATCTGGATGAACTCCCAGCCCAGCTCCTCCTGCACCCGCACGACCGTCTTCGTCGGTGGCGGCGCACCGGCCATGATGATCCGCACCTTGTCGCGGCCAGGGATCTCGCCCTCCCACGTCTGGGCCGCGTCCAGCACGGCGGCCGCGACCGCCGGGGCCGCGCACATCACCGTGACGCCGTGGTCGCGCACCCGGCGCAGGATCTCGGCGCCGTCGACCTTGCGCAGCACGACCTGCTTCACGCCCAGGCCGGTCATCGCGAACGGCATCCCCCACCCGTTGGCGTGGAACATCGGCAGCGTGTGCAGGTAGACGTCACGGTCGGTGACGGCCGCGTGCATCGCGAACGTGACCGCGTTGACCCAGATGTTGCGGTGCGTGATCTGAACGCCCTTGGGGCGCGCGGTGGTGCCGGACGTGTAGTTGATGCACGCCGTGGCGTTCTCGTCGGGCTCCCACGGGCGCGGCTCGGCGTCCTCGGGGACGTCGAGCGACGCCGGGTCGCCGAGGACGTACTTGAACTCCGCGTCGACGTTCTTCAGCGACTCCTCGAGCTCGGGGTCGACCAGCAGCACCCGGGCGCCGGAGTGCTGGACGATGTAGTTGACCTCGTCCGGACGGAGCCGGAAGTTCACCGGCACCAGCACCCGGCCGGAGCCCGAGACGCCGAAGAACGCGGTCAGCAGCCGCGCGCTGTTGTGGCTGACGATCGCGACCCGGTCGCCCACCTCCAACCCGAGCTTGTCGAGCATCGCGGCCTGGCGGCGGGCGCGGGCCCCGACCTCGGCGTACGTCATCTCACCCAGGGAGGGGGCGGGCTGGTCCGGCTCGTCGACGACGCCGACCCGCTCGCCGTACACCTGCACCGCGCGGTCGATGAAGTCCGAGACGCTGAAGGGAACAATCATGGCGCCACTGTAGACGGCGTTTCCGGCGTTGCGGCCTGGGAACCGGCGCCGTATGGACACCTCGACGCTGAGCGATCTCTACCAGTCTTCTGGGCCGTTCGCGACCGTGCTCGTCGACGTCGGTCACGAGACCGAGACCGGCGAGCACGAGCACGAGCTGCGGGTTCGCGCGGCGTGTGACGAGCTGCGCGAGCAGGGCGCCGACGGGGCGGTGGTCGACGCCGTGGCCGAGCGCCTGGGCGAGCTCGTGCACCAGCCGTCGCCCGTCGCGCGGGTGGTCGTGGCCACCGCTGACGGCATCGCGTACGACGAGGTGGCGCATCTCCAGGCCGACCAGGCCGTGGCGACGTGGGGGCCGCTGCCCGACCTCGCGCGGTGGATCGAGCACCGCGACGGCTCGGTGGAGTTCGTCCTCGCCGTGGTCGACCACGAGGGCGGCGACGTCGCGGTCCACCGGTCCGACCTCCCCGAGCCCGAGGAGCTCGAGTCGATCCAGGGCGACACCGAGAACATCCACCAGGTCGGCGCCACCGACTGGGGCAACCTCAACTACCAGCACCGCACCGAAAACGTCTGGGCGAAGAACGCGGGCGAGGTCGCCGACCACGTCATGTCCCACGTCCGCACCGGCGCCCGGCTCGTGCTCCTCGCGGGCGACCCGCGGTCGAAGTCGCTGGTCCGCGAGCGGCTCAACGAGGCCGAGGCCGAGATCATCGAGCTCGAGACCGGGTCGCGCAACGAGGACGGCGGCGACGAGGCCCTCGCGCAGGCCGTGCGGCAAGCCCTCGGCGACCAGGTCGTGCGCCGCCGGCTCGAGCGGGTGCACGCGCTGCGCGAGCGCCTGGGGCGCGGTGAGGGCGCCGTCGCCGGCGTCGACGACGTGGCCGATGCCTTCGTGAAAGGTCAGGTCGAGACCCTGCTCTTCGATCCCTCGGTGGCTGCCGAGGCGCAGCTCGACGTGACCGCCCACCCGGGCCTGGCGCTCCCCGAGGAGACGCTGCGCGCCGACCAGGAGCTGGTCGCGGCCGCGGTGCTCACCAGCGCCGAGGTCGGCGTGGCCCCGGCCGCCGCACTCGCCGGCGAGCCGGTCGCCGCCGTGCTCCGCTGGGAGGAATGAGAAGGCTCTCATCCACCTCTCATCGGAGCCCCACCATCAGGCAGGATGGTGGGGACATGAGCACGGTGTGGAAGGCCCTCCTCGGGCTCGCGCTGGTCGTCCCGCTCGGGGCGTACGTCGCGGGCTCGCTCGCCGCGTCCGCGTCGGAGGACCCCGCGCCGCGACAGACGATCGTCATCGAAGAACCGTCCCCGACGCCGTCCCGATCGCCGTCGCCGTCGCCGTCGAGGACACCGAAGCCGTCCGCCACGCTCGAGACCCCGAGCCCGAGCACCGACGACGACGTCGAGGTGGTCGTCCCGGAGTACGACGACTTCGACGAGGACGACGATGACGGCGACGACGACCACAGCGGACCCGGTGGTGGCGGGGACGACGACCACGGGGATGACCACGGGGACGACCACGGGGACGACCGCGAGGACGACGACCACAGCGGGCCCGGTGGCGGTGAGGACGACTAGTCCCTCGGTCCGCGTCCGCATCACCGCGGTCGTGGCGCTCCTCGTGCTCGCCGGCCTCGTCGTGGCCGGCGTCGTCGTGTACACGATCGAGTCGCGCCGGCTCGACCAGCAGATCGCCTCCGAGGTCGACCAGGAGTTCGCGGAGCTCGCCAGGTTCCAGGCACCCGGGCGCACGTTCGAGAGCGTCCAGGTGATGCTCCGGGAGTTCCTCCGGCGCAACGTCCCGGACGACAACGAGGTCCTGGTGACGTGGTGGCAGGAGGACATCGACGCCAAGCAGCTCGGTGCCCTGCCACTGACCAACGACGAACTCCGAGCCGCGATCCGTCCGCTGCTCGACGAGAACGGCACGACCACCGTCGAGAGCCCGAGCGGCACCCAGCAGGTCGCCGTGCAGACCGTCCGGCAGGGCGAGGACACCGGTGCCCTGGTGGTGGTCACCAACCTCGACCGTGAGCGCGAGGGCCTCGCCGAGACCATGCGCACCTACGCGATCACCGCCGGCCTGGTGCTGCTGCTGGTGACCGCGGTGGCCGCCTGGGTCTCCGGCCGGCTGCTCTCCCCGCTGCGGACGCTGCGGGAGACCGCCGACCACATCTCCGAGACCGACCTCTCCCGCCGGCTGCCGGTGACCGGCAACGACGACATCACCGCGCTGACCCTGACCTTCAACGGCATGCTCGACCGGCTGGAGGCGGCGTTCGTCGGGCAGCGCCAGTTCCTCGACGACGCCGGCCACGAGCTCAAGACGCCGCTGACCGTGCTGCGCGGCCACCTCGAGCTCCTCGACACCCACGACCCCGAGGAGCTCGCCGAGACGCGGCTGCTGCTGCTCGACGAGATCGACCGGATGTCCCGGCTCGTCGGCGACCTCATCCTGCTGGCCAAGAGCGACCGGCCCGACTTCCTCCAGCCGCGCGACGTCGATCTCGACGGGCTCACCCGCGACGTCGCGACCAAGGCCCGCGGCCTCGGCGACCGGGAGTGGACGATCGACGCCGCCGCCCGTGTGAAGATCGTCGCGGACGAGCAGCGCCTCACCCAGGCGCTGCTCCAACTCGCCGACAACGCCGTCAAGCACACCCGCGACGGCGACACGATCGCCGTCGGGTCGTCGTACGACGACGGGTCGGCGCGGCTCTGGGTCCGCGACACCGGCCCCGGCGTGCCGCCGGAGGACCGGGAGCGGATCTTTGAACGATTCGGCCGCAGCGCCGTACCTCCAGGTGACGAGGGCTTCGGTCTCGGCCTCTCGATCGTCGGCGCGATCGCCCGGGCACACGGTGGCAGTGTCACCGTCGAGGACGCCGAGCCGGCCGGCGCCCGGTTCGTGATCACCCTGCCGGAGGAGGACCCGTGGCCCGCATCCTGATCGTCGAGGACGAGGACCGCATCGCGTCGTTCGTGGCCAAGGGGCTGCGCGCCGAGGGCCACCTGACGACCACGGTCGCCGACGGCAAGGAGGGGCTCGAGCACGCCCTGAGCGGCGACTACGACCTGGTGGTGCTCGACATCGGGCTGCCGTCGATGGACGGCTTCGAGGTGCTCGACCAACTGCGGTCGCAGGGATCGAAGGTGCCGGTGATCGTGCTGACCGCGCGCGACTCCGTCGGCGACACCGTCTCCGCGCTCGAGGGCGGCGCCGACGACTACATGCCCAAGCCGTTCCGCTTCGCCGAGCTGGTCGCCCGGGTGCGGCTCCGGCTCCGGCAGGAGCACGCGAACGGCGCCCCGCAGCGCCCGGACGTCATCGAGTCCGGCGGCGTACGCCTGGACGTGCGGACGCGCCGCGCGGTCGTCGGGGACCGCCAGGTCGACCTGTCCGCACGGGAGTTCTCGCTCGCCGAGATCTTCATGGTGAACGCCGGGCAGGTGCTCTCCCGCGAGCAGCTCCTCGACCACGTGTGGGGCCTCGACTTCGACCCGGGCTCCAACGTGGTGGACGTCTACGTCGGCTACCTGCGCAAGAAGTTCGGCGCCGAGTCGATCCAGACCGTGCGCGGCATGGGCTACCGGTTCGCGCGGTAGCCCGGACGTCATACGAGGTGGTCGCCAGGGCGACCACCTCGTATGACCTCCCGGCGGGCTACTTCGTGCGCAGGCCGCCGCCGAGCCGGACCGGCGGCTGGCGCTCCAGCACCGGCTCGAGCGCCTCGGCGACCTCGTGCGGCGCCGGACGGTCGGCGGGGTCGATCTCCAGGCAGGCGTGGATGACCTTGGTGACCTCGGCCGGCACGCGGTCGGGCAGCGGCTCCAGTCGGTCGTCGGGCTCGTCGTACGCGCGGTAGCCGGCGACGGCCTCGAACAGCGTCGCGCCCAGGCCCCAGACGTCGGAGGCCGGTGAGGGAGCGCCGAAGCGCTCGGGGTCCCACTGCTCCGGCGACATGTAGGCGTCGGTGCCGATCCGGTCGGCGCGCGTGGCGCGCTCGGCGGTGCGGGCCACGGACAGGTCGATCACCCGGGCCGGCGCGGCCATGATGATGTTGCTCGGCTTGAGGTCCAGGTGGGTCCAGCCGATCCGGCGCAGGTAGTGCAGGGCGCTGGCGACCTCGATCGCGAGCGGCAGGTACTGGTGCTCCTGGAGCGGCCCGTAGCGGCGGATGAGCGAGGACAGCCGCGGGCCGTCGATCGCCTCCAGCACGACGTGCGGGCGCTCGCCGGTGAGCTCGTGGCGCAGGCCCCGAACGACGACCGGGTGGTTGATCGTCGCCAGCGCCTCGACCTCGTGGGCCAGCCCGCGCAGGCTGTGGTCGTCCTCGACCCGGTCCGGGCGGACCACCTTGGCCACGACCGGGCCGTAGGTGACCTCGTCGAAGGCGAGGTAGGCCTCGTAGGCGGACCCGCCGCCGAGCCGACGGACGGCCGTCAGCTCGGCGGTGATCGGGTCACCCTCGACGAAGCCCCAACTGGTGGGGTTCGTCATGGTCAGCCCCGCGTGTTGTGACGGGTGCCGTCGTTCGTGTCGTGACGCGAGTGGTCCACGTTGCCGCGGCCCGGACCGTCGTTGGTCAGGTCACGGACCTGCCGGTGGCGGCTGTCGTCACCGTCGTCGCCGCGCGTCCGGGTGTTGGTGTTGGTGCCGGTGTTGTCGTCACCGGCGCCGGTCCGGGTGCGGGTCTGGGTGCCCGTGCCCTTCAGCCCGGTGTCGTCGTCATCGTCGTCGTCCACGGTCGTGACCACGACGTGCGAGTCGTCGTCGCGCTTGGTGGCGGCCGGGTCGTCGTCCTGGGCGAGGGCGGTGGGCGCCTGCCAGGCGACCATGCCCGCGGTCACGAGGCTCGCGAGCCCGATCGTCCCCGTCTTCAGCAGCGTGTTCATCGTCGTTCCTCTCGTCGGTGTCCTTGCGACACCAGGAACCCTGTCCACCCACCGTGAGCCGACCATGAGCCGTCGATGAGAGTGCTCTCACCCTGCGGTTGGTGACCAAACTGCACGGCCGGGCGCCCCAGCGGTGAGCTGGCCACCGTTCTGCGGCGCGAAACGGTGGCTGGCTCACCGCCAGCCCGGCAACGCGCCCACCGATTGGTCACCAACCACACCGATCGGGCCCGAGATCCTGCGGTTGGTGACCAAACCGCGGCCCGAGCAGCCCGAGCAGACCGGGAACGGCGTCTCAGCGGCGCCAGGCGCGCAGCGTGCGGGCGGGTGCGTCGGCGACGGGCGACTCGGACTGCTCCCAGACCCGCCGCCAGTGTGCGACCGCCGGACCCGCGGGGTCAGGCACGGCGCCGGCGGCGACCCGGCGACGGGCCTCCCACCAGGTCGTCCGGTCCTCCTCGAGCAGCGCGGCGACGGCGTCCTTGATCCGCGGCGCGAAGTCGCGCACCGACTCATCGGCACCCGCCACGAGCGGCTCGCCGAAGCGGATCGTCAGCTGCCGCCGACCGGGCGCGGGCCAGCCGACACCCCGCGGCATCGCGGCGAAGGTGCCACGGTGCGCGACGGGGACCACCGGCACGCCGTACTCCTTGGCCAGGAAGGCCGCGCCCATGCGGAACTTGCCCATCCAGCCGTCGGTCGAGCGGGTGCCCTCGGGATAGATCACCAGGCTCCAGCCGTCCGCGAGCACCTCTCCGGGCGTCGCCGCCATGGTGCCGCCGCGGCGGTCGATCGGGAACGT
Organism: Nocardioides pyridinolyticus; assembly: GCF_054653575.1. Taxonomy (NCBI): domain Bacteria; kingdom Bacillati; phylum Actinomycetota; class Actinomycetes; order Propionibacteriales; family Nocardioidaceae; genus Nocardioides; species Nocardioides pyridinolyticus. Next base: position 27,635 of record NZ_BAAIFY010000031.1, on the reverse strand, counting down.
GTTGAACAGCAGCGACGACCCGACCGCGCGCCACCAGGTGTCGAAGAAGTAGTCGGCCGCCGCCGCCACAGCGGTACGCCGCCGCCACTCGTCGGGCAGCGAGAGCAGGATCAGCGGGGTGTCGAGGTGGGAGGCGTGGTTCGCGACGAAGATCACCGGACCGTCGATCCGGTCCAGGACGTCGAGCCCCTCGACCCGGGTGCGGACCTGGGACCGGAACAGCGGCTCCAGCCCGACCTTCTGCGCCACCTCCCGGGCCGCCATCGCGGGACGCCGCCGCGACCACTCGGTGCGGAAGACCGTCGACCGCGCGGGCGGCACCCACTGCTCGGCCGACCGGGGCACCTGCGGCCGGCGGCCCCAGCGCCACCCGCGGGCGACCATGCGGACGTCCTCGACGGAGGACCGGACGAGGTTCATCGCACGTCCGCGAGCAGGTGCGGCGGGTTGTGCAGGTAGGTGATCGACGGCGACGACCCGACAGTCCCCGACGCCATCTCGAGCGCGTCGGCCAGCGTCGACGCCGCCCGGAACCCCAGCCGGGCGGCCGCCCGCCGGTCCGCACCCACCCAGATGACCTCGTCGACGTGGTCCATCGCGTGCGCCGCCCAGTACCACATGTAGAACGGGTGGACGCCGTGGTAGGCGTGCGAGGTCCGGTAGAGGTGGATGTACCAGGGGTCCTGCGCGAACTGCTGCTCGTACTTCTCCCCCACCACCGCCGGGTCGGTCGACTCCGCGAGGACCTCCTCGTAGAAGTCGACGTACGACGGGTGGTGCAGCTGGTTGAAGCCCTCGTTCAGCGGGTGGTACAGGATCACCGCGCCGCCCTTCCGGACGACCGGCTGGCCCCGGTAGGAGTTGAAGTAGTAGCCCAGGCCCATGCAGGTCGCGAGGATCGGGTTCATCGACGAGTTCACGTTGTAGGGCCCGAGGTACGGCACCCCCATCACGAGCACGTCGGACTGCCCCTGCACCTCGACGAGGTGCTGCTGGTGCACCTTCCGCAGCGTCCGCTCGTGCACGGCCTCGACCTCGCCGGCGTTCACGCCGGTCAGCCCGTAGACCGACCGCATGTCGTGGAACATCTTGTGCCGCATCCTCTGCGGCGCGACCGCCAGGCCCCGGCGGACGCCGAGCATCGTGGCCTGGTCCTTCACCGACCACTCCCACTCGCGCTTCTGGAGGAAGTCGAACGGCTTGGGGAAGACGTCGTTGTTGAGCGTGGTCTCGATCTGGAACACCTTCACGGTGTCCTTGATGACCCGGCCGATCCGCCACGCCGAGTGGTGCATGGCGGAGTGCTTGTGGTCCATGAACGACCGCGAGTGCACCATCGTCTTGGCGTTGTGGTGGTGGCGCAGGGACTTGTACGACGCCAGCCCGATGCCGACCGACTTGTGCCCGCCGTCCATCGCGACGAGGTTCACGTTGACGTAGACCAGCAGGTCGGACTCGGCGGCCCGCTTGCTGATCTCGATGTCCTCGCCCTTGTCGGTGGTGCCGAGGTGGGCCAGCTCCGAGCGGTCCTCGGCGTCGAAGTTGTAGAGGTCGCCCTGCGGGTAGAACGACCGGAACACCCGCTCGCCCACGATGTGCTTGAGCTCGGCCGCGGTCATCCGCCGGTGCAGCGCGTTGGCGGCGATCAGCTTCACGTCGTCGACGCCGGCCTCGGCCGCCATCGTCAGCACGTGCTCGATGATCCGGCCGCGGATGTCGGGCGCCCGCATCGTCGGCAGCGGCAGCGACAGGTCGTCGAAGGCGATGGTCAGCTTCATCCCCGCGAACAGCAGCTCGGGCAGCGGGTCCATGTCGTGCGGGTGCAGCAACGCCTCCCGGATCGCCGCGTCGACGTCCGGTACGGCGGGGATCGACTCGGGCGGGTAGACGACCCGCGTCCCGAGCGGGAAGCCGTCCTCCAGCCGGAAGCCGAGCCCCTCGTGGACGACGAGCGGCGGGGTGCGGTCGTCCACCTCGAGGACGAATCCGGGGCGACTCATGAGGAACTCCTCGGGTCGAAGGCGACTTTGAGCGTGCCGAGGCGGCCGGCCGAGTGGGCGTGGTCGAGCGCTTCCCGCCAGCGGTGCAACGGATAGCTGGCGACGGACTTGGCGAGCTGCTGGACGGCGTCGGTGGCGACCAGCTCGGTCGCCCGCGCGAACGACGCGTCCGAGCGGGCCGAGGCGTAGGTGCCGACGACCTCGAGCTCGCGGAACCAGGCGGCGGACAGGTCGGCCGGCGCCGGCATCCCGGACAGCACGACCCGGCCCCCGGCCCGCGTGGCCTGCAGCGCGGTTTCCAGGGACTGCTTGCTGCCCACCGCGTCGATCGCCACGTCGACGCCGCCGAGTAGGTACGGCGAGGAGAACTCGGGCTCGAGCTGGAAGGCACCCGTGGACCGCCGGACCCGACGCAGCACCTCGCCCGGCGCCACGACCTCGGTCGCCCCGAACTCGCGGGCCAGCTCCTTCTGGCGCGCGTGCTTGGCGACCACGATGATCTCGCCGGCGCCGGTGAGCTCGCGCAGGGCGAGCGTCGCGAACAGCCCGACCGACCCCGCGCCGCTCACCAGCACCCGGTCGCCGCTGCGGACGCCCGAGCGCAGCGCGGTGTGGACCGCGCAGGCGACCGGCTCGATGAGGATCGCCTGCTCGTCGGAGAAGCCCTCGGGCACGACGTGCATCTGGCTCCGGTGCGCGGCCAGCTGCTGGCCCCAGCCGCCGCCGGTGTCCTTGCAGAAGCCGGTCTGGAGCCCGGGCGAGAGGTGCCCGACGGTGATCCGCTCGCAGCGGTTGGTCATCCCCTCGGCGCAGTGCGCGCACGGCTCGACCCCGCGGGCGGCGCAGGTGAGCACGGGGTCGAGGACGACGCGGGTGCCCTTGGGCAGGTCCTCGCAGTCCTCGAGCAACTCGGCCACGACCTCGTGACCGGGCACGAACGGCAGCGACACGACCGCGGAGAAGTAGAGGCTCGTGCGCCCCGACAGCGCCCCCAGGTCGGAGCCGCAGATGCCGGAGAGCCGGGTGCGCAGCCGCGCCCAGCCGGGACGGTCCACCCGCGGCTCGTCGATCGTGACCAGCCGCAGCGGCGCCGCGAACCCCGACAGCACGCCGGGCATCCGCCCGCCGATCGCCTTGCCGGCCACGGTGCGCGACACCGACCGGAACATCTCCAGCGCGAGCATCATGCCGGGCCTCCCGCGGGGTTGAGCGAGCGCGTGTTGGAGTCCGAGCTGGCCCAGTCGACGATCGTCCACCGGTGCCGTCGGGCATGCCGGAAGAGCGACACGTCGGGGCGGACGGCCACCGGCCGGCCGACCGCCTCCAGCAGCGGCAGGTCGGAGTGGGAGTCCGCATAGCCGTACGACGCCGCGAGGTCGATGCCGTGCTCGGCGGCGTACCCGCACATCCACGCGGACCGCGACTCCCCGACCAGGGGCGAGGAGGACAGGAAGCCCGTGCACACGCCCCGGTCGTCGGTGGCGAGCTGGGCGGCCTCGATGTGGTCAAAGAGCGGCGCGAGCGGGCGGGTGAGCGGGGCGATCGCGCCGGTGATGAGCACGGTGCGGTGTCCGGCGGCGCGGTGCTCACGGATCCGGCGCACGGCATCGGGCGAGAGCCGCGCCAGCACGTGGCCGGTGAGGTGCTCGTCGGCGATGGCCTCCAGGTCGGCGAGCCGGGCGCCCTCGTACTCGCGGTAGACCGAGCGCAGGAAGGCACTGCGCTCGCGACGCTCCGCGCGCACCAGGCTCGGGAGCCGCGCGACCATCCGGCCGAGCTCGCCGAGTCGCTCGGTGCCGCTCTGCTCGCGCAGCCGCAGCCAGAGGTAGGTCTCGATGACGTTCGACGACAGCAGCGTCCCGTCCATGTCGAAGAACGCCGCGACGGCGTCGCCCTCCCGCACCGGCTTCAGCTCCGGGTCCCCGGCGGCCTTCCGGCTGCGGCGGGCCTCGTCCATCCGCCGGATCGGCGCGGTGACGGCCGGGCAGTGCACCTCGCGCAGGTAGTGCGGCCAGTCGACGACGGCGGTGTCGAAGGCGAACACCGCCCGGTCCTCGGCCGAGAGCGACCGGTGCAGCGCCAGGGTGTTCGCGTCGGAGAACCGCAGCTCGGCCTGCGCGTACTCCTGGTAGAGCGTCAGGTAGCGCCGGAGGAACTCCAGCCGCCGGCCCTGCTGGTCGAGCTTGCGGGCCAGGTCGCGGGTGCGGTCCCCGCGCGGGGCGTGGCCGACGACGTAGTTCGCGGCCTTGTGGGCCCGCTCGCTGGTGGTCAGCAGCCGCTCGACCGACTGCGCCCCCGGGAACCGCCAGTCCGGCAGGCGCGCGGCGCCGCGGCCGCCGGCCGCGAACGGGTGCTCGTCGAAGTAGGACCGCACGTTGTCGTAGAGCGCCTGGAACGTGAGCGGGTTCCGGTCGCCGGAGGAGACGTGGAAGTACGCCGGTTCGCCCGGCTCGGGCGGCGCGGCCAGCACCGCGACGATCGCGGCGACCACGTGGTCGACCGGGACGATGTCGACGATGGTGTCCGCCGCCGCCGGGAACTCCGGCAGCTCGCCGCGGCCGTAGGCCAGGATCAGCGGCTCGGCCATCTTGAAGCCTTCGATCCAGCCCGGGTGGGGCTTCTCCAGGGCCGACTCGATGATGCTCGGGCGGACGATGGAGACCCGGTGCTGGTGAGGCTGCTCGGCGGCGTACGCCTCGACGACACGCTCGCCGAGCGCCTTGGTGAACGTGTAGCAGTCGGTCCAGCCCAGGCTCCGCGCCCGCTCGGTACCGACGCGCACCAGCTCGGTCTTCACCCACTCCTTGCGCGCCTCCTCGGTGGCGGCGGCGGAGGTGAGCAGGCCCGCACGGCTGTGGGTCCGCTCGGCCTTGCGGCGCTCGCGCTCGAGCACGAACGCGCTGCGGCTCTGGTGCTCGATCGAGCGGCGCTGCGCCAGCCCCCAGGCCAGCTCGGCCTCCAGGTCGACGTCGTGCTCGACCGGCGCCTCCGGGATGTGGCCACGGCGGCGGCCGGCGACGTACGCCGTGGAGATGTGAACGTAATGGGGGTCGCTGCCCGTCTCGCGGATGCGCGCCAACAGGTCCCGGGTGCCGACCACGTTGGTCAGGAAGCCCTCGTCGACCGGCGGGTCGAAGGAGACGTCGCCGGCACAGTGCACGACCGCGTCCAGGTCGCTCGGCAGCGGGGGTACGTCGGTCAGGTCGCCGGAGAGCACGGCGACCCGCTCGGCGGCGCCCTCGAGCCCCTCGAAGACCGGCTTGCGCAGCAGGGCCGCGATCCGGGCCTCGGCCGTCGTGGAGCCCTTCGGGCGCACGAGCACGGTCAGGCGAACCCCGGGGACCTCGCGCAGCATCAGCTGCAGCAGGGCTTCGCCCACGAAGCCCGTGACGCCCGTGAGCAGCACGTGTCGTCCGTCGAGTCGATCGGCCACCGATGCACCCGTCACGCGCCGTAGTGTGCCCTGTCCGACACGTGACCCGCGAGTAACCCTCATCCCGCGGGTCACTCCCCCGCCGTCACATCATCAGGCCGTCGACGATGAGCAGGACCCCGAAGAGCGCGAAGAGCAGCGCGGCGCCGTACTTGATGACCCTCTCGGGCAGCTGCTTGCCGAGGAGGGCGCCCACGCCGATCGCGAGCGCGTCGGCCGCGACCATGCCGACGGTGCTGCCGATCCACGTGCCGAACCAGCCGTGCTGGGTGGCCAGCGTGATCGTCGCGAGCATGGTCTTGTCACCGAGCTCGGCCAGGAAGAACGCCGTGCCGACCGCGAGCAGGGCCATGCCCTGGCTGCGGCGGGCCTTGTCGGCCTCGTCCTCGGTCAGCTCGTCGCCGCGCAGCGTCCAGGCGGCGAAGCCGAGGAACGCGAGTCCGGCGACGACCGAGATCCAGCCCTGGTAGTCGGAGAACGCGTCCCCGATCCAGTAGCCGATCGCGACGCTCGCCAGGTGCACGATCGCGGTCGCGGCGGTGATGCCGAGGATGACGTCGCGGGCGCGGTAGCGCGTCGCGAAGGTCATCGCCATCAGCTGCGACTTGTCGCCGAGCTCGGCGACGAAGATCACCGCGGTGCTGATCAGGAAGGCTTCCATGGGGTCCTCTCTCCGGTCCTGGCCGGAGAGGCGCCGCTCCTGGACGCACCTTCGACCAGGCACGTCCATCTGATGGCTCGTGGATCTGGTCGAAAGTCTCGTCCGCCACCGTGCCGTGACGGACGGTGGCCCGCTGCACCGGATCCTCCGCGAGGAGGCTCAGTGTGTCGACGCAGCTGTTGGGGACTACTCCCTTTCGCCGGCCACGGTACCAACCACCGCGACGTACCTCATTCGGGGGTGGCGGCGCAGCCGCTCGCGGTCCGACGCTGGAGTCGTACCCGGTCCCCCGTCCTACACGACGTTCATCGGCCGCCGGCCGCTGCTCACGGAGCTGAGACAGCGGCTGGCGATGAGTCGCGTCGTGACGTTGACCGGGCCAGGGGGGCTCGGGAAGACCCGGGTGGCTGCGCAGCTGGCGGATGAGGACCAGAGCACCTTCCGCGACGGCGTCTGGTGGGTGGACGTCATCACGGTTCCGGACCGCGCGCTCCTGGTGCCGACGGTGGCGTCCTCCGTGCACCTGCGGACCGAGACGGCGGTGCCGCTTCCCGAGCTCATCGCCGACCACATCGCCGACCGGCGGGCACTGCTCGTGCTCGACGGCTGCGAGCGAGCGCTAGCCGAGGTGGTCCGGATCGTCCTCGTCCTGCGCGACGAATGCCCGAATCTCCGCATCCTCCTCACCAGCAGGCAGGCTCTCGGCATCGGTGGCGAGGCCGTGGTTCGGATGCCGCCGCTGACGGTGCCCGAGGGACGTGGCGCCAGCACCGCCGAGTCGCTCCTCCAGTACGAGTCGGTCGCGCTCTTCGTCGACCGGGCAGCGCTCGCCGGGGCGGACTTCCGGCTCACCGACGAGACCGCCGCGGCGGTCTCCGCTCTGTGCCGCGAGCTCGAGGGCAACCCCCTCGCCATCGAGCTCGCGGCCGCGCGGGTGGTGTCCCTGTCGCCGGCCGACATGCTCGACCAGCTGGGCGACCACCTCGGCCTGCTCGACCGCGGGTACGTCGACGCCCCGGACCGGCACCGCTCGCTCGCTGCCTCCGCGGCGTGGAGCTATGAGCTGTGCAGCCCAACCCAGCGGATGCTGTGGGAGCGGGCCTCGGTCTTCGCCGGCGGCTGCGACCTGGCCGCGATGCAGCGGGTCTGCACGGACGACGAACTGACCCAGGACGCAGTCCCCGGTCTGGTGACCTCGCTCGTGGACCGGTCGGTCCTCCTCGCGGTCCACACCGACGACGGCTCCGTCCGCTACTCGATGCCGTCCTACCTGGCCGCCTTCGGTCGCGCGCAACTGGCCGAGCACCGAAGCCTCGAACGCTGGCGGGGCCGGCACGCCCTGTGGATCGCGGACCTGGCCGGCGGCTTCCGCGCCGGGTGGGTCGGCTCGCGCCAGGCGGCACTGCTGCGGCAGGCCCGGAGGGAGCACGCGAACATCCGCGCGGCGCTGGAGTACTGCACCGCCGACGTCGCGCTGGGCGACCTGGTCCTCGACATCACCTCGGACCTCGACGCGTTCTGGCTGACCAACGGCTTGGCGAACGAGGCCCGGCACTGGCTGGAGCTCGGCCTCGCGTCCGGTTGCGGCAAGCCCTCCCTCCGAGCCATGGCCATGGTGCTGGCGGCGCGGTTCGCGGGGCTGCAGAACGACCTCACCGAGGCGCACGTCTGGCTCGACCAGGCATCGCGCGAGGCCGAGACGGTCGACGACGACCGCGCGCGCGGCCTGACGCTCGTCCTGCGGGCCATCCTCGCCGCATGGAGCCGCGATCTCCAGGCCGCGGTGGTGGCGGCGCGCGCCTCCGTGACGCTGCTCCGAGACGGCGACGACGCCGAGCTCCTGGCTCTCTTCGTCGAAGGGCTCTGCCTGGCCTTCGCCGGGGACACCGAGGCCGCCACGCTGGCCTACGAGCGGCTGATCGCCCGGACCGTCGAGGTCGGCGAGACGTTCCGCCGCTCGCTCGCCCTGATCGGCCTCGCCGAGCTCGCACTGGGGGCGGGCGACCTGCCCGCCGCGACCCAGCACGCGACCGAGTCGCTGGAGATGAAGTCCGAGCTCGATGACTGGATGGGGATCGCCGTGGCCCTCGACTGCCTGGCCCGGGTCTCCCTCGAGGAGTCCCGGCTCGAGCGCGGCGCCGTCCTCCTCGGCGCGGCCCACGCGATCTGGGACGACATCGGCATGCGGGCGACGGGCAACCCGTTCAGCCAGGTCTCGACGCCGTGGGCCGGCGTGCACACGGCCCGCCGTCGCATGGGGAACGCCTCCTTCCGGCGCGCCTTCCGCCGGGGGGCGGCCCTGTCGCGCGACCAGGCGGTGCGCTACGCCCTGACCGACGAGGTCGGGTCGGGCGACGCCGAGTCTGCGGCGGATCCCTCGCCGCTCACCCGGCGCGAGACCGAGGTCGCGGCCCTGGTGGCCGAGGGGCTGTCGAACCCGGAGATCGCCGAGCGCCTGGTGATCTCCGTGCGGACCGCGCAGGGCCACGTCGAGAACATCCTGCGCAAGCTGGGCTTCACCTCGCGCACCATGATCGCCGCCTGGGTCGCCCAGCGGGAGACGTGACACCGGCTCGCCCCACCGCCCCCATGGCGGCAGGACGAGCCGGTGTGCTCGTGGGCGTCGCTCAGCAGGTGCTGTCGGCCTGCGCGCGAGCGTCGGCCTTGGTCGCCTTGTAGGCGGTGAGGCGGTCGCCCGTCAGCGGGGCGTAGGAGTCACCCGTGCTGTTCCAGGCCAGGCCGAACCAGACCTCGGGGGTCGAGAGGATGGCCTCGCCGGCCGCCTTGATCGCGGCGGCGGTGAACCCGTTGTACTCGCCCAGGCCGATCGGCTTGTCCGGGAACCCCTGCTGGTCGAGCCAGGAGGCGAGCAGCGGGACCGCCCGCGCCGGCAGCCTCGAGCCGGGCTGCGAGACCGTGCCGCTCTGGTAGGAGTCGACCCCGACGAAGTCCCACTGGGAGAGCAGGGACTTGCTGGTGTAGCTGGCGAAGTCCGAGACGCGGTTGTCCAGCAGCCAGCCGTTGAGGATCGGGCCGACCTTGATCTCCGGGGTCGTCGAGGACTTCATCAGGTCGAGGAACTTCTGCGAGCCGGCGCGGAAGTCGGCCGGGGCCATGTCGCCGTGCGGCTCGTGCCAGAAGGTCACGGTCACCGGGACGTTGAGGCCGTCGAGGTACGTCCGGGTGGCCTTCAGCCACGAGTCGTAGCCGCCGTTGAGCAGCGTGGCGACGCTCGGGACCTTGTAGGAGATGACCGGCATCATGCCGGCGGCCTTGGCCTGCTCGATGACGCGCGACTGGGCCTTGCCGTCCGACTGCAGGGAGGCGAACACCCGGCGCGCCTCGACGCCGCACGAGCCGACCTCCTTGATCCGCTGCGACCAGAGGTTCGCCGGGGCGGACATGCCGATGATCTTCGGGGCCGGAGCGCTCGCGGCACTCGGAGCCTGGGGAGCCCGGGCGGCCTGGGCGGCCTGGGCGGACGGGACGAGGGTGGTACCGAGGACGGCCGTCGCGGTGGCGAGGCCGGCCAGCGCCATAAGAGGGGCGCGCTTCATGCAATTACTCCTTGGGGGAAGGGGACGAAGGCTCGTGCTCCCGACCTGGTGCGTGGCAGGGGACCACACGGCGGGATGAGCCGACAAGAACTGTCCCAAAGTACTTCCGGCCCCACACCGTCCGAATGACCCGTTCGATTACCCGACGCACGGCCCCCGTATGAGCCAGATCATGCGATCGGGCCTTCAGGCGGGCTTCGCCCGAGCCGACAGCGCCGCCCAGAACCGCCGGGTCGGCGCGACCTGCCCGCAGCTCTCCGGGTTCGGGTCGGCGACACTGGTGCCGACGCGGCGCAAGCCTGCTCGTCCGCGCTCGGAGGGCGGCGCTCGGAGGGCGCTCGGAGGGCGCTCGACGTGGCGCAGACGTGGGCGCAGAGGGGATCGAACCCCCGACCACCTCCTTGTAAGGGAGGTGCTCTACCGCTGAGCTATACGCCCGTCACCCCGAGCGCGCACGAGGGCGCCGGAGCGGGGCACACACTACGCACGAATCGCCCCGGAAATGAAGTTGAACCGCAGGCGTCTCGGGTCACCTGCGGTTCAACGACGACAACTCTAGAGGCCCCGTTCAAGGGCTGTCGCGGGTTCGGTCGAAATCGGGAGGAATTCCCGCTGAGCGGTCTAGACCGGAGCGTGAACCGCGCTCAGAGGACCGCGGTCAGCTGCTTGAGGTGCTCGTCGAGGTCGCGACCCTCGGGCATCGCGTTGTGGACCGCCCAGCGGACCAGGCCGTCCCGGTCGATGACGTACGACGAGCGCCGCGGGCAGCCCTTCGCCTCGTCGAACACCTCGAACGCCTTCGCGACCTCGCCGTGCGGCCAGAAGTCGGAGAGCAGCGGGAAGTTGAGGCCGTCCTGGTCGGCGAACGAGCGCAGGGAGTAGACCGGGTCGCACGAGATCGCGAGGACCTCGGTGTCGAAGGTCAGGAAGTCCGCGAGCCGGTCGCGGATGCCCGCCATCTCGCCGGTGCACACGCCGGAGAACGCGTAGGGGTAGAAGAAGATCGCGACCGCCTTGGTCCCGCGGTACGACGACAGCGTGACGTCCTGCCCGAACTGATCCCGCAGGGTGAAGTCGGGCGCGGGTCCGCCCAGCTCGAGTCCGGTCATGGCGGACATCCTGTCACCCGGACCGGACGATCCCTCACTCGGCGTCGAGGTCGCGCTTGAGCACCTTGCCCGTGGCGTTCCGGGGCAGCTCGTCGAGGAACACGACGTCCCGCGGGACCTTGTACCGCGCGAGGTTGTCCTTCACCCACGCCTTGAGGTCGTCCTCCGCGACCTCGCGCGAGGTGACGACGAACGCCCGCAGCCGCTTGCCATAGTCGGGGTCGTCCACGCCGATCGCCGCGACCTCGACCACGGCGTCGTGGCGCTGGAGGCAGTCCTCGACCTCCTTGGGGAACACGTTCTCCCCACCGGAGACGATCATCTCGTCGTCGCGGCCCTCGACGTGCAGGCGCCCGTCCCGGTCGAACCGGCCGACGTCGCCGGTCGACATCAGGCCGTCGACGACCTCCTTATGACCGCCGCCGGTGTAGCCCTCGAAGAGCAGCGCGTTGCCGACGAAGATCCGGCCGGTCTCCCCCACCGGGAGCTCCCGACCGTCCTCGCCGAGGATCTTCACGACGGTGGCGTACGGCGGCCTGCCCGCTGCCGAGGGGGCGGCCCGCAGGTCGGTGGGGTCGGCGATCGAGGCGTAGGCCACCTCGGTGGAGCCGTAGATGTTGTAGAGGTTGTCGCCGAAGTGGTCCATCCACTGCGTCGCGAGGTCGCCGGGCAGCGCGGATCCCGACGAGGCCACGACCTTGACCCGCGACAGATCGTACTTCCCGAGCGTCTCCTCCGGCAGCGCCATCATCCGCTGGAGCATCACCGGGATCACCACCAGGGAGTCGCAGCGCTCGTCCTGGGCCAGCCGCAGGCAGTTCTCGGGCTCGAACTTCCGGTGCAGCACGATCGTCGAGCCGAGCAGCATGGCCAGCGCGAGGTGCGCGAAGCCCCACGTGTGGAACAGCGGGGCGGCGATGTGGGTGCGCCAGCCGTAGCGCAGCGGCATCCGCGACAGCAGCGAGACCGCGGCGTCGATGCCGGCCTCGCTGCGGGGCGCGCCCTTCGGCGTACCCGTCGTGCCGGAGGTCAGGATGATGATCCGGCCGTGCCGGCCGGCCGGCTCGAGGTCGTCGCCGGGCCGATCGGCGATGAGCTTCTCCAGCGTCGGCCGGTCGGTGTCGCCGTCGGTCCAGCCGAGCACCGTCGTCGCGACGTCGGCCTTCTCGAGCAGGTGGGTGAACTCCTCGTCGTGCACCACCAGCGCCGGCCGCTCGCGCTCGAGCACGTCGACCAGCTGCGGTCCGGCGAAGGCGGTGTTGAGGTAGATCAGGTCGGCGCCCAGCTTGGCCGCCGCGATGCTCGCGTCGAGGAACCCGCGGTGGTTGCGGCACATCAGCGCGACGCTGTCGCCCGCGCGCACACCGAGCTCGGCGAACGCCCGGGCCAGCGCGTTGGACCGCTGGTGCACCTCGGCGTAGGTCAGCGAGCCCAGCTCGTCGACGACCGCGGTGCGGTGCGGGTCGAGCAGCGCGGCCGCGGCGAAGCCGCCGGCCGGGCCGGTGCCCCAGTCCTTGAGGGTCTTCGCCGTCTTCGCCAGCGCGGCGGGTCGGTGCGGCCGGATCACGCCCGCCTTGCCCAGCACCTTGAGGGTGGTGCCGGTGGCGGAGGCGCCGGTCCGGGCCTTGAGGAGGACGTCGTGGAGCACGCGATGCCTTTCGTCAGCCGAGCGAGGTCTGCGTCCGTGCAACGAACGCGACCACAGGAGGTCCCGGGTGACCCACGCCATGCCCGAGGGCGCCCGTAGGCTCCGCGGGCTCCGAAGCGCTAGTCCCGCGTCTTGGGGGCGACCAGCCGGCTCGCCGACCAGTCCTTGCTGACCGTGGCCGTGGTCGTCTGGGACAGGCCGGCGATCGGCGCCGCCTCGGCGATGTCGGCGGGGTCGACGGCGTTCGCGCGGCCCACCTTGGGCGTCAGCAGCCAGATCGCGCCGCCGCCGACGAGGTCGGTGAGCGCGTCCACGAGGCTGTCGACGAGGTCACCGTCGTCGTCGCGGAACCACAGGACCACGGCGTCCACGACGTTGCCGTAGTCGCCGTCGACCAGGTCGGCGTCGATCGCGTCCTCGATGGCCGCCCTCAGGTCGTCGTCGGTGTCGTTGTCCCAGCCCAGCTCCTGGACGACCATGCCGGGCTTGAACCCGAGCCGGTCGGCTGCATCCTCAGCGGGTCCGCCTGTCTGGGTGGGACCGCCACCCGGGGTCGCGCTCAACGTCGTTCCTCCTGTTTCCCTGTGCCCGACCCTGTGTCGGAGGTGGGGAGTAGTCCATCGGAGTTGGCGCAGGGGCGCAACCCTCGTCCACAACCGCACGCCCTGTGGGACTACCGGCGGGTAAATTCCCTGCCCTCCGGACGCGTGACACGATGGGCGGGTGACCGAAGACGTAACCCCCACTTCGGGTACGGACAAGAAGCGGAGCGGCGCCACCCCGACCGTCATCCACGAAGGCCTGCCCACCCAGTTGCCGGACATCGACCCGGACGAGACCCTTGACTGGCTCGACTCCTTCGACTCCCTCGTGGACGAACGGGGCCGCGAACGGGCCAGGTACGTGATGCTCCGCCTTCTCGAGCGTGCCCGCGAGATGCAGGTCGGCGTGCCGGCCCTGCGCAGCACCGACTACATCAACACGATCCCGCCCGAGCGCGAGCCGTGGTTCCCGGGCGACTACGAGGTGGAGCAGCGGATCCGTGCGTTCCTGCGCTGGAACGCCGCCGTGATGGTCTCGTCCGCGAATCGCAAGGGCCTCGAGGTCGGCGGCCACATCGCGACGTACCAGTCCTCCGCCAGCCTCTACGAGGTCGGCTTCAACCACTTCTTCCGCGGCAAGGACCACCCGGGTGGCGGCGACCAGATCTACATCCAGGGCCACGCCTCCCCCGGCATCTACGCCCGCGCCTTCCTCGAGGGCCGGCTGACCGAGGAGCAGCTCTACCGGTTCCGCCAGGAGGTCCAGCACGGGCCGCACGCCGGCCTCTCGTCGTACCCCCACCCCCGGCTGATGCCGGAGTTCTGGGAGTTCCCGACGGTGTCGATGGGCCTGACCGGCATCAACTCGATCTACCAGGCGCGGTTCAACCGCTACCTGGCCAACCGCGGCATCAAGGACACCGCCGACCAGCGCGTGTGGGCGTTCCTCGGCGACGGCGAGATGGCCGAGCCCGAGTCGCTCGGCGCCATCCGGATCGCCGCGCGCGAGGAGCTCGACAACCTCACCTGGGTGGTCAACTGCAACCTGCAGCAGCTCGACGGCCCGGTCACGGGCAACGGCAAGATCATCCAGGAGCTCGAGGCCAACTTCCGGGGCGCCGGCTGGAACGTCATCAAGGTCGTGTGGGGCCAGGGCTGGGACCAGCTCCTCGCCCGCGACGTCGACGGCGTCCTGGTGAACAAGATGAACACCACGCCCGACGGCGCCTTCCAGACCTACTCGGTCGAGGACGGCGCCTACGTCCGTGAGAACTTCTTCGGGCCCGACCCGCGCCTGCGCAAGATGGTCGAGCACATGACCGACACGCAGATCCAGAAGCTGCCCCGCGGAGGCCACGACTACCGCAAGGTGTACGCCGCCTTCGACGCGGCCACCAAGCACGTCGGCCAGCCGACGGTGATCCTGGCCAAGACCATCAAGGGCTGGACGATCGACGCCCTCGAGGGCAAGAACGCCACGCACCAGATGAAGAAGCTGACCCCGGACGACCTCAAGAAGTTCCGGGACCGCCTCTACCTGCCGATCTCCGACCGCGACCTCGAGCGCTCCTACGAGGAGACCGGCGCCGCGCCGTTCTTCCACCCGGGCGCCGAGTCCCCCGAGATCGAGTACATGCTCGAGCGGCGGCGGCAGCTCGGCGGCTCGATCCCGCGGCGGGTGGTGCGGGCCAAGCCGCTCCAGCTCCCGGGCGACGCGGTGTACAGCGAGCTCAAGCAGGGTGGCGGCAAGAACAAGATCGCCACCACCATGGCCGTGGTCCGGCTCCTCAAGGACTGGATGAAGGACCCGGAGATCGGCAAGCGCATCGTCCCGATCGCGCCGGACGAGTACCGCACGTTCGGCATGGACTCGATGTTCCCGAGCGCCAAGGTCTACAACCCGGGCGGCCAGCAGTACGAGTCGGTCGACCGCAAGTTGTTGCTCTCCTACAAGGAGTCCGCGCAGGGCCAGATGCTCCACGAGGGCATCTCGGAGGCCGGCGCGCTGGCCTCGACGACGGCCGCTGGCTCGGCGTACTCCACGCACGGCGAGCACATGATCCCGTTCTACATCTTCTACTCGATGTTCGGGTTCCAGCGGACCGGCGACTCGATCTGGGCGATGGCCGACCAGCTGGCGCGCGGCTTCCTGGTGGGTGCGACCGCGGGTCGCACCACACTCACCGGCGAGGGCCTCCAGCACGCCGACGGCCACTCGCCGCTGCTCGCGGCCACCAACCCGGCGGTCGTGCACTACGACCCGGCGTTCGCCTACGAGATCAGCCACATCATGAAGTCCGGCCTCGAGCGGATGTACGGCGAGGACGCCGAGGACGTCATCTTCTACCTCACGGTCTACAACGAGCCGGTCGCGCAGCCGGCCGAGCCGGAGGGCGTCGACGTCGAGGGCATCCTCAAGGGCATCCACCACGTGTCCACGGCCGAGGGCGAGGGGCCGCGCGTGCAGCTGCTCGCCTCCGGCGTCGGCTTCCCGTGGGTCCACGAGGCGCAGCAGATCCTCGCCGACGAGTGGGGCGTCCGCGCCGACACCTGGTCGGTGACCTCCTGGAACGAGCTCGCCCGCAACGCCACCGCGGCCGAGGAGTGGAACCTGCTCCACCCGGGCGAGTCCCCGCGGACGCCGTACGTCACCGAGAAGCTGGGCGGCGTCAGCGGCCCGGTCGTCGCGGTGTCGGACTACATGCGCGCCGTCCCGCTCCAGATCGCGCGGTGGGTCCCGGCCGACTACCGGGTCCTGGGCGCCGACGGGTTCGGCTTCGCCGACACTCGCCCCGCCGCCCGCCGGTACTTCCACATCGACGCGCAGTCGGTCGTGGTCCAGGCCCTCCAGGCCCTCGCCGACGCCGGCCAGGTCGACCGCTCGAAGGTCGAGGAGGCGTTCTCGAAGTACCGCATCGATGACCCGACCGCGGTCGCCGACGTGAAGCAGGAGGGCGGCGACGCCTAGGTTCTCGGGCTGTTCCCGCGGTTCTCGGCCGTTGCAAAGGCCGGGAACCGTGGGAGTACCCGGTTGACCGGGTATTGCCACCACCCTCAGGCCGTCTCCTCCACCGCCCGCAACGAGGCAGGGGCGGCACCGGCCTTGAGCAGCGCACGGAACCGCGCGCGGGAGTACGTCGCCGGCTGGGTGGTGCGCACGAACTCGGTGACGATCGCGGCGAACCGCTCGGGGTGGTCCTTGTGCGGGAAGTGGCCCGCATCGGGGATCACCTCGATCCGCGAGCGGGGTGCGAGGGCGGCGGCGTTCGCCGCGTGCCGGACGGGGATGACCTTGTCGTCGCGGCCCCAGACGACCCACAGGGGCATCTCCTCAGTGAGGTAGGCCCGGTCGGCCATCGTGACGATCTGGCCCTGCCAGTCGACGACGGCGCGCACCACGTGCCGCACCGCCTGGCGCGCCCGGCGGTCCTTGAAGGAGTCGAAGATATCGGCAACCTCGTCGAGGTCGCGGGTCACCTTCCACGGCGCGGCCGAGAGGGCTCGGAGGCCCAGGACGCCGGCGTGGCGCAGGCCCGGGAGCGTCAGCACGCTCATCAACTGATCGAAGCCCGGCGTCGCGATCGCGCGGATCCCGGGCGAGACCTCGGCGCCGAGACCGCCGGAGGCGACCAGCATCAGCCGCTCCGTGCGCTCGGGGAACTGGTAGGCGAACTGCATCGCCACGCCGCCGCCGAAGCTGTGCCCGATCACCGTCGCCTTGTCGATGCCGAGCACGGTCAGCAGGTCGCGCATGCCGTTGGCGAAGCCGCCGAGCGTGTAGTCCGCCCGTGGCTTGTCCGACTGCCCGTGGCCGAGCAGGTCCGGCACGATCACGGTGAACCGGCGCGAGAGCGGCTCGATCGCCTCTTCCCACGACGTGTGGTCACACCCGACGCCGTGCAGGAGGAGGAGCGCCGGCCCCTTGCCCGCCTTCACGAACGCACGACGGTGCCCGTGGATCGACACGTTCTGGACGTCGTACGACACATTGCCCTCCTTGGCCCTCCCCATGCGGACCTGGACCGTGATTCAAGCACGCCTGTACCCAGATCAGACGGCGGATCCCTTGATTTACAGGGGTTTTACGCATTCGGAGCATTCCACTAGCGTTCGGGGGTGACACCCGGGTCCCACCAGCGCGCCGCGGACGCCCTCCAGCGGGCCTCCGGCGCCCTGAGCACCGCCGCGATGGCCCGGATGGAGCAGGACATGGCGTGGTTCCGCGACCTCAGCGCCGAGGACCGCTCGTGGGTGGGGGTCATCGTCCAGTCCGGTGTCCGCGGGTTCGTCGACTGGTACCGCCGCGCCGGCGACCAGGACGCCCCCGGCGGCACCGAGATCGTGGCCTCGGTCTTCGGCGCGGCGCCCCGGGCGCTGGCCGGCGTCATCAACCTCCAGCAGACCGTCGACCTGGTGCGCCTCTCGATCGACGTGGTCGAGGCCAACGTCGGCGAGCTGCTCGACCCCGCCGATGCCGGGGAGGTCCGCGCGGCCGTCCTGCTCTACGCCCGCGAGGTCGCCTTCGCGACCGCCGAGGTGTACGCCCGCGCCGCCGAGGTCCGCGGTGCCTGGGACGCCCGGCTCGAGGCGCTCGTCGTCGACGCCGTCCTCCGCTCCGAGAGCGACGAGGCGCTCCTGTCCCGTGCCAGCGCCCTGGGCTGGGCCGGCCGCGGCGACGTCGCCGTCGTGCTCGGCAGCGTCCCGGCCGACCGCTCCGAGTCCGACACCTTCGACGAGGTACGCCGGGTCGCCCGGTCGGCCGGCATGGACGCGCTGTGCGCCGTGCAGGGCGACCGGCTCGTCGTGGTCCTCGGCGGGGTGGACGACCCGCGCGCCGCGGCCGAGGTCGTGACCGAGCTCTTCGGCGAAGGGCCGGTCATCGTCGGGCCGGTCACCGACGGCCTCGGCCAGGCGCACGTCTCGGCCCGTGCCGCGCTGGCCGCGCTGCGGGCCGCGCCGGGCTGGCCGCAGGCCCCGCGCCCCGTCCGCAGCGGCGACCTGCTCCCCGAGCGGGCCCTGGCCGGCGACGGCCACGCTCGCCGGCACCTGGTCGAGGAGGTCTACCTGCCGCTGCTGCGCGCCCGGGGCACGCTGATCGAGACGCTGGCGGCGTACTTCGAGCACGGCTCGTCGATCGAGGCGTCCGCCCGTGCGCTGTTCGTGCATGCGAACACCGTGCGCTACCGGCTCCGCCAGACCGCCGACCTGACCGGTCTCTCCCCCAGCGACGCGCGGGACGCGTTCACGCTCGAGATCGCGCTGGTGCTCGGCCGCCAGTCCGGTCGTACTTTGTAGGAACCCTACAAAGTTCGGGCGGCGGTTTTCGTGCGGGCCGGAGGCGAGGTCCGACCCCCGGTGCAGGCAGAGTGGGTGTCGTGCTCGTGATCGTCGCTCCCGGCCAAGGCGCCCAGACCCCCGGTTTCCTCCAGCCCTGGCTCGAGGACCCGACGTTCGCCTCGCGGCTCGGCTGGCTCTCGACCGTGGCGGGGCTCGACCTGGCCCACTACGGCACCGAGGCCGACGCCGAGACCATCCGCGACACCAAGATCGCCCAGCCGCTGCTGGTGGCGACCAGCCTGGTCGCCGCGCTCGAGCTGTTCCCCCACCCGGCCGACGCCTTCCAGCAGGTCGGCGCGGTCGCCGGGCACAGCGTCGGCGAGATCGCGGCCGCCACCGGCGCCCGCGTCATCACCGCCGAGCAGGCGATGGTGCTGGTCCGGGAGCGCGGCAACGCGATGGCGGCCGCCGCCGCGACCACGGCGACCGGCATGACCGCCGTCCTCGGCGGCGACCGCGAGGAGATCCTCGCGGCCCTCGACAAGCACGGGCTGACCCCGGCCAACGACAACGGCCCCGGCCAGGTCGTCGCCGCCGGCACGATGGAGCAGCTCGCGGCGTTCGCCGACGAGCCCCCCGCGAAGGCCCGGCTGATGCCGCTGAGCGTCGCCGGCGCGTTCCACACCCACCACATGGAGCCCGCCGTCGGCCACCTGGCCGCGCTGGCCCGCTCGGTCTCGGTCCACGACCCGCGCACCCGCGTGATCTCCAACCGCGACGGCAAGGTCGTCCACGACGGCCGCGAGGTGCTGGCCCGCATCGTCGGCCAGATCGCCAGCCCGGTGCGCTGGGACCTCTGCATGGAGACCATGGAGGACCTCGGCGTCACCGGCATCCTCGAGATGCCGCCGGCCGGCACCTTGACCGGCATCGCGAAGCGGGCGCTCAAGGGCGTCGAGACCTTCGCGCTCAAGACGCCCGACCAGCTCGACGACGCCCGCGCCTTCTGCGCCAAGCACGGCGAGGCCTCCGACATCGACACCACGCCGACCTGGCGGATGGTCGTCTCGCCGGCCAAGGGCACCTTCCACGTGTCCGAGGAGGCGAGGGCGCTCGACGTCCTCCCGCCCGGTACGCCGATCGGCGAGGTCGCCAGCCTGCGCGACCGCTCCCCGGTGACCGCCCCGCACGGCGGCCAGGTGGTCGAGTGGCTGGTCGAGGACGGCGACCTGGTCTCGCCCGGTCAGCCGCTGCTGCGCCTGCACCCCGAGGGAGGACTGTGATGGCCCTGCTCCAGACCGAGGGCGCGCAGCACGCCGCCATCCTCGGCATCGGCGCCTACCGCCCCTCGCGGGTGATCCCGAACTCCGAGGTCGTTGAGGCGATCGACTCCAGCGACGAGTGGATCCAACAGCGCTCGGGCATCAAGCAGCGCCGCTGGGCCACGCCCGAGGAGACCGTCCAGGCGATGGCGGTCGGCGCCTCCCGGCAGGCGCTCGAGCGCGCCGGGATCGACGCCCGCCAGATCGACTGCGTGATCGTCGCGACCGTCACGCACATGTTCCAGACCCCGGCCGTCGCCACCGCGATCGCCCACGAGCTCGGCACCGACCAGGCGGCGGCGTTCGACATCTCCGCCGCCTGCGCCGGCTTCTGCCACGGCATCGCCCTCGCGGCCGACCTGGTCCGCGGCGGCAGCGCGGGCTACGCGCTGGTCATCGGCGTCGAGCGCCTCTCCGACATCACCGACGTCGGCGACCGCGGCACCGCGTTCATCTTCGCGGACGGCGCGGGCGCGGCCGTCGTCGGACCCAGCGACACCCCCGGCATCGGCCCGGTGGTCTGGGGCTCGGACGGCGAGCAGTTCGACCTGATCCGGCAGCGGGAGGACTGGCGCGACGTCGTCGCCTCCGAGTCGCCCGAGATGCCGCACCTGGTCATGCAGGGCAACGCGGTGTTCCGCTGGGCGTCGTTCGTGATGGCCAAGACCGGCCTCCAGGCGCTGGACCGGGCGGGCATCACCGTCGACGACCTCGACGTGTTCGTGCCCCACCAGGCCAACATGCGCATCACCGATGCCATGGCGCGTTCGATGAAGCTGCCCGAGCGCGTCAAGATCGCCCGCGACATCGCCGAGCAGGGCAACACCTCCGCGGCGTCCATCCCGCTCGCCCTCGACCGGATGATCGAGGAGGGCGATGCGCGCAGCGGCGACACGGCCCTCCTGATCGCCTTCGGTGCCGGCCTCGCGTACGCCGCGCAGGTCGTCACCGTCCCGTAGCTGCACCACCACCAATCGCTCCACCCATCAAAGGAGAACACCAGCATGGCCACGACCGAAGAGATCCGCGCCGACCTCGCCGACATCGTCAACGAGGTCGCCGGCATCGACGCCGACGACGTCCAGCTCGACAAGTCCTTCGTCGACGACCTGGACGTGGACTCCCTGTCCATGGTCGAGGTCGTCGTCGCGGCCGAGGAGAAGTTCGGCGTCTCCATCCCGGACGACGAGGTCAAGAACCTCAAGACCGTCGGCGACGCCGTCGCCTTCATCGAGCGGGCCCAGGCCTGATCGTCGCCCCTCATCTCTAGGAGCAGCATGTCTTCCAAGCGAGTCGTCGTCACCGGCCTCGGGACCACCTCTCCCGTCGGCGGTGACGTTCCCAGCACCTGGGACGCCCTGGTCGGCGGACGCTCCGGCGTCCGGCGTCTGACCGACGACTGGGCCGAGGAGATGCCGGTCAAGATCGCCGGTCGCATCGCCGTCGAGCCCACCGAGGTCCTGGAGCGGGTCAAGGCCCGGCGCCTGGACCGCTCCTCGCAGTTCGCCATGGTGGCCGCGATGGAGGCCTGGGCCGACGCAGGCCTGGTCGACGCCGAGCTCGAGAAGGAACGACTCGGCGTCGCCATGGCCTCCGGCATCGGCGGTGTGACCACGCTCCTGGACAACTACGACACGCTGAGGGAGAAGGGACCCCGCCGGGTCTCCCCCCTCGCCGTGCCGATGCTGATGCCCAACGCGCCGGCGGCGCAGATCAGCCTCTACGTCGGAGCGCGCGCGGCGGTCATGACGCCGGTCTCGGCGTGCGCGTCCGGCAACGAGGCGATCGCCCACGCGATCGACCAGATCCGGCTCGGCCGGGCCGACGTCGTGCTCGCGGGCGGCACCGAGGCCGCGGTCCACCCGCTGCCGATGGCGGCGTTCGCCAACATGATGGCGCTGTCGAAGAACGACGGCGACCCCACCACGGTCTCCCGCCCGTGGGACCTGGCCCGCGACGGCTTCGTCCTGGGCGAGGGCGCCGGTGTGCTGGTGCTGGAGTCGGAGGAGCACGCGCTGGCCCGCGGCGCGCGGGTCTACGCGAGCGTGCTCGGCGCCGGCATCACCGCCGACTCGCACGACATCGCCCAGCCAGACCCCGAGGGCCGCGGCGGCTCCCGGGCGATCCTCATGGCGCTCGCCGAGGCGGAGATCAGCCCGAACGACATCGCCCACGTCAACGCCCACGCGACGTCGACCCCACAGGGCGACATCGCCGAGGGCCTGATGCTCCACGCGACGCTCGGCGCCCACGCGACCGACGTCGTCGTCACCAGCACCAAGTCGATGACCGGGCACCTGCTCGGCGGCGCCGGTGCGCTCGAGGCGGTCGCGACCGTGCTCGCGCTGCACCACCGCACCTCCCCGCCGACGATCAACCTGGACAACCAGGACCCGCAGGTCGAGCTCGACATCGCCACCAAGGCCCGCGACCTGCCGCTCGGCGACATCGCGGCGCTCAACAACTCCTTCGGCTTCGGAGGCGCCAACGTCGCCGTCGCCTTCGGAAGCGCCTGAACCACCCACGAGCTCTCCACCCCCCGCTTCGCTCCTTTCGTGAACGACTTCGCGGGGACCCCGGAAGGACACGGTCCACTGTGACGGCAGCAACAGCATCCAAGCCCGCGAAGCTCCCCCGCGAGGAGGACCCGCGCAACCCGGTGCACCGGCTCACCGCGCTCCTCGACGAGGGCAGCCTCGAGCTGATCACGCCCGACGACGACTCCGGCATGCTCGCCGCGGTCGGCACCGTCGACGGCACCCGCGTCGTCGCGTTCTGCTCCGACGCCACCGTCATGGGCGGCGCCATGGGCGACCTGGGCTGCCGGGTCGTCGTCGACGCCTACCACCGGGCGATGACCGACCGGGTGCCGATCATCGGGCTCTGGCACTCCGGCGGCGCCCGCCTCGCCGAGGGCGTGCTCTCGCTGCACGCGGTCGGCCGGATCTTCCAGGCGATGACGCAGGCCTCCGGGAAGATCCCGCAGATCTCGGTCGTGCTGGGCCCAGCGGCCGGCGGGGCGGCGTACGGCCCGGCGCTGACCGACGTCGTCATCCTCGGCCCCGAGGGCCGGATCTTCGTCACCGGCCCGGACGTCGTCCGCTCGGTCACCGGCGAGGACGTCGACATGCTGCGCCTCGGCGGCCCCGAGCCGCACGGTCGTCGCTCCGGCGTCGTGCACATCCTCGCCGACTCCGAGCGCGAGGCGCTCGACCGCGCCCGCCACGTCGCGGCGCTGCTCGGCTCGCAGGGCTCGATGAAGGTCGACGAGGTCGAGGACCGCGACCTCGAGGCGCTGCTGCCCGAGTCCAAGAAGCGCGCGTACGACGTGCACCCGCTCGTCGAGTCGATCCTCGACGAGGGCACCGCCCAGGAGCTGCACGCCCGCTGGGCGCCCAACATCGTCACCGCCCTCGGCCGCCTCGGCGGCCGCACGGTGGGCGTCGTCGCCAACAACCCGTTGCGCCTGGGCGGCTGCCTGGACTCCCTCTCCGCGGAGAAGGCGTCCCGCTTCGTGCGGATGTGCGACGCCTTCGGCGTCCCGCTCGTGGTGGTCGTCGACGTCCCCGGCTACCTGCCCGGCGTCGGCCAGGAGTGGGACGGCGTGGTCCGCCGCGGCGCGAAGCTGCTGCACGCGTTCGGCGAGTGCGTGGTCCCCCGCGTCACGCTCGTGACCCGCAAGACGTACGGCGGTGCCTACATCGCGATGAACTCCCGCTCGCTCGGCGCGACCAAGGTGTTCGCCTGGCCGGGCGCGGAGGTCGCGGTCATGGGCGCGGTCGCCGCGATCCGGATCCTGCACCGCCGACGCCTGGCCGAGGTCGCCCCGGACATCCGGCCGCAGGTCGAGGCCGAGCTCGCCGCGGAGCACGAGCGGATCGCCGGCGGCGTCGACAAGGCCGTCGAGATCGGTGTGGTCGACGAGGTCGTCTCCCCCACCAGCACCCGCACGGCGATCGCCCGGGCCATCGAGGACGCGGTCCAGAGCGTCGGCGTCCGCCGCGGAGCGCACGGGAACATCCCCCTCTGACCCGTAACACCGGTGCGGGGTGGCGCGTTGTCCTGGCATGACGTCCGTCACACCGTTCCTCGCGACCGCCACGATCGCGGTAGGCCTGCTGACGGCCGTCCCCGCGGCGGCCGATCCGCCCACCGACCCGGTCTCGGGGCTGGTCGGCGGGCTGGTCGGCCCGCCCGGTGACCACCAGCGCGCGCAGCGGCGCGACCTGGGGCACACGCACGCCGACGACGGCGTCCTGCGGATGGGCTGCCGCAACTACCCCTACCGCTACGTGCTCAAGATCCGCAGCAACGACTGGTCACTGGAGACCTTCCTCGACGACCGCACCGAGGAGACCATCGCCTCCGGGGCGTACGCCGCCGGGCCGGACCGCAAGCGGATGACCACGAGCTTCCGCTTCTGCCGCTACAACACCGTGCCCGGGCGGTTCACGATCCGAGCCAAGCTGAGCTGGTACACCGACTCAGGGAGCCACGTGGCCTGGCTGAAGCCGTCGCACTTCCGGCTCCGCCGGCCCTGAGGCCGGCCGCCTCAGACGACCTGGTGCAGCCAGCGGACGGGTGCGCCCTCGCCGGCGTGCCGGAACGTCTCCAGCTCGTCGTCCCACGGCTTGCCGAGGAGCTTGTCGATCTCGACCAGCAGCGTGGTGTCGCCCAGGGCGGCCTTGACGACCGCGGCCTTGAGCCGGTCCTCGGGGATCATCAGGTCGCCGTGGAGGCCGGTGACGGCGTGGAAGACGCCCAGCTCGGGTGTGAAGGAGTACCGGGCGCCCTCGGAGCCGGCGGTGGGCTCCTCGGTCACCTCGAAGCGCAGGTGGTTCCACCCGCGCAGGGCAGAGGCGATCGACGCGGAGGCCCCGACCTCACCGGTCCAGGACAGCTCCGCGCGGTAGGTGCCCGACTGGGCCGGCTGGGGGGTCCAGTCCAGGCTGACGGGCACACCCAGGACTCCGCTGACGGCCCACTCGATGTGCGGGCACAGCGCGGACGGCGCTGAGTGGACGTACAGGACGCCCCTCGTCGCGGTACGGGTGGCAGTGCGTGCGGTCACCGTGGTCTCCTTCATCTCCAGCGCGAGATGCGCCTTCCCCAGCGGTCTCCTGCCGAGATGTCGGATCGAAGTGACAGCGATGTAGTTGTCGCGACCATTGTGGCGCATGAGGCGCCTGAACACCAGTGATCAGCGAGGTACGGCGGCGGCGCGCCGCGGACCCAGGTCCATCAGCGTCTCGATGACGTCCTGGGCGATGCCGAGGCCGCCGAGGTGGCTCTCCCCGTCGATGACCGTCAGGGTCGCGTCCGGGAGCCGGCCGACGACGTGCTGGCCGTGCGCGAACGGCACGATGTGGTCGTCGTCCCCGTGCCACCAGCACACCGGGACGGCCACCTCGGCCAGCTCGAAGCCCCAGGGCTTCGTGAACAGGATCAGGTCGTTGATCGGCGCCGAGGTCTGGCGCCGGCTGCCGTTGAGCAGGTCGTCGAGGAACATCGCCTTGAACTCCGGCCGGGACAGCAGGTTCTTGTCACCCGGCGGCTGCACGGCGGCGTACAGGTCGAGCGCGGGGCCGGCCAGCGGCCGCACCAGGCGGATCCCCCGGGTGAGCGCGACCCCGAGCGGCACCCGGGCCGCGACGAGGAGGGGCGCCAGGGCCACCGCCAGCCGGATCGGCCCGCCCTCCGCGGCGTCGTCGCCGCGGGTCGGGGCGACGCCGCCCAGGACGCCCACCCCGTGCACGCGGTCGGGCAGCGCGGCACCGGCCGCCAGCGCGTAGGGGCCGCCGCCGGAGAGGCCGATCAGCCGCACGGTGTCGATCGCGAGGGTGTCGAGGACCAGCTCGAGGTCGCGGGTCCAGTCGAGGACGTCGGGATAGAGGTACGGCGTGGAGGAGCCGATGCCCGGGCGGTCCAGCCCGATGATCCGGACACCCTGCCGGTCGGCGTACTCGCGGACCTCGAGCGGGATCTGCCGCCGTGCCCCCGGGGTGCCGTGCATCCAGACGATCGCGGGGCCGCTGCGGGGGCCGTACTCGGCGAAGCTCAGCCGCCGGTCGGCACGCACCGCGACCGTACCCTCGAGCGCGGGCCGCCGGACGTTGCTCATGGTCGTCGACGCGTCAGCCGGCCCGGACCGAGCTGGGATCGACGATGTTCGCCGGATCGAACACCGCGCCGAGCAGCTGGCCGTCGCCGACGACCATCGGGCCGTCCACCATGTCGAGCACCACGCAGGTCACGTTGTCCTTGCCGCCGGCCGCGAGCGCCGCCTGCACGAGGACCGCGGCCGCGGAGTGCGCATCGGTGGTCGTGAGCAGCTCCGCGATGACCCTGTCGGGCACCAGGTCGGTGAGGCCGTCGCTGCACAGCAGCAGCCGGTCGCCGGGCGCCACGCGCACCGGCACCAAATCGATGCCCTCGTCGAGGGGGTCCCCGTCGATCGAGCGGAGCACCACGTTGCGCCACGGGTGGCGCCAGGCCGCCACGGCGTCGAGCTGCCCGCTGTCGACGAGCCGCTGCACGTAGGTGTGGTCCCGCGAGATCTGGGTGAGCGCGCCGTCGCGGAACAGGTAGGCCCGGGAGTCACCGACGTGCCCGAGCACCACGCGCTCGCCGTCACAGACGAGCGCGGTGAGCGTGGTCGCCATGCCCAGCCGGTTGAGGTCCCTCTGCACGCCGCGCTGCACGCTCGCGCGCGCGGCCTCGGCGCCGTCGCGCAGCAGGACCTCCGGGGCGTCGCCGATCCGGCTCAGCACGGTCGCCGCCACGGCGTACGTCGCCGTCGCCGACGCGACCTCGCCGGCCGCCGCTCCCCCCACGCCGTCGGCGACCAGCGCGACGTACGGCCCCACGAACGCCGAGTCCTCGTTGTCGGACCGGATCAGCCCGACGTCACTCACGCCGGCACCCGAAAAACGCAGCACGTGGGCCTCCTTCGCCGGAGGGTTGTACCCGAGGACAGTAGTCGGAAAACCACGCCCTGGGAACCGGGGCGCGTGCTAGCCCTGGCGGCGCTCGAGTGCCGCCGCGCGGTCGTCGGCGTCGGTGAGCTGCTCGCTGTCGATCGCGTGCGTGCGGTGGAACCACGCCAGCGCGTCCTGGTCGCGGCCGGCGGCCTCGAGCGTGTCGGCGTAGGCGTACCGCAGCCGCACCACCCAGGGCGCGCGGCTCTTCGAGGTCAGCGGCGCGAGCTCCAGCGTGCGGAGCGCGGCGTCCAACTGGCCCAGGTCGCGGCGGGCGCCGGCCTCGACGATGGTCATCTCGGCCTTGGCCTCGGAGGGGAAGTTCGCCACCGACGGGCTCTTGGCGAGCTTGAGCGCCTCCTGCGGCTTGCCCAGCGCGCGGTGGCAGTCGGCCATGATCGGGAGGTAGGCCGTCGCGCCGTTCATCCGCTTGGCCGCGCGCAGCTCCGCGAGCGCCTCGGCGTAGTGGCCGGAGGCGTACGCCGCCTCACCGCTGGCCTCGCGCACGACGGCGAGCCGCGGCGCCCGGGCCCGGGCCGCCAGCGTGTGCTGGTAGGCCGTCTCCGGGTCGCTGTCGATCAGCAGACCAGCGGCCGCGAGGTGGCGCGCGACGCGCGAGGCCAGCTTCTCCGGCAGCCCCTTCAGCTGGGCGGACACGGAGCGATCGAGCTCCTGGCCGGTGATCTGCTCGGGGATCGGCGGGCCGTCGTAGACCGCCTGCTCGGCGGTCCGGGTGGTCTCCTTCTCCACCGGGCGCCGCCAGTCGCCCTTGCGGGCCGGGCGCTTGCCGGCGGGCGCCTTGCCGCGTGGCTTGTCGCCCCGCGAGTCACCGCGCGCATCACTGCGCGAACGGTCGAAGGACTCCGACTTGCCGGCCGCTCGTGCGGCGGACCTGCCGCCGCTCTGCGGTCGGCCCGAGCCCTGGGGCTTGCCCTTCCCGCCAGCGGCAGGGCGCTGGGACGACGAACGCTGGGACGACGAACGCTGGGGACGGCGCTGCTCGGCCACGACGGATGCTCCTCGATCGATGCGGTGTACTGCGGGTTCAGCTGGAACGGGCCCTCAAATGCATCGTAGGGGCCACCTGGTGGTGGCCCCTACGGAAAAGA
>NZ_BAAIFY010000030.1:0-51822 GCF_054653575.1 Nocardioides pyridinolyticus | reverse complement strand
GAGGTGTTGAGCACCTCGACGACGTCGCGACGCAGCTCGGCGACGTCGAGCTTCTTGAACTCCTCGGAGTAGTCGAAGTCGTCGCCGAGCGGGTTGCCCTTCGGGGAGTGGACGTGCAGGACCGACAGGTCCAGCATGTTCGGCCACCAGTCCTTGTTGGAGTGCGGCCGCCCGCCGGTCCTCGGGGTCGGCGAGTCGAGCGCCGGGTTCTCGCTCTCGCTGCCGGAGGCGGCGGCGGAGTCGTGCATGACCGGGCAGCCCTCAGCCGCCTTGCGGTCGATCCCCTGGGGGCTCGTGGAGTCCTCGTTGTCGGACATGGTCAACCTTTCCAGCTGGCGAACGGATCAGAAACGGATCAGAAGGGGTGTGTCACTGAGCGGTGGAGCAGTCGGGGCAGCGGCCCCAGTAGATGACCTCCGCCTCCTCCACCACGAAGCCGTGGTCGTCGGAGGCCGTGAGGCACGGAGCGTGGCCGACGGCGCAGTCGACGTCGGCGATGGCGCCGCAGGAGCGGCACACGATGTGGTGGTGGTTGTCGCCGACGCGCGCCTCGTAGCGGGCGACGGCGCCGGACGGCTGGATGCGGCGGACCAGCCCGGCGCCCGTGAGGGCCCGCAGCACGTCGTACACGGCCTGGTGGGAGACGTCGGCGAGAGCGGCGCGCGCGGCGCCGATGATCGACTCGGTGTCGGCATGGGGGAGCCGGTGCACCGCGTCGAGGACCGCCAGCCGCGGGCGCGTGACGCGCAGGTCCGCGTCGCGGAGCATCCGTTCGAAGTCGGCCGTGGTGGGCATGCCCCTACCCTGCCGTACTTTCTTGAACCGTTCAAGAAGACACGCGCCGGAAATGCGAAAAGGCCCCTCGCGGGGCCTTCTCCGGTGTCCGAGGGGGGACTTGAACCCCCACGCCCTAATACGGGCACTAGCACCTCAAGCTAGCGCGTCTGCCAATTCCGCCACCCGGACGAGTGCGGTGGAACAGTAGCAAAGGGTGGACCGAAGTTCCGCATCGGGCTGGGTGCCATGCTGGGCCCATGACGGACGCGCCTGTGGACCCCGCTGCCGAGGTCGTGGAGCTCTGCCGTGAGCTGATCCGGATCGACACCTCCAACTACGGCGACGAGGACGGCCCGGGGGAGCGGAAGGCGGCCGAGTACGTCGCCGGGCTGCTCGACGAGGTGGGCATCTCGTCGAACCTCTACGAGTCCGAGCCGGGTCGCACGTCGGTCGTCGCGCAGTGGGGCGGGCCGTCCGGGTCCGGCCGCGACGGGCTCCTGCTGCACGGCCACCTCGACGTCGTGCCGGCCGCGGCCGACGACTGGCAGGTCGACCCGTTCTCCGGCGAGGTGCAGGACGGCTACGTGTGGGGCCGGGGCGCGGTCGACATGAAGGACTTCGACGCGATGCTGCTCTCCGTCGTACGGGCGCGGCAGCGGTCGGGCCGCGTGCCGGAGCGCCCGATCACGTTGTGCTTCACCGCCGACGAGGAGGCCGGCGGCCACCTCGGCGCCGAGGTGCTCGTCGAGCGGCACGCCGAGGAGCTCGAGGGCTGCACGGAGGCGGTGGGCGAGGTCGGCGGGTTCAGCGCCACCGTCCGAGGCCGGCGGATCTACCTGATCGAGGCGGCCGAGAAGGGCATGGCCTGGATGCGGCTCACCGCCCGCGGTCGCGCCGGCCACGGCTCGATGGTCAACCATGAGAACGCCGTGACCTCGCTGGCGAGCGCCGTCGCGCGGATCGGCGCCCATGACTGGCCGGTCCGGCTCACGCCCGCCATGCGCACGCTCCTCGCCGCTGTCGGCGAGCTGGCCGGCGAGGAGGCGACGCCGGAGAACGCCGAGGCGCTGGTCTCCGAGTTCGGCGGCGCGGCCCGGATGATGGGCGCGGTCATCCGCAACAGCGCGAACCCCACCATGCTCGGCGCCGGCTACAAGGTGAACGTGGTCCCGACCGAGGCGACCGCGCACGTCGACGGCCGGTTCCTGCCGGGCTACGAGGACGAGTTCTTCGCCACCGTCGCCGAGCTGGTCGGCGACGACATCTCGATCGACTACGTGAGCAAGCAGCAGCCCTGGGAGACGCCGTACGAGGGCGACCTGGTCGACGCCATGACCCGCTCGATCCTCGCCGAGGACGACGACGCCATCGTGGCGCCGTACCTCATGAGCGGCGGCACCGACGCCAAGCACTTCCGCAAGCTCGGCATGGCGTCCTACGGCTTCGCCCCGCTGCGCCTGCCCGCGGAGCTCGACTTCACCGCGCTGTTCCACGGCGTCGACGAGCGGGTCCCCGTGGACGCCCTCGAGTTCGGCGCCCGGGTCTTCGACCGGTTCCTCGACCTGGTGTAGGGCGGTCCCGGGGTGCCTCGCGCTGCCGATTCATCACGGTAGGCAGGCGAGTCCGCGCTTCCCTAGTTGGGTACGCCGAGGGGGGTGCCGATCCATCCCCCTACCGTGATGAATCGTCGGCGGCGTCTCCGGGGTCTCGGCCGTCTCCGGCGCTCCCGGTCGCCGGGTGAGGGGATGCGGTTTGGTCACCAACCGCAGGACTCGGGGCCGAGAGGTTGCGGTTGGTGACCAAACCGCGGGCTTTTCGGCGGTGGTGTCAGGCGGTCCGGACGGCGCGGATGATCTTCCGGCGCAGGATGACCCGCCGGGTGCCGTCGGCGCCGATGCGGACCCGGTCCAGCTCCCAGCCGCCGTGCTCGGCGCGCTCGACCAGCAGCTTGGTGACCACGTTGCGTGAGAACTCGCGGGAGAAGGTCACCTTCTCGAACTCCCACTCCACCCCTCGACCGGGTGGACGCCGCAACGCACGGGTCATGCTGCCTCCTTGCTGCTCGTCATTCTGCCGAGACGTCGTCCAGCGCGCTGGAGATCTCGTCAGGCAGGACCAGTTCCTCGACGCCGAGCGCGCCGCGCAGCTGGGCGGCGGTGCGGGCGCCGATGATCGGTGCGGTGACGCCCGGGCGGTCGCGGACCCAGGTCAGCGCCACCTCGAGCGCCGTCCAGCCGAGGCCGTCGGCGGCGCGGGCGACGGCCTCGACGATGCCGGCGGAGCGGTCGTCGAGGTAGGCGCCCACGAAGTTCGAGAAGTGCTGCGAGGCCGCGCGGGAGTCGGAGGGCGTGCCGGTGCGGTACTTGCCGGTGAGCACGCCGCGACCGAGCGGCGACCACGGCAGGATCCCGAGGCCGAGCGTCCTCGCCGCCGGGACGACCTCGAGCTCGACGGCCCGGTTCAGCAGCGAGTACTCCACCTGGGTCGACGCCAGCGGGGCGCGGCCGGGCACGGCCCGCTGCCAGGTCGCCGCCTGGGCGGTCTGCCACCCGGAGTAGTTCGAGATGCCGACGTACGACGCCCGCCCGGTCGCGACGGCGGTGTCGAGCGCTGCGAGCGTCTCCTCGATCGGGGTGTCGTCGGACCAGATGTGGACCTGCCACAGGTCGACGTGGCTGACGCGGAGGCGGCGCAGCGAGGCGTCGAGCGTGGACAGGAGGTGGCCGCGCGAGGTGTTGTACTCGCGGCCACCACGGCGGGCGCTGATGCCGGCCTTGGTGGCGAGCACGACCTCGTCGCGGGCGACGACGTCGCCGATCAGCGTGCCGATGAGCTCCTCGGACGCGCCGTTGCCGTACCCGGCGGCGGTGTCGAGCAGGGTGCCGCCGGCCTCGGCGAAGGCGATCAGCTGGTCACGCGCCTCGTGCTCGTCGGTGTCGCGTCCCCAGGTCATCGTGCCCAGCCCCAGACGGGACACGGACAGGCCGGTCGCGCCGACTCGCCTCTGCTGCATGGCGACAAGGTAGTCGGCGAGCCCACGGCGGGGGTCCTCGGCACGCCAGACCACCACCGTAGGATTCCCACCCGTGGTCGACTTCCTCCAGGCCGTGGTCCTCGGGATCATCCAGGGACTCACGGAGTTCCTGCCGATCTCCAGCAGCGCCCACCTCCGGATCTTCCCGGAGCTGGCCGGATGGGGCGACCCGGGGGCGGCGTTCACCGCGGTCGTCCAGATCGGCACCGAGCTCGCCGTGTTGCTGTTCTTCCGCAAGGACATCTGGCGGATCGCCTCGATGTGGGTGAAGTCGCTCTTCCACGCCGAGTACCGCGGCCACCTCGACGCCCGGATGGGCTGGTTCATCATCCTCGGCTCGCTGCCGATCGTGGTGCTCGGCATCGCCCTCAAGGACGTGATCGAGGAGGACTTCCGCAGCCTCTGGATCATCGGCGCGATGCTGATCGTGATGGGCATCGTCCTCGGCATCGCCGACCGGATCGGCCGCACGGACAAGTCCCTCAAGCAGCTCACGCTCCGCGACGCGCTCCTCATGGGGTTCGCCCAGGCGCTCGCGCTGATCCCCGGCGTCTCCCGGTCGGGCGCGACGCTCTCGATGGGCCGCTTCCTCGGCTACGACCGCGAGACCGCCACGCGCTACGCGTTCCTGCTCGCGATCCCCGCCGTGATCGGCGCGGGCCTCTTCCAGCTCAAGGAGATCCCGCACGGCGACAACCTCTACGGCTGGGGCCCGACCATCGCGGCCACGGTCGTCTCCTTCGTCGTCGGGTACGCCGCCATCGCCTGGCTGCTGCGGTACGTGACCACGCACAGCTACACGCCGTTCGTGCTCTACCGGGTCGCGCTCGGCACGCTGACGCTCGCGCTGGTCGCGGCCGGCGTGATCGCGGCGTAGCTACAACCAGCCGGACTTCTTGAACAACACCCACAGTCCTCCGGCGGCCGCGCCCATGAGCAGCAGCGCGAACGGGTAGCCGTAGGTCCAGCCCAGCTCGGGCATGTGGGCGAAGTTCATGCCGTAGATCCCCGCGATCAGCGTCGGCACCACGATCAGCGCCGCCCCGGCGGAGATCTTCCGCATGTCGTCGTTCTGCTGCACCGAGATCTGCGCCAGGTGGGCGTCGAAGGCGGTCGACAGCAGCGCGTCGAGCGAGTCCACGGTCTCCGCGGCGCGGGCGAGGTGGTCGGACACGTCGCGGAAGAACGGCGCCGCCTTCTCGGGCACGGCGCTCACGTCGCCGGCGGCGAGGCGCGCCACCGGATCGCGGAGCGGCAGTACTGCCCGACGTACCTCCGCGAGCTCGCGCTTGAGGACGTAGATGCGGCTGGAGTCGTTGGTGCGCTCGGCGGAGAAGACCGACGTCTCGATCTCGTCGACGTCGACGACCAGATCGTCGACCACGTCGAGGTACTCGTCCACGATCCGGTCGATCACGGCGTACAGGACCCCACCGGGCCCGTGAGCCATCACCTTGCGGCTGGACTCGAGCTCCGCCCGGGCCGAGTGCAGCTCGTTGCCCTGGCCGTGGCGGACGGTGACGACGAAGTCGTCGCCCACGAACATCGCGATCTCGCCGGTCTCGACGGCGTCGTGCTCGTCGACGTACCAGAGGGTCTTCAGCACCAGGAACAGCAGGTCGCCGAACCGCTCGAGCTTCGGCCGCTGGTGCGCCTGCACGGCGTCCTCGACCGCCAGCGGGTGCAGCCCGAAGACGTCCGCGACCTCGCTGATCTCCTCCTCCGAGGGGTCGTGGAGACCGATCCACACGAAGTCGCCGTCGCGGTCGGCCCGGGCGCGCAGCTCGCGCCAGTGGCCGCCGACCTCGGTGCGCTGGCCGTCGCGGTAGAGCGCGCAGTCGACGATCACGCGTTCACCGTAGTCCCACTACGCTCGCCGCCATGGCAACCGTGATCCTCGTGCGTCACGGCCGGACGACGGCCAACACGGCCGGCACGCTCGCCGGCCGGCTCCCCGGCGTACGACTCGACGACACGGGCTCCGAGCAGGCGGCGCGGACGGGGGAGAGGCTCGCCGTCGTCCCGCTGGCCGGGGTCGTCAGCAGCCCCCTCGAGCGCTGCAAGCAGACCGCGAAGGCGATCGTGCGAGCCCACCCCGCCGCGCCGCGGCTGAGCACCGAGCGCGGGATCACCGAATGTGACTACGGCGACTGGGCGGGACGCCCGATCCGGGAGCTGGCCAAGGAGAAGCTGTGGTCGGTCGTGCAGGCCCAGCCCTCGGCCGCGACCTTCCCGGGTGGCGAGTCGATGATCGCCATGCAGGCCCGGTCCGTGACCGCCGTACGCCGTCTGGACGCGGCGTTCGAGGCCGAGCACGGTCCGGGCGCGGTCTGGGTGGCGGTCAGCCACGGCGACGTGATCAAGTCGGTCCTCGCCGACGCGCTCGGGCTGCACCTCGACCTGTTCCAGCGGCTCCACGTCGACCCGGCCTCGATCTCGATCGTCCGCTACACCGAGGCCCGCCCGTTCGTGCTGGCGACGAACACCCATGCGGGCGACCTGGCCTGGCTCGCACCGCCCGCGAGGAAGAAGGGCTCCCGCCGGAAGCCCTCGACCGACGCCGTGGTCGGCGGTGGCGCCGGTCCTTCGGCGACCGACTAGGTTTGAGGTCATGCCCGTCGTCCACGGATTCGACCCTCCGGAGCGCTTCGTCGCGGGCACCGTCGGCCCGCCCGGACAGCGGACCTTCTTCCTCCAGGCGCGCTCCGGCGCCCGGGTGGTCAGCGTCGCGCTCGAGAAGCAGCAGGTGCAGGCGCTCGCGGAGAGGATCGACGAGCTCCTGGACGAGGTGATGGCGAGCAACGCGACCGAGGGCCTGATCCCGGCGGTCGCGCCCCTGGGCCTGGAGGACTCCGACCCGCTGGAGCAGCCGATCGAGGAGGAGTTCCGGGCCGGCACCATGACGCTGTCCTGGGACCCCGACGACCAGCGCCTGGTGATCGAGGTCTTCCCGTTCACCGAGGCCGCGGTCGTGACGCCCGACCAGCTCGACGAGGACTTCGAGGAGCCCGAGCCGGACGAGGTCTTCCTGGTCCGGCTCCCCGCCGGTCCCGCCCGGGCGTTCGTCAAGCGCGCTGCGCAGGTCCTGGACGCCGGGCGGCCGAGCTGCCCGTTCTGCGGCAACCCGATCGACCCCGACGGTCACCTGTGCGTGCGGGCCAACGGCTTCCGGCGACGGGACCCGTGACCGGGCCCGACCTGGTGGAGGGCGAGCTCGTCCTCCACGGCCGGATCATGCCCGCCTCCAACGCGACCTTCGTCGGCGAGATCGACGGCGTCCGCGTCGTCTACAAGCCGGTCGCCGGGGAGCGTCCGCTGTGGGACTTCCCCGACGGCACGCTCGCCGACCGCGAGCGGGCGGCGTATCTCGTCTCGGCGGCGACCGGCTGGGACGTCGTGCCCGAGACCTGGCTGCGCGACGGGCCGCACGGCCGCGGCATGGTGCAGCGCTGGCAGGAGCCGGACGGCGAGCAGGTCGCGGTCACGCTCGTGCCCGAGGGCGAGGTCCCGCAGGGCTGGAAGCACGTCTTCGACGGCCTCGACCAGCAGGACCGCCCGATCTCGCTGATCCACGAGGACTCCGCGGCACTGCGGCGGATGGCGGTGTTCGACATCGTCGTCAACAACGCCGACCGCAAGGGCGGCCACGTCCTGGAGATGAGCGGCGGGCACCGGTACGGCGTCGACCACGGCGTGACCTTCCACAGCGAGCACAAGCTGCGGACCGTCCTCTGGGGATGGCTGGGCGAGCCGCTCGCCGACGACGAGGCGGCCGTGGTCCGCACGCTCGCCGCGGAGGTCCGCGCCACGCTCGGGGATGCTCTGGCCGACCACCTCAGCGATCTGGAGATCGAGGCGCTGGCCCGCCGGTGCGACCGGCTCGCCCACCGCGCCGTGATGCCGGAGCCGCGCGGGGAGTGGCCCGCGATCCCGTGGCCGCCGTTCTGACCCGCAGTCGATAGGCTTCGCGACATGCGCGCCTGGCCGTTCCCGGAGACCCCGACCCTGTCCGTCCCGGGTCCGCCGGTCGTCCTGCAGGACACCGCCTCCGGTGGCCGCGTCACAGTCACGCCGGACGGCACCGCCCGGATGTACGTCTGCGGCATCACGCCGTACGACGCCACGCACCTCGGCCACGCGAACACCTACGTCGCGTTCGACCTGCTCAACCGGGCGTGGCGCAACGCCGGCCATGACGTGACCTACGTCCAGAACGTCACCGACGTCGACGACCCGCTGCTCGAGCGCGCCGAGAAGGTGCACGTCGACTGGGTCGAGCTCGCCGAGCGCGAGACCGAGCTGTTCCGCCAGGACATGACCGCGCTGCGCGTCATCCCGCCGGACCACTACGTCGGCGCCGTCGAGTCGATCCCGCTCGTGATCGAGTTGATCCGCAGGCTCGAGGTGGCCGGCTCCATCTACCGCGTCGAGGACGACCTCTACTTCTCCGTGACCGCCGACCCCGCCTTCGGCGCCGAGTCCGGCTGGTCGCGCGAGCAGATGCTCGAGATCTACCCCGAGCGCGGCGGAGACCCGGACCGCCCCGGCAAGAAGGACCCGCTCGACTGCGTCGTCTGGCGCGGCGAGCGCGAGGGCGAGCCGTCGTGGGACAGCCCGTGGGGCCCGGGCCGACCCGGCTGGCACATCGAGTGCACCGCGATCGCCCAGGAGCACCTCGGCGGCGCGTTCGACGTCCAGGGCGGCGGCAGCGACCTGGTGTTCCCGCACCACGAGATGTGCGCCGGCCACGCCCAGGTCGCCGTCCCCGGTACGCCGTTCGCGCGGGTCTACAGCCACGGCGGCATGGTCGGCTACGACGGCGAGAAGATGTCGAAGTCGCGCGGCAACCTGGTCTTCGTCTCGGCCCTGCGCAACAGCGACGTCGACCCCATGGCCATCCGCCTCGCGCTGATGCGGCATCACTACCGCTCCGACTGGGAGTGGACCGACGACCAGCTCTGGACCGCGGTAGACGACGTCGACCGCTGGCGCCGTGCCCTGTCGCTCGGCGCCGGCGCTCCCGCGGCCCCCGTCGTCACCGAGGTCCTCGCCGCCCTCGCGGACGACCTGGACGCCCCGCGGGCGACCGCGGCGGTCGACCGATGGGCCGCCGCCACGCTCGGCACCGACGGCCTGGCCGACACCAGCGACCCGGACGCCGCCGGCGAGATGCTCCGGCTCCTCGACGCGGCCCTGGGCCTGGCGATCTGGATGCGCTGACGCGGCTCGTCCTCAACCGGCTGGTTGCTGCGGTTTGGTCACCAACCGCAAGTGGGAGCGCTCCCGATCTGCGGTTGGTGACCAAACCGCGACCGTGCGGCCCGCCTACTCGTCGTCGTGCCGCCGCTTGAGGTACCGCTCGAACTCCCGGGCGATGGCCTCACCGGAGGCCTCGGGGAGGTCGGTGGTGTCGCGGGTCTCCTCGAGGGCGCGGACGTAGTCGGCGACGTCCTCGTCATCCTCGGCGAGCTCGTCGACGCCGCGCTCCCAGGCGCGGGCGTCCTCGGGCAGGTCGCCGAGGGGGATCGACGCCTCCAACAGGTCCTCGAGCTGGCCGAGCAGCGCCAGCGTGGCCTTCGGGCAGGGCGGCTGGGCGACGTAGTGGGGCACCGCGGCCCAGTACGACACCGCGGGCATGTCGAGCAGCGTGCAGGCGTCCTGGAAGACGCCGACGATGCCGGTCGGGCCCTCGTAGGTCGACTGCTCGAGCTTGAGCCGGTCGACGAGCTCGGGCTCCGACGCCGTGCCGGTCACGGGGATCGGGCGCGTGTGGGGGGTGTCGGCGAGCAGGGCGCCGAGGGTGACGACCATCGAGCCGCCGAGCTCCTCGACCGCGGCGATCACCTCCGCGCAGAACTGGCGCCAGCGCATGTTCGGCTCGATGCCCCGCACGAGGATCACGTCGCGGTCGAGCTCCGGGGGAGAGGCGACGGCGATCCGCGTGGTCGGCCAGGTGATCCTGCGGTGTCCGAGGTCGTCGGTGCCGACATAGGGGCGGTTGACCTGGAAGTCGTAGAAGTCCTCGGGATCCACCGCGCCGACGACCTTGGCGTCCCACACGCGGATCAGGTGGTCGACCACCGACGAAGCGGCGTCGGCAGCATCGTTCCAGCCCTCGAAGGCCGCGACGACGATCGGGTCCACCAGGTCGGGGACGTCCTCCAGCTCGATCACTCGTCCAGCCTAGTCCGGCGCCACGATTTCTCCCCTCGAGACGCCCGGTGTCACGATCTGGGAAGCCGGTCCAGTCCGTGGACTGGGTACCTACGCTGGAAGCTCGAGAGGAGTCCCGTTGTCCCAGTCCCCCCAGCCCGCCTGGCGCCCCGACGCCACCGATGCCCTCACCCGCACCCTGGGCGAGCGGATCATGGTGATCGACGGCGCGATGGGCACCGCGATCCAGCGGGACCGGCCCGACGAGGCCGGCTACCGCGGGGAGCGCTTCGCGGACTGGCCGAAGGACCTCGTCGGCAACAACGACCTGCTCACGCTCACCCAGCCCGAGACCATCGCGAGCATCCACCGCGAGTACCTCGAGGCTGGCGCGGACATCATCGAGACCAACACGTTCAACGCGAACGCAATCTCGCTGGGCGACTACGACATGGAGGAGCTCTCCTACGAGCTCAACCTCGAGGCGGCGCGACTCGCGCGCACCGCTGTCGACGCGGTCGCCACCGAGGACCACCCCCGGTACGTCGCCGGCGCGCTCGGCCCCACGACCCGGACCGCCTCGATCTCGCCCGACGTCAACGACCCGGGCGCGCGCAACGTCGTCTTCGAGGAGCTCGTCGACGCCTACCTCACCGCGGCCCGCGCGCTCGTCGACGGCGGCGCCGACCTGCTGGTGATCGAGACCATCTTCGACACCCTCAACGCGAAGGCCGCGATCTTCGCCGTCGAGCAGCTCTTCGAGGAGGCGGGCCGGCGCTGGCCGGTCATCGTCTCGGGCACCATCACCGACGCCTCCGGCCGGACCCTGTCGGGCCAGACCACCGAGGCGTTCTGGAACTCCGTGCGCCACGTCCGCCCGCTCGCGATCGGCCTCAACTGCGCGCTCGGCGCCAAGGAGATGCGGCCCTACATCGCCGAGATGTCGCGCATCGCCGACACGTTCGTGTCCTGCTACCCGAACGCCGGCCTGCCCAACGCCTTCGGCGAGTACGACGAGGCAGCGGCGGAGACCGCCGCGGTCATCAGCGAGTTCGCGGACGCGGGGTTCGTGAACCTCGTCGGCGGCTGCTGCGGCACGACCCCCGCCCACATCGCGGCCATCGCCGGGGCGGTCGAGGGGAAGCAGCGGCGTACCGTCCCGAAGATCCCGGCCGCCATGCGGCTCGCCGGGCTCGAGCCGTTCACGCTCGACGACGACAGCCTCTTCGTCAACGTCGGCGAGCGCACCAACATCACGGGCTCGGCGAGGTTCCGGAACCTCATCAAGGCCGGCGACTACGACACCGGCCTCACGGTGGCCGCGCAGCAGGTCGAGAACGGCGCGCAGGTCATCGACGTCAACATGGACGAGGGCATGATCGACGGCGTCGCCGCGATGGACCGCTTCCTCAAGCTGGTCGCGAGCGAGCCCGACATCAGCCGGGTGCCGGTGATGGTCGACTCCTCGAAGTGGGAGGTGATCGAGGCCGGCCTGCGCTGCGTGCAGGGCAAGCCGATCGTGAACTCCATCTCGCTGAAGGAGGGCGAGGAGAAGTTCGTCGAGCAGGCCCGGCTGTGCCGGCGGTACGGCGCGGCCGCGGTGGTGATGGCCTTCGACGAGGACGGCCAGGCCGACAACCTCGAGCGCCGCACCGCGATCTGCGAGCGGGCCTACCGGATCCTCGTGGACCAGGTGGGCTTCCCGGCCGAGGACATCATCTTCGACCCGAACGTGTTCGCGGTCGCCACCGGCATCGAGGAGCACGCGTCGTACGGCCTCGACTTCATCGAGGCGACCCGATGGATCAAGCAGAACCTGCCGGGCGCGAAGGTCTCCGGCGGCATCTCCAACGTGAGCTTCTCCTTCCGCGGCAACAACCCGGTCCGCGAGGCGATCCACGCGGTGTTCCTGTTCCACGCGATCGAGGCCGGTCTCGACATGGGCATCGTGAACGCCGGCGCCCTGGCGCCCTACACCGAGGTCGAGCCGGAGCTGCGCGAGCGGATCGAGGACGTCGTCCTCAACCGCCGCCCGGACGCCGCCGAGCGGCTGCTCGAGATCGCCGAGGAGCACAACAAGGCCGGTGAGGTCGTGGAGGCGGCCGCGGAGGAGTGGCGCTCGCTGCCGGTCGGCGAGCGGATCACACACGCCTTGGTCAAGGGCATCGACGGCTTCGTCGAGGACGACACCGAGGAGCTCCGCCAGGAGATCGCCGCGCGCGGCGGCCGCCCGATCGAGGTCATCGAGGGCCCGCTGATGGACGGCATGAACGTGGTCGGCGACCTGTTCGGCGCCGGCAAGATGTTCCTCCCGCAGGTCGTGAAGTCGGCGCGCGTGATGAAGAAGGCCGTCGGCTACCTCATCCCGTTCATCGAGCAGGAGAAGCTCGACAACCCCGCGCTGGCCACCGCCAAGGAGACCAACGGCACGATCGTCATGGCCACGGTCAAGGGCGACGTCCACGACATCGGCAAGAACATCGTCGGCGTGGTCCTGCAGTGCAACAACTACGAGGTCGTCGACCTCGGCGTGATGGTGCCGGCGCAGAAGATCCTCGACACCGCGGCCGAGATCGGTGCCGACGCCGTCGGCCTGTCCGGCCTGATCACGCCGTCGCTCGACGAGATGGTCAACGTGGCCTCGGAGATGCAGCGCCAGGGCTTCGAGATCCCGCTGCTGGTCGGCGGCGCCACCACCTCGCGCGCCCACACCGCGGTCAAGGTGGACGGCAAGTACGACGGACCGGTCGTCTGGGTCAAGGACGCCTCGCGCTCGGTCCCGACGCTCGCCGCGCTCCTCAGCGAGGCCCAGCGGCCGCGGCTGATGGCCGAGGTCAAGGCGGACTACGACTCGCTGCGCGAGCGGCACGCGGCCAAGAGCGACCGGCCGATGGTGACGCTGGAGCAGGCCCGCGCCAACCGCACGCCGATCGACTGGACCGGCTACGAGCCGCCCGCGCCGCGGCAGCCCGGCACCCACGTGCTCACCGACTACGACCTCGGCGAGCTGCGCGACTTCATCGACTGGCAGCCGTTCTTCAACGCCTGGGAGATGAAGGGCCGGTTCCCCGACATCCTCAACAACCCCGCGACGAGCGAGGCCGCGCGTCCGCTGTACGACGACGCCCAGGCCATGCTCGACCGGATCGTCGAGGAGAAGTGGCTGACGGCCAACGCCGTCTTCGGCTTCTTCCCCGCGGCGGCGGTCGGGGACGACATCGAGGTCTACACCGACGACACCCGGTCCGAGGTGCTCACGACGCTGCACAACCTGCGGCAGCAGGGCGAGCACCGCCCCGGCGTACCCAACCGGTCGCTGGGGGACTTCGTCGCGCCGCGCGAGACCGGGCTGGCCGACCACGTCGGCGCCTTCGCGGTGACGGCCGGACTGGGCGCCCAGGAGCGGATCCTGGCCTTCAAGGAGGCCAACGACGACTACTCCGCGATCATGCTGGAGGCCCTGGCCGACCGGCTCGCGGAGGCGTTCGCCGAGCGGCTGCACCAGCGGGTGCGCACCGAGTTCTGGGGCCACGTGCCCGACGAGCAGCTCGACAACGAGGCGCTGATCGCCGAGAAGTACGTCGGCATCCGGCCGGCGCCCGGCTACCCGGCCTGTCCCGAGCACACCGAGAAGCGCACCCTCTGGGAGCTCCTCGACGTACAGGGGAGCACCGGGATCGAGCTCACCGAGAGCATGGCCATGTGGCCCGGGGCGGCAGTCTCGGGCTGGTACTTCTCGCACCCCGCGTCGCAGTACTTCGTCGTGGGCCGGCTCGGCCGCGACCAGGTCGCCGACTACGCCGAACGCAAGGGCTGGACCCTCGCCGAGGCCGAGCGGTGGCTGTCGCCGAACCTGGGCTATGACCCGGATGACTGATCTGCCCGGCGCCGTCCTCTGGGACATGGACGGCACGCTCGTGGACACCGAGCCGTACTGGATCGACACCGAGTTCGAGCTCGCCGCTCGGCACGGCGGGACGTGGAGCCAGGCGCACGCACTGACCCTGGTCGGCAACGACCTGCTCGTCTCGGCGCACTACATCCGCGAGCACATGGGCATCGACGTCCCGCCCGAGCAGATCGTCGACGAGCTCCTCGACGGCGTCGTACGCCGGGTCGAGGAGTCGGTCCCGTGGCGCCCGGGTGCCGTCGACCTGATCGAGCGCACCCACGCTGCGGGGATCCCGTGCGCGCTGGTGACGATGTCCTACGACCGCTTCGTGGCGCCGATCCTGGCCGAGCTGCCGCCGGAGACCTTCCGCGTGGTCGTGACCGGCGACCGGGTCTCCCGAGGCAAGCCCCACCCCGAGCCGTACGTGACCGCCGCGGCGGCGCTCGGGCTCGCGGCCGCGGACTGCCTGGCGATCGAGGACTCCCAGACCGGCGCCAAGTCGGCCGAGGCCGCCGGCTGCCTGGTCCTTGTCGTGGAGAACCACGTGCCGGTGCTGCCGGGCGAGCGCCGGGTCTTCGCCGACACGCTCGTAGGTCTCGACCTGGCCGAGGTGTGGGCGGCGAGGGACTAGTCATCACCCCGCCGGAGTCCTAGTACCACCGGACAATGTCGCGGTGTCCTCGTCCTCAGGCAGACTCCAGTCATCCGGGGGGTCACTCACCCTGGTTCTTTAGGAAGCAGGAATGATGATCGTCCGTCGTGGCCTCGCCATCGTGCTCAGCCTCGTGCTGGGTGCAGCGGCCCTGTCAGGAGCTCCGGCCCTGGCAAAGGATGGCGGGGCTGCGAAGGACGGTCCTGCTCGCGTCAATTGCGCCGGGTCCTCCGATGTCCGTCTGACCTTCAAGGGAATCGACGGCAACAGCGACCGCTTCATCGTGGTCGGCGCCGTGTTCAGCAACGACGACGACATCTGGGACTGGACCATGCGCCACAACGGGGATGTGTCCGCTCAGGGGGACGTCCAAGCGCGTGACGACATCGATCGCTCCTTCCGCATCTCCAGGTCGATGCTCGACTTCTACGGTGTCGACGACGTCGGCTTCCGAGCCGTCAACCGCCGCACCGGTGAGGTTTGCAGGATCTCCAGGGACTACTGACTCTCGGGTACCACTTATCCTGTGGCGCACCCGATGAGAAGGCGGCCGAGTGAGACTGTTGCGCAATCCGGTTACGCAGTTTCTCCTGATCGGTGTCATCACCGTGACGGCCATCATCTTCGGCGTCAACTACCTGGCTGGTGAAGCTGCTTCCGACGAAGCGATTACCGAGGCAACCCGAGTCAACGACGTGCTCGCGCAACAGTTCGTAGAACCGCGGATCCCGCGCCGCCTGATGGTGGGGGCGCCGGGCGCGATCGATCGGCTGGACCGGCGACTCTCGGGAGTCGGATCGGTCGACGACATCGAACGGTTCACCGTCCGCGCCGAGGACGGCACGGTCGTCTACTCGAGTGACGGCTTCGGTTCGGTGCCGTTGGAGGCATACCCCTTGGACGCGGATCAGCGGCGCGTCCTCGAGCAGGGTGGCTCCGGCTACCAGACCTCTGATCCGGACCGGCCAGAGAACTTCAACGGCGACCTTCCCCAGGTCGAGGTCTACACGCGGATCGAATCGCCGGAAGGCACGCCGCTGCTCGTCGACTCGTACTACTCGCTCGACCAGCTCGAGGAGCGACAGAGCGAGCTCTTCGGGACGTTCAGGTGGATCGTGATCGGCCCGCTCCTGCTCCTCATCCTGCTCGCCACCCTCATCCTCAGCGCACTCACCCGCCAGCTCACGAGCGCGAGCAAGGAGCGCGAGCGCCTCCTGCGCTCGGCGATGGACGCCTCCGACGCCGAGCGCCGGCGGATCGCGCGTGACCTGCACGACAGCGTGGTCCAGGACCTGGCCGGCACGGCGTTCTCGGTCAGCGCCGTCGCCCGGACGCCGGACCTCTCCGACGACGCGCGCGGGACGCTCGACGGCGCCAGCCTGTCGCTCCGCACCAGCCTGAAGTCGCTGCGCTCCCTGCTCGCCGAGATCCACCCTCCCGACCTGATCTCGGACGGCCTGCCTGCCGCCCTCGCCGACCTGATCGCGCCGTCCGCCGCGCTCGACATCCAGGCTTCGGTGAGCGTCGAGGGTGCCGAGACCGCCTCCGACGACCACGTCGCGCTCGTCTGGCGCGTCGCCCAGGAGGCGGTCCGCAACGCCATGCGGCACTCCCAGGCGTCGACCCTGGCTGTCACCGTCCGCGGCGACGGCCGGACGTTGACGCTGGAGGTCGTGGACGACGGCATCGGGTTCCACCCCGCGCGGGTGACCCAGGACAGCTACGGGCTGCGCGGGTTGCGCAGCCTGGTGACCGACAGCGGCGGCGTACTCGAGGTGCGATCCTCTCCCGGCGAGGGGACCACGGTTCGGATGGAGGTGGATGCCCGGTGAGCGATCCGGTGAAGGTGGTCCTCGTCGACGACCACGCGGTGATCCGCGCCGGCCTCGAGCAGCTGCTCAGCGGGACCGACGACATCGAGGTGGTCGGCATGGCCGCGAACGGGGCCGAGGCTCTCGAGGTCGTGCGCCGGCTGCGCCCCGACGTGGTCCTGATGGACCTCCAGATGCCCGAGGTCGACGGCGTCGCGGCGACCCGCTCGATCATGTCCGAGCAGCTCGGCGTCGACGTGCTCGTGCTGACATCGTTCTCCGACAGCGAGCGGATCATCGCGGCCCTCGACGCCGGCGCCGTCGGCTACCTGCTCAAGGACGCCGACCCCGAGGACGTCCTCCAGGGCATCCGCGCGGTGAGCCGCGGCGAGTCACCGATCCACCCCAAGGCCGCCCGCGCCCTCCTCGGCTCCCGGGCCGGCTCGCCCACCGTGCAGCTGACCTCCCGGGAGACCGAGGTGCTCGGGCTGGTGCGCGAGGGACTGGCCAACAAGCAGATCGCCCGCCGCCTCGACATCAGTGAGCGCACGGTCAAGGCGCACCTCACGTCCGCCTTCGCCCGGATCGGCGTCTCCGACCGCACCCAGGCGGCGCTCTGGGCGGAGCGGAACGGGCTCTGAGGGCTGTTCCGGC
This sequence comes from Nocardioides pyridinolyticus, assembly GCF_054653575.1. NCBI lineage: Bacteria > Bacillati > Actinomycetota > Actinomycetes > Propionibacteriales > Nocardioidaceae > Nocardioides > Nocardioides pyridinolyticus. Next base: position 34,849 of record NZ_BAAIFY010000030.1, on the reverse strand, counting down.
TCCGCGGTTTGGTCACCAACCGCAGATTCCGGGTGCCGAATCGTGCGGTTGGTGACCAAACCGCGACATTTTCGCGCCCTCCCGGATCAGAGCGAGTTGTCGTCGGTGTCGTCCACGACGGCGCTGCCGCGTTCCGGCAGCGGCGGGGGCGTGCCGCCCCAAGCCGGGCAGATCGCCTGGTGGGCGCACCACTCGCAGAGCCGGCTGCGGCTCGGCCGCCAGTCGCCGGACTCCTCGGCGAGGCGGATCGCCGTCCAGATCGCCTCGACCTTCCGCTCGGTCGCGAGGAGGTCGGCCTCGTCGGGTACGTACCTCAGCATCTCGCCGTTGCCGAGGTAGACCAGCTGGAGCATCGCCGGAACCACTCCGCGTGTGCGCCAGATGACCAGCGCGTAGAACTTCATCTGGAACAGCGCCTTGGCCTCGAACATCTCGCCGGGGGAGCGGCCCGTCTTGTAGTCCACCACGCGGAGCTCGCCCGTCGGCGCGACGTCGATGCGGTCGACGAAGCCCCGGAGCAGCAGTCGGGAGTCGAGCAGCGCCTCGACGTACAACTCACGCTCGGCCGGCTCGAGGCGGCTCGGGTCCTCGAGCGTGAAGTACCGGTCGAGGACCGTGCGGCAGGACGCCAGCCAGGCCGCGGCCTCGGGACCCTCGTCGGCGCCGAACATCGAGGCCAGCTCGGGCTCCTGCTCGACCAGCAGGTCCCACGCGGGCACGAGCATCTCCCCGGCCCGCGCCGGTGTCCGGTCCGCGGCGGGCAGGTCGAAGAGGTCCTCCAGCACCTTGTGCACGACCGTGCCGCGCACCGCGTCCGGGGAGTACGGCTCCGGCAGCTTGTCGATGGTCCGGAACCGGTAGAGCAGCGGACAGCTCAGGAAGTCGCCCGCGCGGCTGGGGGAGAGCGCGCCCAGGACTTCGACCCCGTCCACGGGCGTACCCACCCGGACCGCCGGAGACTCCTGCTGCACTCCCACGCCCTCACCCTAGGCGAGGCCGTGGACAGTCCCGTGGACGCCCGTCGGATAGCGTGGTCACGTGCCCGACAACCCTTCCCGGCCGTCCCGACCACCGGGCACCCTGCGGGTCGGCACCATCGCCGGGAGCGACGTCCTCGTGTCGTCGTCATGGTTCCTGGTGGCCGGCCTGATCGCGTTCCTGGTCGCCCCGGCCGTCGAGTCCGTGGAGCCGGGACTGGGCGCATGGAAGTACGTCGCCGGCTTCGCGTTCGCCGTGATCCTCTACCTGTCCGTGCTGCTGCACGAGGCGTCGCACGCGTTCGTCGCCCGGCACTACGGCTTCCCGGTCAGCTCGATCACGCTGCACTTCCTCGGCGGCATGACCGCGATCGAGGGGGAGGCGCGGACCCCGCGGCAGGAGTTCTTCATCGCCGTCGTCGGCCCGCTCACCTCGCTGGTCGTCGGCGGCGCTGCGCTCGCGCTCTGGCCGTTCACGCCCCACGGTCTGCTCCAGATGGCCGTCGGTGGCCTGGCCGGCGCCAACCTCCTCGTCGGCGTGCTCAACCTCGTCCCCGGCCTGCCGCTGGACGGCGGGCGGGTGCTGAAGTCCGCCGTCTGGGCGCTCACCGGCAACGTCCACCGCGGCACGATCGTCGCGGGCTGGATCGGCCGCCTCGCCGCGGTAGCCGTGCTGTGCTGGCCGTTCCTGATGGGCCCGGTACGCGGTCACGAGCTCGAGGTCCTCGACCTGGTCTTCGCGGTGATCATCGCGCTGTTCCTGTGGTCGGGGTCGACCTCGGCCATGGCCGCCGCCCGGTTCCGCAGCCGGATCCCCGACCTCGTCGCGCGCCAGCTGGCCCGCCGTACCCTCGCGGTGCCCGGCGACCTCCCGCTGGCGGAGGCGGTACGCCGGGCGGAGGACGCCGAGGCGGGCAGCATCCTCACCGTCACTGGGTCGGGCGTGCCCGAGGGCATCGTCAGCGAGGCGGCGGTCGCCGCGACCCCCGCCGACCGGCGCCCGTGGGTCTCGACCTCCACGGTCGCGCGCACCCTCGTCGACGAGCTGCGGCTCCCGGCCGACATCCGCGGCGAGGAGCTCGTGATGGCGATCAGCCGGACCCCGTCGGATGAGTACCTGCTCGTCGAGCCCGACGGGTCCGTCGTCGGGGTGCTGTCGACCGTCGACGTCGACAAGGCCTTCCGCGCGTCGGCGCACTAGAGTTCTCGCTCGTGTCCGAGCAGAGTCCTGACGTCCCCGCCGAGGCCTGGTCCGGCGTCCACCGCGGTCCGCTGCGAGAGGGCGAGTGGATCCGGCTCGTCGACCAGAAGGGCCGCCGGCACAACTTCGAGCTCGTCCGGGGCAAGCGCTTCTTCTCCAACCGCGGCCACATCGAGCACGACGAGCTGATCGGACGTGAGGAGGGCTTCACGGTCGTCTCGTCCGCTGGCGGCGAGTACCTCTGCTTCCGGCCGCTGCTGTCCGAGTTCGTCGTCTCGATGCCGCGCGGCGCCGCGGTCGTCTATCCCAAGGACGCCGCCCAGATCGTCGCGCTCGCCGACATCTTCCCCGGCGCGCACGTCGTCGAGGCCGGCGTCGGCTCGGGCGCGCTCACCTGCTCCCTGCTGCGCGCCGTGGGCCCCTACGGCCGGGTGTCGTCGTACGAGCGCCGGGAGGAGTTCGCCGACGTCGCCCGGCGCAACGTCAACCAGTTCTTCGGCGCCCCGGAAGGGGAGACCCACCCCGCCTGGCGGCTCACCCTCGGTGACCTCGCGGAGGCGCTGCCCGCGTGCGGCGAGCGCGCCGACCGCGTCATCCTCGACATGCTCGCCCCGTGGGAGTGCCTCGACGCCACCGCCGACGCGCTGCGCCCCGGGGGCATCGTCTGCGCGTACGTCGCCACCACGACCCAGCTCTCCCGCTTCGTCGAGACCGTCCGGGTTCACGGCGGCTTCACCGAGCCGCAGGCCTGGGAGTCGCTCGTCCGCGACTGGCACGTCGAGGGCCTCGCGGTCCGCCCCGGCCACAAGATGATCGGCCACACGGCGTTCCTCGTCACCGCCCGCCGGATGGCGCCGGGGGAGCGTCCGCCGCTGAAGAAGCGTCGCCCGGCGCCGGGTGCCTACGGGCCCGACTACGCCGGCCCGCGGCCGCCCGGCGTGCCGGTCGAGGAGCCCGTCGACTGAGCCGCTCGAGCACGTGGTTCGGTCACCAACCGCAGGTTTTCGCCTCAAGAAGCTGCGGTTGGTGACCAAACCGCGACCTCCCCTCGCCGACGCACCGCGTCCAAATCGTGACCAACACCGCGAAATGAACCCTTCCGATGGGAGGCCTCACGGGTAGGGTCGATCGAACAGGAGGTGGTGCTGATGTCGACATCGGATGGCGTCACAGGTGGCCGGAGCTCCGAGGAGCTCGAGGATCAGGTCCGACTCCTGCAGTCAGAGGTGAACGACCTCCGGCGGCGGCTCGCTGATGGACCCACGGGCTCGCGCGGCCTGGAGCTGCGCCTCGCGGACGCCCAGCGCAGCCTCGCCGGGCTGACCTCGCAGAACGAACGCCTCGCCCAGACGCTGCGTGAGGCGCGCGACCAGATCATGAAGCTGAAGGAAGAGGTCGATCGGCTCGCGCAGCCGCCGGCCGGCTTCGGCACGTTCCTCACCCGCAACGAGGACGACTCCATCGACGTGTTCACCGGCGGCCGCAAGCTGCGCGTGAACGTCAGCCCGAGCGTCGACCTCGACAGCCTCCAGCGGGGGCAGGAGGTCATGCTCAACGAGGCTCTCAACGTCGTCGCCGCGCTCGAGTTCGAGAAGGTCGGCGAGGTCGTGATGTTCAAGGAGCTGCTCGCCGACGGCAACCGCGCGCTGGTGATCGCGAACGCCGACGAGGAGCGCGTCGTCCGCATCGCCGAGCCGCTGCGCGCCGAGACGATCCGCGCCGGCGACTCGCTGCTGCTCGACTCCCGCGCGGGCTACGTCTACGAGAAGGTCCCGAAGTCCGAGGTCGAGGAACTCGTCCTCGAGGAGGTCCCGGACATCGCCTACGAGTCGATCGGCGGCCTCAGCGGCCAGATCGAGGCGATCCAGGACGCCGTCGAGCTGCCGTACCTCCACCCCGAACTGTTCAAGGAGCACCAGCTCCGCCCGCCCAAGGGCGTGCTGCTCTACGGCCCTCCCGGCTGCGGCAAGACGCTGATCGCCAAGGCGGTCGCGAACTCGCTGGCCAAGAAGGTCGCGGCCCGGACCGGCCAGGAGGGGAAGTCGTACTTCCTCAACATCAAGGGCCCCGAGCTGCTCAACAAGTACGTCGGGGAGACCGAGCGCCACATCCGCCTGGTCTTCCAGCGCGCCCGTGAGAAGGCCAGCTCCGGTACGCCGGTCATCGTCTTCTTCGACGAGATGGACTCGCTGTTCCGCACCCGCGGCTCGGGCGTCTCCTCCGACGTGGAGAACACCATCGTCCCGCAGCTGCTCAGCGAGATCGATGGCGTGGAATTGCTCGAGAACGTGCTGGTCATCGGCGCCTCCAACCGCGAGGACATGATCGATCCGGCGATCCTGCGGCCGGGCCGCCTCGACGTGAAGATCAAGATCGAGCGGCCCGACGCGGAGTCGGCGCGCGACATCTTCAGCAAGTACCTCACGCCGAGCCTGCCGCTGCACGCCGACGACGTCGCCGAGTTCGGCGGCGACCGCGACGCCACCGTCGCCGGGATGATCCGCGCCACCGTCGAGCGGATGTACACCGAGACCGAGGAGAACCGCTTCCTCGAGGTGACCTACGCGAACGGCGACAAGGAAGTCCTGTACTTCAAGGACTTCAACTCCGGCGCGATGATCCAGAACATCGTCGACCGCGCCAAGAAGATGGCGATCAAGGACTTCCTCGACCACGACCAGCACGGTCTCCGGGTCTCGCACCTGCTCCAGGCGTGCGTGGACGAGTTCAAGGAGAACGAGGACCTCCCGAACACCACGAACCCCGACGACTGGGCCCGCATCTCCGGCAAGAAGGGCGAGCGGATCGTGTTCATCCGCACGCTCATCACCGGCAAGCAGGGCACCGAGCCGGGCCGCTCCATCGACACCGTCTCCAACACCGGCCAGTACCTGTAGGCCAGGTCGGACCTCGCGGTTTGGTCACCAACCACAGAATGGGCGCGCTCCCATCTGCGGTTGGTGACCAAACCGCGTCCTCCACTTCCGCGTTTCCCGCTCGTTCGCCGCGGGAACCGTCCCGGCATGTTCTGGCTCGGAGTGATCGCGGTCGGGATGCTGTGCGCCGCGGTCAGCTGGTCGGCGGCTCGCCGCTCTCTTCGGTGACGTCGGCGACCGTCGCGTCGAGCGCCTCGACGAGGGCGCCGGCGACGACGGTCAGCGCCACGCCGTGCGCGCCACCGCCGATGCTGACCGGGCCGACCATCGACGCGTCCGCGACCACGGGGAGGGGGCTCGCGCTGCCCAGCGGCGTGATCGTCCCGCGGACGTAGCCGGTCACGTCGTACGCCGCCTCGGCGTCCGGCATCGAGATCCGGTTGATGCCGAGCAGCGCGCGCAGCTTGGGCCAGGCGATCTCCCGGTCGCCGGGCACCAGTACGAACCGGTGGTCGCCCTCGGACACCCGTACCACCAGCGTCTTCACGATCTGCCGCGGCGTCACGCCGCGCGCCGCGGCGGCCTCCTCGAGCGAGCGCACCGGGCCGTGCCGGGTCACGGTGTGCTCGAGACCCAGCGCCTCGGCGGCCGCGATCGCGCGGTCCGAGCGATCGGCTGAGTTGTCGGGCGTCACGCCTTCACCATAGGCGGCTCGCGTACCCTCGGTACATGAGCGTGCGGCGGGTCATGGGCACCGAGGTCGAGTACGGCATCGCCGTGCAGGGCCAGCCCCTGGCCAACCCCATGGTCGCGTCGTCCCAGGTGGTCAACGCCTACGCCTCGGCGACCGCGAAGGCCCGGCGGGCGCGGTGGGACTTCGAGGAGGAGTCGCCGCTGCGCGACGCCCGCGGGTTCGACATGTCGCGGCAGGTCGCCGACCCGAGCCAGCTCACCGACGAGGACATGGGCCTGGCCAACGTGATCCTCACCAACGGCGCCCGGCTCTACGTCGACCACGCCCACCCGGAGTACTCCACCCCGGAGGTGACCACCCCGCTCGACGTCGTGCGGTGGGACAAGGCGGGGGAGCAGGTGATGCTGGACGCCCAGCGCCGCGCCGGCCAGCTGCCCGGCGGGTCGCCGATCGCGCTCTACAAGAACAACACCGACAACAAGGGCGCGTCGTACGGCGCCCACGAGAACTACCTGATGCGCCGCTCCACGCCCTTCGGCGACATCGTCCGGCACCTCACGCCGTTCTTCGTCAGCCGACAGGTCTTCTGTGGTGCCGGCCGGGTCGGCCGCGGTCAGGACGGCCGGGAGCAGGGCTTCCAGATCAGCCAGCGCGCGGACTTCTTCGAGGTCGAGGTGGGCCTGGAGACCACGCTCAAGCGCCCGATCATCAACACCCGCGACGAGCCGCACGCCGACCCGGAGAAGTATCGGCGGCTGCACGTGATCATCGGCGACGCCAACCTGTCCGAGGTGTCGACGTACCTCAAGGTAGGCACGACCGCGCTGGTGCTGGCCATGATCGAGGACCGGTTCATCTCGACCGACCTCACCGTCGACGGACCCGTCTCCGGGCTCCGCGCGATCTCGCACGACGCGACCCTGCGGCAGACCGTCACGCTCACCGACGGCCGGTCGCTGACCGGGATCCAGCTCCAGCTGGAGTACCTCGACCTGGCCAAGAAGTACGTCGAGGACCGGTACGGCGCCGACGCCGACGCCCAGACCGTCGACGTGCTCGAGCGGTGGGAGTCGGTGCTGGACCGCCTCGAGCGCGACCCGATGCTGTGCGCCCAGGAGCTGGACTGGGTGGCCAAGCTGCGGCTGCTGGAGCAGTACCGCCAGCGCGACGGGCTCGCGTGGGACGACGCCAAGCTCCAGCTCATCGACTACCAGTACTCCGACATCCGGCCCGAGAAGGGCCTCTACCACCGCCTTGTGGCCGGCAACCGGATGGAGCGGCTGCTCGACGACGCCTCGATCGAGGCCGCGATGCACGACCCGCCGGAGGACACGCGGGCCTACTTCCGCGGCCGCTGCCTGGAGAAGTACGCCGAGCACGTCGCCGCCGCGTCGTGGGACTCGGTGATCTTCGACCTGCCGGGCCGCGAGTCGCTGCAGCGCGTGCCGACCATCGACCCGCTGCGCGGCAGCAAGGCACACGTGGGCGACCTGCTCGACCGGAGTGAGACGGCGGAGGCCTTGTTCACCGCTCTCACCCGTTGAGTGGATAAGGTCGCGGTATGGCACAGGAGCAGAAGCAACCGCGGAAGTCCACGGAGTCCGAGGAGGTCGTCGAGACCGCCCCGGAGACCGACGTCGCGGAGCGCAAGGAGGCCCTCGACTCCGACATCGACGACCTGCTCGACGAGATCGACGACGTGCTCGAGACCAACGCCGAGGACTTCGTGAAGTCGTTCATCCAGAAGGGCGGCCAGTGACGGACCCCCGACTCCCGGCTGCGTTCCTGCAGCCGGGCACCTCGTCGTTCAGCGACTTCCTCGCCGAGCAGGCGCCCGACCTGTTGCCCTCCCGCCGCGCGGTGCCCCAGGGGCACGCCGGCGACCTGGCCCCGCACGGCACGACGATCGTCGCGGCGACGTACCCCGGAGGCGTGGTGATGGCCGGTGACCGGCGCGCCACGATGGGCAACATCATCGCTCAGCGCGACATCGAGAAGGTCTTCCCGGCCGACGAGTTCTCCGCGGTCGGCATCGCCGGCACCGCGGGCATCGCGGTCGAGATGGTGCGGCTGTTCCAGACCGAGCTCGAGCACTACGAGAAGATCGAGGGCACCACGCTCTCGATGGACGGCAAGGCCAACCGGCTCGCGGCGCTGATCCGGTCCAACCTCGGCATGGCCATGCAGGGGCTGGCGGTCGTCCCTCTCTTCGCCGGCTACGACCTGGCGACCGACCAGGGCCGCATCTTCAGCTACGACGTCACCGGGGGCCGCTACGAGGAGACGGCGTTCCACTCGGTCGGATCGGGCTCGCTGTTCGCGCGCGGGTCGCTGAAGAAGCTCTACCGCGAGGACCTGGACGAGACCGGCTGCGTCACCGCGGTCGTGCAGGCGCTCTACGACGCCGCCGACGACGACTCCGCGACCGGCGGCCCCGACCTGACCCGACGCATCTTCCCGGTGGTCCAGGTGATCACCGCCGGCGGCGGCCGGCGCCTCGCCGACGCCGAGGTCGCCACGATCGCCGACCAGGTGATCGCCGGCCGGATGACCCGGCCCGACGGACCCGCCGCACCGTTGACCTCGTCGAACGCTGGGGGTGACGCCTGATGAGCATGCCGTTCTACGTCTCGCCCGAGCAGCTGATGAAGGACCGGGCCGACTTCGCCCGCAAGGGGATCGCCCGCGGCCGGTCCGTGGTGGCGGTGCAGTACGCCGACGGCGTGCTGTTCGTCTCCGAGAACCCCTCGCAGGCGCTCCACAAGGTCTCCGAGATCTACGACCGGATCGCGTTCGCCGCGGTCGGCCGCTACAACGAGTTCGAGAACCTCCGGATCGCCGGCGTCCGCCTCGCCGACATGCGCGGCTACGCCTACGACCGCCGCGACGTCACCGGCCGCGGCCTGGCCAACGCCTACGCCCAGACCCTCGGCACGATCTTCTCCTCCGGCGGCGAGAAGCCGTACGAGGTCGAGCTGTTCGTCGCCGAGATCGGCGACACGGTCGAGGACGACCAGCTCTACCGGCTGACGTACGACGGCCAGGTCGCCGACGAGCACGGCTTCGCCGTCATGGGCGGCGCCGCCGACGTCGTCGCGGGCTACCTCTCCGAGCGCTACTCGGCCGGTGCCTCGCTGACCTCCGCGCTGTCGCTCGCGGTGGCCGCGCTCGGCCACTCGGACTCCGACGACCGGGTCATCCCCGTCGACGACCTCGAGGTGGCCGTCCTCGACCGCACCCGCACCCAGCCCCGGAAGTTCGCTCGGCTGCGCCCCGCACGGCTCGAGCAGCTCCTCGGCGACCGCGGCCCGGCCACCCCGGCCCCGCCCGACTCCGGCTCGTCGGACACCGGCTCGTCGGACACCGGCTCGTCCGACACCGGCTCCTCGGACACCGTCGGCCCGGGCTCCTCCGCATCGGACAACGACCCGCCGGTCGCTCCGCCGATCTCGTGAGCGGGCGCTCGTAGCCTCGCGGTTTGGTCACCAACCTCAGATTGGGAGCGCTCCCGGCTGTGGTTGGTGACCAAACGTCGGACGGCCACGGCAGCGGACTTCAAACGGCCATCCACAGCCTGCGCTGAGCCCGGTTTGCCGCAGGCTCCGGCGGAACAACGTTGAGTCATGGAGAAACCGGACGATCCCATCAGGGGCGAGGTACGACTGGTGGGCCACCGCCGGGTGAGCCACGGGCTCTTCGTCGTGGCGCGCAACGACCTCTCGAGCGAGGAGGAGTTCCGGCGCGACCTGCGCGCCTACCTGCTCGTGCTGCCGCCCTCGGCGGTGTACACCCACCTCACGGCGGCGCGTCTGCTGGGTTGGCAGCTGCCGAAGCTGCCCGAGCAGGTGCCGGTGTTCGCCGCGGTCGACGACGATGACGGCCGACCCCGGAGGCACGGGCTCATCTGCTCGCGGCTGCGGCGCGACCGTCGACCATTGCGGCGTCACGGCCTCCCGGTCGACTCGGCCGAGGAGATCCTCCTGAGGATGGCGCGCGACCTCGGGCTGCTCGATCTTGTGGTCCTGGTCGATTCCGCCCGCCGATCCGGCGACCTGGACCCGAAGCGGATGGAGGCTCTGCTGGCCTCGGGGCGCCCCGGCGTACGCATGCTGCGCGAAGCATGGCGCCGGTCGACCGGTCTGGCCGAGTCCGGGCCGGAGACGCTGCTCCAGCAGTTCCACGTCGAGGTAGACGTGCCGTGCTCCCCGCAGGTCGACGTATTCGACGAGGGCGGCAACCACCTGGGCCGCGCGGACCTGATCGTCCGCGGCACGCAACGGCTGCACGAGTACGACGGCGCCCACCACCGCGACGGGCGGCAGCACCGCGACGACCTGCGGCGAGAACGCGCCCTGCTCGCTGCTGGGTACACCCGGCACGGCTACACGCTGGACGACCTGCTCAACCACCCCGCCGTGGTGATGCGGGAGATCGACCAAGCGCTCGGTCGAGCCGTCGACCTGCGCCGATTGAGACGCTGGCGCCGCCTGGTCGACAACTCCCTCTACTCCGAGGCCGGCCGCGAGCGCGTCATGAACCGCTGGCGGCGCCAGAACGGGATCATCGATTGGGCAGGAACGGCATGACCAGGGGCCGCAATCTCGCGGTTGGTGACCAAACCGCAACCGCGGACGTCGCCCAGGCTGCCCCCGCACCCACCGCAGTGCGCCTAGGCTGAGGGCGTGGACCGGCGGATCTTCGGGATCGAGAACGAGTACGGCGTGACGTGCACGTTCAAGGGGCAGCGCCGTCTGAGCCCGGACGAGGTGGCGCGCTACCTGTTCCGGAAGGTCGTGAGCTGGGGGCGGAGTAGCAACGTCTTCCTCCGCAACGGCGCCCGGCTGTACCTCGACGTGGGCAGCCACCCGGAGTACGCGACGCCCGAGTGCGACGACGTCACCGAACTGGTCACCCACGACAAGGCGGGCGAGCGGGTTCTCGAGGGGCTGCTCCTGGACGCCGAGCAGCGACTGCACGACGAGGGCATCGCCGGCGAGATCTACCTGTTCAAGAACAACACCGACTCCGCGGGCAACTCCTACGGCTGCCACGAGAACTACCTCGTGAGCCGGGCGGGGGAGTTCAGCCGGCTGGCCGACGTACTGATCCCGTTCCTGGTGACCCGTCAGATCATCGTCGGCGCCGGCAAGATCACCCAGACCCCGCGGGGCGCCAGCTACAGCGTCTCCCAGCGTGCCGAGCACATCTGGGAGGGCGTCAGCAGCGCCACGACGCGCAGCCGCCCGATCATCAATACCCGCGACGAGCCGCATGCCGACGCCGAGAAGTACCGGCGGCTCCACGTGATCGTCGGGGACAGCAACATGAGCGAGACCACCACGATGCTCAAGGTGGCGACTTGCGACCTCGTGCTGCGGATGATCGAGGAGGGCGTGGTGATGCGCGACCTCACGATGGAGAACCCGATCCGGGCGATCCGCGAGATCTCCCACGACGTCACGGGCCGCCGCAAGGTCCGGCTCGCCAACGGCCGCGAGGCCAGTGCGCTCGACATCCAGCAGGAGTACCTCGCCAAGGCGCGCGACTTCGTCGACCGCCGCGAGATCAGCACGCCGGTGATCGAGCAGGCTCTCGACCTGTGGGAGCGCGGGCTCAAGGCGGTCGAGTCCGACGACCTCGGCCTGGTCGACCGCGAGATCGACTGGGTCATCAAGTGGAAGCTGATCGAGCAGTACCGTGCCAAGCACGGCCTGCCGCTGGGCCACCCCCGGATCGCCCAGCTCGACCTCGCCTACCACGACATCCACCGCGGTCGCGGCCTCTACTACCTGCTCGAGAAGCGCGGCGCCGTCGCCCGGGTGACGACCGACCTGAAGATCTTCGAGGCCAAGTCGGTGCCGCCGCAGACCACCCGCGCTCGGCTCCGCGGCGAGTTCATCCGCCGGGCCCAGGAGCGCCGGCGCGACTTCACCGTCGACTGGGTCCACCTCAAGCTGAACGACCAGGCGCAGCGCACCGTGCTCTGCAAGGATCCGTTCCGCGCGTACGACGAGCGCGTGCAGCGCCTGATCGACGGCATGTGAGCGGTCGCAATTGTCACGGTTTGGTCACCAACCGCAGGCCGGAGGGCCCCATGTGCGCGGTTGGTGACCAAACCGCGGCCCCCGGCGTCCCACCAATCAGGCTCCACTCAGGGCAGCCGGGTAGGGTCAGCGGCGCTGTACGAACCCGATCCGATAGGTGAAGCTCGTGTCTCGACGTCTCCGACGCCTTCCTGCCCTGCTGCTGCCGCTCGTGCTGGCGACCACGCTCGTCGCGTGCGGGGACGACGAGGGGTCCGACAGCGGTTCCTCCGGCGACACCCTGCACGGGATCACGGTCTCCGGCGACCTGGGCGAGAAGCCCGAGGTCGACTGGGGCGGCGAGCTCGAGACCGACGAGACCGAGACCTCGGTCGTCATCGAGGGCGACGGCGAGGAGCTGGCCGAGGGGGACCAGGTGCAGGCGTACCTGTGGATCGGCAACGGCACCACGGAGAAGGAGGCCTACAGCGGCTACGACGCCGGCCAGCCGGAGACCGTGGTGGCCAGCAAGGACCTCAGTCCGGTGTTCCGGGACGCGATCCTCGGCCAGACCATCGGCTCGCGCGTCGCGGTGACGACGACCGCCGAGGAGGCGTTCGGCGCCAGCGGCAACACCGACCTCAAGATCGGCAACAAGGACTCGGTCCTCATCATCGTCGACCTCGTCGAGGCCTACGAGGCACCGAAGCCGAAGGAGGTCCCGCAGTCGCAGATGCCGAAGATCATCGAGAAGGGTGCCGACGTCACCGGCCTCGACTTCTCCGGCGTGGAGGAGCCCGCCGAGGACGGCGACCTGCTCCGCAGCGTGGTGAAGGAGGGCGACGGCGCGGTCGTGAAGGAGACCGACACGGTCACCGCCGACTACCTCGGCATGGTCTACGACGCCAAGAAGCCGTTCGACGAGAGCTACTCCGAGAAGCCGGTTCCGTTCAGCCTCCAGAGCGTCGTCAAGGGCTGGACCTACGGCCTGGCCGGCCTCAAGGTCGGCTCGCGGGTCATCCTGCAGATCCCGCCGGCGCTGGGCTACGGCGCGGACGACAGCAACCCGAGCATCCCCCCGAACAGCACGCTCTACTTCGTCGTGGACATCCGCAACGCGAAGAGCGCGGGCTAGAGCACACCGGAGGTACGACGCGTTGGCCGGGCAGAAGAGCGAGCGGCTGCTCAACCTGCTCATCATGCTGCTCGTCCAGCGCCACTACGTCTCCAAGGACCGGATCCGCGCGATCCTCTACCCCGACTCGAGCACCGACGCCTTCGAGAAGATGTTCGAGCGGGACAAGGAGGAGCTGCGCAGCCTCGGCGTGCCGATCGAGGTGGGCAACATGGACGCCTACTTCGACGACGAGCCGGGCTACCGGATCCGCCCCGACGAGCTCGCGCTGCCGGACATCTCGCTGACCGCCGACGAGGCGGCGGTCATCGGGCTGGCGACCCGGGTGTGGGAGCACGCCCGGCTCGCCGAGGCCACCACCGAGGCGGTCCGCAAGCTCACCGCGCTCGGCGTGCCGCTCGACGTCACCGCCCTGGACATCGCCCAGCCACGGCTGAGCGCCGAGGAGCCGTCGTTCGACGTCTTCTGGGAGGCGGTCCAGGAGCGCACGCCGGTGGAGTTCGACTATCGGCGCGCGGGCGCGGTCAAGGCCGCGACCCGACACCTCCAGCCGTGGGGCGTCGTCCGCTACTCCGGGCGCTGGTACGTCGTGGGCTTCGACACCGACCGCGGCGAGGAGCGGGTCTTCCGCCTCTCCCGGGTCCAGGGCGAGGCGCGCAAGAAGGGCAAGCCGGGCTCCTACGAGGTGCCGGCGGGCACCGACGTCCGCGCCACCACGGTCCGGCTCGCGCCGGCCCCGCGCACGACCCGCGTGGTGCTGCTGGTCCGCGAGGACGCCGGCCACGCCCTGCGCCGCGACGCCGAGTCGGTCGAGGCCGGGGTGGACGGACCCGACGACGCCACCGGCTGGGACCGGCTGGTCCTCACCCGCAGCAGCAGCGCGGCCGACGAGCTCCTCGGCTACGGCCCCGACGTGTACGTCGAGCAGCCCGAGGAGCTGCGGGAGCACCTGGTCCGCCGGCTGCGTGACGTCGTGGAGGCCGCGTCGTGAGCGCTACCGCCGCCTCCGGTGCGCAGGCCCAGGTCGCCCGCCTGCTCACGCTGGTGCCCTACCTCCACTCGCACGGCCAGGTCCGGCTCGAGGACGCGGCCGCCGCCCTCGGCGTCCCCGCCGACCAGGTGCTCGGCGACCTCAAGGTGCTGCTCATGTGCGGCCTGCCGGGCGGCTACCCCGACGACCTCATCGACGTCGACCTGGACGCCCTCGAGGGCCCCGAGGCCGACGGGGTCATCCGGGTCTCGAACGCCGACTACCTCGCCCGCCCGCTGCGGCTCAGCCCCACCGAGGCCACCGCGATCATCGTGGCCCTGCGCGCACTGCGCGGCGGCGCCAACGACGAGACCCGCGAGGTGGTCGACCGCGCGCTGGCCAAGCTCGAGGCGGCCGCCGCCGAGGGCTCGGCGGCGACCCTGATCGACCCGGGGGAGGAGCCCCGGGGCCGTGACCTCGCCCAACTGGAGGCCGACCTCCAGGACGCCGTCGCCCGGCAGCGCCAGGTCCGGCTCACCTACTTCGCGCCCAGCCGCGACGAGCAGTCCGAGCGGACGGTGGACCCGCGCGGCATCGTGGCCGCCGAGGGCTTCACCTACCTCGACGCGTGGTGCCACGCGGCGCAGGGCCCGCGGCTGTTCCGTCTGGACCGGATCCAGGCCGCCGAGGTCCTCGACGACCCGATCAGCACGCCGGCCGAGGCCCCGCGGGACCTGGGGGAGGGACTGTTCTCGCGGGAGAGCGGGACGACCCCGGTCACGCTCCGGCTGGCCCCGCAGGCGCGGTGGATCATCGACTACTACCCGGTCGAGGCGGTCCGCCAGCGCAGCGGCGGTGTCCTCGAGGTCGACCTGCTCGTCGCCGACGAGCGGTGGCTCCAGCGTCTGCTGCTCCGGCTCGCGCCGCACGCCCGGGTGATCAGCCCCCCGGAGTACGACGAATCGTTCATCGTCCGTGCACGGGCCGCGCTCAGCCTCTACCGTTGAACCCGCGTACCATTGGCCCCGTTCGAACCACCGTCCGTGAGGATCCCCATGCTTCCGCTCATCGGCAGCCTCGGCACGACCGAGCTGCTCATCATCCTCGGCATCATCATCCTGCTGTTCGGCGCTACGAAGCTCCCGGACCTCGCCCGCGGCAGCGGCCGCGCGCTGCGCATCTTCAAGACCGAGACCAAGGGCCTCATGGACGACGACGTCCCCGACGCACCGAAGACCCCCGAGCAGCTCGAGCTCGAGGCGAAGCAGGACGACCTGACGCGCCGGCAGGCCGAGCTCGACGCCGAGCGCGACCGGCTGAACCGCCCCGACAGCGTCTGAACGACCTGCTCGTTCGTTGTCGTCCCTGAGCGGAGTCTTCGGCTACTTCTCCGGCCGTCCCCACCACCCGGTGGGCGCGGACGGGCGGATGGCGCTGTCCGACCACCTGCGCGAGCTGCGGGCCCGACTGCTGAAGTCGGCGCTGTTCTTGCTGGTGGCGTTCATCGTTGCGCTGTTCTTCTACAACCAGCTGCTCGACATGGTGCTGGACCCGTACAACGACGCCCGCGCGATGCTGGGCGAGTCCGTCCAGACCGAGGCCTACATCAAGGGCGCCACCGGCCCCCTGATGCTGCAGCTCAAGCTCTGCGGCATCGCCGCGATCGTGGTCTCCAGCCCGTACTGGCTCTACCAGATCTGGGCCTTCATCGTCCCCGGGCTGCACGACAGCGAGAAGATGTGGAGCCGCATCTTCGCGGCCATCGCCGGCCCGCTGTTCATCATCGGGGTGCTCACCGGCTACTACGTCCTCCCGCGCGGCCTCGAGGTGCTCATCGGCTTCACCCCCGAGGGCCTGGCGAACCTGGTCGAGTTCAACGAGTACTTCGGCTTCCTCACCCGGATGCTGCTGGTGTTCGGCATCGCCTTCGAGATCCCGCTGTTCGTGATCATGCTCAACCTCGCCGGGGTGGTCACCGGCAGGCAGCTCGGCCGCTACCGCCCCTGGATCATCCTCGGCACCTTCGTGTTCGCCGCGGTGGCGACCCCGTCCACCGACCCGTTCTCGATGACGATGCTCGCGCTGCCGATGCTCGTGCTGTTCTTCGTCGCCGAGCTCATCGCCCGTTTCGTCGACCGGGCGCGCGGGCGCAAGAACGGCGACACGAGCCAGTGGGACGACGACGAGGTCTCGCCCCTGTGACCGCGTCATGACCGCGCCATGACCGCGCCATGACAGCGCCATGAGCCGGTCGTTCACCGCGGTCGACCCCTTCGACCTCCCCGAGTGGCTCGGCGAGGAGGACGTCACCTGGAGCACCGAGTCCGGGCTCCGTCGCGGGTACGACGTCGCCGGGACGCTCTCCGGCGCAGGCCACGACCCCGTGGCCTGCGACCTGCTCGCCGTCGACGAGGCCTACCCGGCCCCGGTCGCCGACCAGCAGGTCCGGCACGACGCCCACCAGGCGTGGCGGCACGGGCAGGTGCTCGTCGTCGAGGTCGAGGGGCGGCTCACGCTCGCCGTCCCGGGCACCGGCTTCACCGCGGACCTGGTGATCGACGCGATGAGCCGGCTCGCGAAGGCGGTCGGCGCCTCGCCGGACCACTACTCCGTCCGTCTGCGGATCGGCACCTCGAGGGCCTAGTCTTCGGCGCGTGGAGCCCCTGAAGCACGTCACGCTGCTCACCAACCCGTCCGCCGGGAAGGGACGCGGCGCACGGTTCCGGGATGCCGCCGCCGACCACCTGCGCGCCGCCGGGCTCGACGTGCGCACGATCGAGGGCTGCGACGCCGACGAGGCGCTCGACCTGGCCCGCGCGGCGGTCGTCGGGGGCACCGACGCGCTCGTGCTCTGCGGCGGGGACGGCCTGGTCCATCTCGGCGTCCAGGCCGCCGCCGGCTCCGACACCCCGATCGGCGTGATCCCGGCCGGCACCGGCAACGACGTCGCCCGCTACTTCGACGTCCCGCGCAAGGACCCGGTCGCCGCCGCCGAGCGGCTGCTGGCCGGCTCGCCCCGGATGATCGACTTGGCCCGCAGCGGCACGCGGTACTTCACCACGGTGCTGGCCGCCGGCTTCGACGCGATCGTCAACGAGCGGGCGAACCGGATGACCTGGCCCAAGGGCCAGATGCGCTACAACATCGCCACGCTGGCCGAGCTGCGCACGTTCGAGCCGATCCCGTACACGATCGAGCTCGACGGCGAGTCCCGGAACCTCGAGGCGATGTTGGTCGCGGTCGGCAACGGGCCGTCCTTCGGCGGGGGCCTGCGGATCACCGAGGGGGCGCTCCTGGACGACGGGCTGCTCGACGTCGTGATCATCAAGCCGATGAGCAAGCCCGCGCTGGTCCGGACCTACCCCAAGCTCTTCAAGGGCACCCACGTCACCCACCCGGCCTACGAGCACCACCGGGTCCGCGCGGTGACGGTCGCGGCGCCCGGCATCGTGTCGTACGCCGACGGCGAGCGCTTCGGCGCGCTGCCCCTGACGGTGGAGTGTGCCGCGGGCGCGTTGCAGGTGCTCGCGTAGGTTTGACCGCATGACGGACCTCAGCCCGTCCGAGCGGTACGCCGACTACCGCAAGCACCAGCGGCACCCGGTGCTCAAGGACTTCCAGTCGCTCTACGACTTCCCGCTCGACGCGTTCCAGCTCGAGGGCTGCCGCGCGATCGAGGAGGGCCGCGGGGTCCTGGTGGCGGCGCCCACCGGCTCCGGCAAGACCATCGTCGGCGAGTTCGCGATCCACCTCGCGGTGCAGACCGGGCGCAAGTGCTTCTACACGACGCCGATCAAGGCGCTGTCGAACCAGAAGTTCAACGACCTGGTGGCCCGCTACGGCCCCGAGAACGTCGGCCTGCTGACCGGGGACAACTCGGTCAACGGCGAGGCGCCCATCGTGGTGATGACCACCGAGGTGCTCCGCAACATGCTGTACGCCGGGTCGCGGACCCTGCTGGGCCTCGGCTTCGTGGTGATGGACGAGGTCCACTACCTCGCCGACCGGTCGCGGGGCGCGGTGTGGGAGGAGGTCATCATCCACCTCCCGGAGTCGGTGTCGCTGGTCTCGCTGTCCGCGACCGTCTCCAACGCCGAGGAGTTCGGCGAGTGGCTCGAGACCGTCCGCGGCGACACCCAGACCATCGTCGAGGAGCGCCGGCCGGTCCCGCTCTACCAGCACGTGATGGTCGGGCGCCGGGTCCTCGACCTGTTCGCGAAGTCCGACGTCGACGCCGCCGCCGGGTTCGTGAAGGAGGGCGCGCCGGTCAACGACGAGCTGCTCAAGATCGCGCGCGACGACTGGGCGAGCAACCGGGTCCGCGACCGCCGTACCCCGCGGGGGAAGGGCAAGCCCGGACAGCGCAACGTCGGCAACGGCCGCCGGGTGTGGATCCCCAGCCGCCCCGACGTGATCGAGCAGCTCGACCGGATGGCCCTGCTGCCGGCGATCGTCTTCATCTTCAGCCGGGTCGGCTGCGACGCGGCGGTCACCCAGTGCCTGAACGCCGGGATCCGGCTGACGACGCCGGAGGAGCGCGACGAGATCTACGCCTACGTCGAGGCGGCCTGCTCCCACCTGCCCTCCGAGGACCTGCACGTCCTCGGCTACCACGACTTCCTCGACGGCCTGACCCGCGGCGTCGCGGCCCACCACGCCGGCATGCTCCCGGCCTTCAAGGAGTGCGTCGAGGAGCTGTTCCTCCGCGGACTGTGCAAGGTCGTCTTCGCGACCGAGACCCTGGCGCTCGGCATCAACATGCCGGCCCGCACGGTGGTGATCGAGAAGCTCTCGAAGTGGAACGGCGAGAACCACGCCGACATCACGCCGGGGGAGTACACCCAGCTGACCGGCCGCGCCGGGCGCCGGGGCCTCGACGTCGAGGGGCACGCGGTCGTCCTGTGGCAGCCGGGCATGGACCCGCGGCAGGTGGCCGGCCTGGCCTCGACGCGCACCTACCCGCTCCGGTCGTCGTTCCGCCCGTCGTACAACATGGCGGTCAACCTCGCGCACCAGTTCGGCCGCGAGCGGTCCCGGGAGCTGCTCGAGCAGTCGTTCGCGCAGTTCCAGGCCGACAAGGCCGTCGTCGGCCTGGCCCGGCAGCTGCGCAAGGCCGAGGACGCGCTCGACGGCTACCGCCAGGCGGCCACCTGCCACCTCGGCGACTTCATGGAGTACGCCGGCCTCCGCCGCCGGATCAGCGACGTCGAGAAGGGCGCCAGCCGCGCCCGCAAGGCCGACCGGCGCGAGGAGGCCGTCGAGTCGCTGCGCGCACTGAAGCCCGGCGACGTGATCCAGGTGCCGACCGGCAAGTTCCAGGGGTACGCCGTCGTGGTCGACCCCGGCTGGTCGCCGGAGGGCCCGCGTCCCTACGTCGTGACCGAGGACCGGCAGGCCCGGCGGCTGGCCATGATCGACTTCCCGACGCCGGTGACCGCGCTGGCCCGGCTGCGGGTGCCGAAGAACTTCAACGGGCGCAACCCGCAGATGCGGCGTGACCTCGCCTCGGCGCTGCGCTCGCGCACCCACGACCTCGCGCCGCCCCCGCCGTCGCGGACCGCGCGGACCGACCGCAGCCGGACCGCGGCCGACGACGAGATCGCCGCGCTGCGCGACCAGCTCAGGGCGCACCCCTGCCACGCCTGCCCGGAGCGCGAGGACCACGCCCGCTGGGCGGAGCGGTACTTCAAGCTCGACCGGGACGCCCAGACGCTCAAGCGGCGGGTCGAGCAGCGCACCAACACCGTCGCCCGGACCTTCGACCGCGTCTGCGACGTGCTGACGGCGCTCGACTACCTCGACGGCGACACGATCACCGAGCGCGGGCAGCACCTGATGCGGATCTACTCCGAGCTCGACCTGGTCGCCGCGGAGTGCATCCGGGTCGGTCTGTGGGACGACCTCGACCCGTCCGGACTCGCCGCCGCCCTCTCGGTGCTGGTCTTCGAGGCGCGCCGGGCCGACGACGCCTCCTCGCCGCGGATCCCCGGCGGCGAGATCCGCCAGGTGATCGGCGAGATGGTGAAGCTCTGGGGCGCCCTGGACGCGCTCGAGCGCGACCACAAGCTCGACTTCCTGCGCCAGCCCGATCTCGGGTTCGCCTGGGTGGCCTACCGCTGGGCCGAGGGCGACGAGCTCGACGACGTGCTGATGGTCAGCGACCTGGCCGCCGGTGACTTCGTGCGCTGGATGAAGCAGCTCATCGACCTGGCCGGTCAGGTCGCCGACGCGGCCGGCCCGACCCCGCTCCGCGAGAACGCTCGCGAGGTCGTGCGGCGGCTGCGCAGGGGAGTGGTGGCCTACTCGGCACTCGCCGACGAGGACTGACCCTGCCGGACCGCCTCCTCGACCGGCACGTCGCCGTTGACCAGGTTCCACTGCTTCCCAACGGTCCCCGGCGCGTCCAGCACCGCCGCGAGCACCGCGGCCACGTCGGCGCGGGTCACGTCGCCGCGGGCCACGTCCGGCCCGAGCGCGACCCGGCCGGTGGCAGGGTCGTCGGTGAGCCTCCCGGGCCGGACGATCGTCCAGGCCAGCCCGCTCTCGCGCAGGGCCGCATCGGCGTCCCGCTTGGCCTCGACGTAGGCACGCCAGACGTCGCCGGTGTCGGCCGGCAGCGGATCGTCGACGTTGATGGCCGAGACCTGCACGAACCGGTCGATCCCGGCCCGCTGGGCGCCGTCGATCGACTTGAGCGAGCCCTCGAGGTCGACCGTGCGCTTGCGCTCGATGTTCCCGTCCGGGCCGCCGCCCGCGGCGAACACGACGGCGCCGCAGCCGTCGAAGGCCGCGGCGAACGCGGCGGCGTCCTGCCGCTCGATGTCGAGCAGGCGCACCTCCGCACCGCGCCCCTCGAGGTCGGCGCGGTACTCCTCCCGGCGCACGAGCGCCACCGGGTCGTGGTCCGCGCGGCGCAGGACGTGGATGAGCTGGCGGGCCACCTGGCCGTGGCCCCCGACGATCGCGATCCGAGTCATGCCGTCCACCGTACGGAGCCGACCCAGCGGCGTACGGCGCCGGTCAGACCCGTGGTCAGACTCCCGGTCAGACCCCGGAGTCGTCGGTCGACACGAAGCCGTTGCGGAAGCCCCACGCGACCGCCTGCGCGCGGCTGGTGACGCCGATCTTCCGGTACAAGGTGCGGATGTAGGTCTTGACCGTGTTGATGCTCAGGTAGGCGCGCGCGGCGATCTCCTCGTTGCCGAGGCCGCGGACGATGAACGTGAGCATCTCGGCCTCGCGCTCGGACAGGCCGTGGACCTGGCCCGGCCAGGTCTGCTGGGGGTCCTGGTCGTCCGGGGCGGGCGCCGGCGCGGTGCCGTCGTGGAAGGCCACCAGCCGCGCGATCAGCTCGCTGGCGGTCAGGCGCTTCGGCAGGTAGCCGACCGCGCCCGCGGCGAGCGCCGCGGCCTCCGGGTAGTCGTCCCAACTGTAGACGACGACCTTGGCGTCGTTCTCCGCCACCATGCGGCGCAGCTTGCCGTCCTCGTCGGGCAGACGGCCGAACGTGTCGAACAGGATGATGTCCGGCTCGTGGGCCGGGTGCGGGTCCGTGCCGATGTCGACGATCCGCACGTGCTCGGGGTGGCGCGCCAGCATCGCGGCGAGCCCGAGCAGGGCGAGCTCGTAGTCGTTCGAGATCGCCACCCGGACCGGTCTCGGGTCGCCGTCACCCATGGCAGAGAACCTCCGTGAGTCGTTGCACGGGGCTCTCGATGCCCCAGGTCGTCCCGAGCGCGGCCACGCTAGCGAGGTCCCGGGGCTCGCGGGGGACCGCGGTGTCCGGACGGCCCAGGTCGAGGTCGCGGGCGACCGCGACCACCTGCGGCGCGACCTCGAGGTACGGCGCCGCCGCCTTGATCTTCCCGCGCGGACCGGGGCCCATGTCGGCGTCCGGGTCCAGGGCGGCGGCGACGATGCCGTCCATGTCGCCGAAGCGGCCCAGCAGGGTCGCCGCGGTCTTCTCGCCGATGCCCGCGACACCCGGCAGGCCGTCCGAGGCGTCGCCCCGCAGGGTCGCGAAGTCGGCGTACTGGCGGGCGTCGACGCCGTACTTCTCCCGCACCCAGTCGTTGGTGACGCGCTCGTGCTTGCCGACGCCGCGGGCGATGTACAGGACGCGGACGTCGCGCTCGTCGTCGACGAGCTGGAACAGGTCGCGGTCGCCGGTGACGATGTCGACGGGCTGGCGCGCCTGGGCCGCGAACGAGCCGATGACGTCGTCGGCCTCGTAGCCGTCCTTGCCGACCACGCAGATCCCGAACGCGTCGAGCACGTCGAGGATGATCGGGACCTGCACCTCCAGCGGGTCCGGCACCTCCTCGACGTCGGGGGCGCCGGTGCGCTCCGCGACGACCCGGTGCGCCTTGTAGGACGGCAGCAGGTCCACGCGCCACTGCGGGCGCCAGTCGTTGTCCCAGCAGCAGACCAGGTCCGTGGGCCGGTAGTCGGCCACCAGCCGCGAGATGAAGTCGAGGAGCCCGCGCACCGCGTTGACCGGCGTACCGTCGGGACCCTTGATCTCGGGGACCCCGAAGAAGGCCCGGAAGTACATCGAGGCCGTGTCGAGGAGCATCAGGCGTCCGGGCGCGTCTGTCACGGACGCGATCCTGCCATGCGCGATGCCCTAGCCTGTGCGCGTGACCACGTCAGAGCTCGAGGCGACGGATCGCAAGATCCTCGGCCTGCTCGCCGCCGACGGCCGGATGTCCTTCACCGACCTGGGCAAGGCGACCGGCCTGTCGACGTCCGCGGTCCACCAGCGGGTGAAGCGACTCGAGTCGCGCGGCCTCATCACCGGGTACGGCGCCACCATCGACCACGCGCAGCTCGGGCTGCCGCTGACGGCGTTCATCTCGATCCGCCCGATCGACCCCTCACAGCCCGACGACTCCCCGGAGCGGCTGCGCGCGATCGACGAGATCGAGTCGTGCTGGTCCGTCGCCGGCGACGAGTCGTACATCCTCAAGGTGCGGGTCGCCACCCCGACCGCCCTCGAGGACCTCCTCGCCCGGATCCGCGCCGCCGCGAACGTCTCGACCCGGACGACGATCGTCCTCTCCACGCCGTACGAGGGTCGCCCGGTCAGCTGAGGGGATGCCCCTGGGGCTGCGGTTTGGCCACCAACCGCGGACTGGGAGCGCTCCCACCTGCGGTTGGTGACCAAACCGCGACATCGACGACGAGCGGCCGGCGGTCACCAGGCCTGGAGCGCCGCCGTCCGACGCGACGCCTCGGCGGCCTTGAGCGCGGAGGTGTCGAGGTCGGCGCGCCGGGCCCACCACGCCTGGCCGGCGGCCGGGAGGGTGTGGATCGGGTCGTAGTACTCGTAGGTCCGCGAGAGGGCGTCCTCGGAGGTCGCCTCGATGGACGTGCGGTAGTTCTTCGTCCAGTAGGAGATGCCACGCTCGGTGTCGTAGGCGGCGAGCTGGTGGACCCAGCGCTTGCCGACGAAGGGCACGTCGCAGACGATCCGCGGCGTCGCGAAGCCCGGCAGGTAGCCCATGATGTGGTGCTGGAGGCGCTGCGCGTCGGCGACGGAGACCCGCCAGTGCTCCGAGAACGGGATCATGTCGCACATGTAGAAGTAGTACGGCATGATCTGCGCGCCATCGAGGAGCCGGAAGCACAGGTCGAGCAGCGCGTGCGGGTCGGCGTTGACGCCGTTGAGCAGGACGCCCTGGTTGCGCACGTCGCGTACGCCGGCCTCGAGGATCGCCTTCGCCGCCTCGGCGACCAGCGGGGTGATCGAGCTGGCGTGGTTGGCGTGCGTGTGGATCGCGATCGAGACGCCGCGCGAGCGCGCGGTGCCGGCGACGCGCTCCATGCCGGCCCGGACCTCGTCCTGGAGCCAGTGCTGGGGGAGGCCGACCAGTGCCTTGGTGGCGAGGCGGATGTCGCGGACGTTCTCGATCTCGAGCAGCCGGGCGAGGAAGTCCTCCAGGCGGGGCCACGGCATGTTGGCCACGTCGCCGCCGGAGACCACGACGTCGCGGACGGACGGGGTCGTGCGCAGGTAGTCGAGCATCGCGCCGAGCCGGTCGACGGGCTTGCCCAGGAACTTCAGCTTGTCGACGGTCGGCGTGGAGTTGCCGACGAGGTCCATGCGGGTGCAGTGCCCGCAGTACTGCGGGCAGGTCGGCAGCAGCTCGGCGAGCACCTTGGTCGGGTAGCGGTGGGTCAGGCCTTCGGCCACCCACATGTCGTGCTCGTGGAGCGAGTCGCGGGTGGCGTGCGGGTGGGAGGACCAGTCCGTGCGCCGGTCGGAGAAGACGGGGATCATGTAGTGGCGGACCGGGTCGGCGTAGAAGGCCTCGGTCAGCGAGCCCGGAGCGGAGGTGCCCTGGTGATCCCTGGCGTGCGGCACCATCGTGTTCATCATCTGCGGCGGCACCAGCATCGACATCGTGGCCCGCTCGGCCTGGTCGCGCTCGAGGTCGGCGTAGAAGCGCTCGTCGAGCAGCCCGCCCATGAGCTCGCGCAGCTGCTTGACGTTCTTGATGCAGTGCGCGCGCTGCCACTGCACCGACGCCCACTCCTCGGCGGTGACGTCGCGCCAGCCGGGGAACCGGGTCCAGTCGGGCTCGACCAGCTCGGCCCGCTGGTACGGGTACGGCTGGCCGGTCTCCAGGCCGATCGAGGTCTCGATGCTCACCCCGCCACTGTAGGTGGCGATTCTCCGGGCTGTCGACTGCCGCGCCGGAGATCCTTTCGTTAGGCTGCCGTTGTGCGAGATGTTCCCTCTGGCCGACCCAGCGATCCCACCGGGCTCCACCGGGTGCTCGACGCGGCGGTGCGCCTGCCCCAGGCCGCCGACCGGCTCGACACCCGCCCCGAGCTGTGGCCCGACGAGGTCCGGATCCGGGTCGAGCGACTCAACCTCGACGCGGCGTCGTTCCGCCAGCTCGAGCGCAAGCACACGGTTGACGGACGGGGCGACGGGGACGCGGTCCGCGCCGAGGTCCTCGAGATCGTCCGCACCCGCGGCAAGATGCAGAACCCCGAGACCGGCTCCGGCGGCATGCTCGTCGGCACCGTCGAGGAGGTCGGCCCGGAGTCCCCGCTCGGCCTCGCCGTCGGTGACCGGGTCGCGACCCTCGTCTCGCTCACGCTCACCCCGCTCGTCGTCGAGGACGAGCTGCGGGGCTGGGACGGCCGGGGGGAGCAGGTGCCCTGCGACGGGTACGCCGTGCTGTTCGGTCGCTCGATCGCCGCGGTGCTCCCCGACGACCTGCCGGCCGAGCTGAGCCTCGCGGTCATGGACGTCTGCGGCGCCCCGGCACTGACCGCCCGCGTCGTCGAGGGCTACGTCGACAGGGGAGACCAACCGACGGTCGCGGTGATCGGCGGCGCCGGCAAGTCCGGCTCGCTCAGCCTGGCCGCGGCCCGTCGCGCCGGCGCCAAGCGCACCATCGGCGTGGTCCCGCACGAGGCCGAGGCCGACCTGCTCACGGGCGCCGGGCTCGCCGACGAGGTCGTGGTCTCCGACGCCCGCGACCCGATCGCGCTGCGCGACGCGGTGACCACCGCCGGAGGGCCGGCCGACGTCACCGTCGTCTGCGTCGACGTCCCGGGCTGCGAGGGCGGCGCGATCCTGGCCACCGCCGACCGCGGCACGGTCGTCTTCTTCTCGATGGCCACGTCGTTCCCGGCCGCCGCCCTCGGCGCCGAGGGCCTGGCCGCCGATGTCACCATGCTGGTCGGCAACGGCTACGCGCCCGGCCACGCGGCGTACGCCCTCGAGCTCCTGCGGGAGACGCCCGGCGTGCGCAGCCTCTTCGAGAGGAGGATGGGATGACCCGGCGGCACGGCAAGCTCGACCTCGATCCCGCCACGGTCCGGCAGGCCCGGGCGCTCGCTCGCCGGGCCGGCCGCCCGATCGTGACGATGGCGAAGAAGCACACCACGGTCGCCGTCGAGCGCGCCACGCTGCGCCTGGCCGGCCTCGCGGGCTCCGACCCCGACGGCACCCCGTGGGTGAACCGGCTGATGGACGTCGTCCGCGCCGACACCGGCCTGGAGCACGGCGTCGCGCTGCCCGTCTGGGACGCGCTGCTGCGCGGCGAGGCCGACGACCTGGCCACGCTCGCGGAGAAGGCATCGGCCGGCTCGGTGACCTTCCGCCTGCCCGAGGGCAAGGCCGCCGACCGCGCCCGCCGCGCCTCGCACCGGCAGGTCGGCCGCGGCATCACGCTGATCGACCGGCGCCGGGTCGAGCGGGAGCGCCTGATCGCGCGCTTCGGCGACGCGCCGCACAAGCCGTGGATCTACCTCATCGTGGCCACCGGCGACATCTACGAGGACATCCCGCAGGCCCAGCAGGCCGCCCGCGAGGGCGCCGACGTGATCGCGGTGATCCGCTCGACCGGCCAGAGCCTGCTCGACTTCGTGCCCGAGGGCGCGACCCGCGAGGGCTTCGCCGGCACCTACGCCACCCAGGAGAACTTCCGCCTGATGCGGGCCGCCCTGGACGAGTCCAGCAAGGAGCTCGGCCGCTACGTCCGCCTCACCAACTACGCCTCGGGCCTCTGCATGCCCGAGATCGCGGCGCTCGCCGGCATGGAGCGCCTCGACATGATGCTCAACGACTCGATGTACGGGATCCTCTTCCGCGACATCAACCCGGTGCGCACCTTCGTCGACCAGCGGTTCAGCCGCCAGGTGCACGCCCGCGCGGGCATCATCATCAACACCGGCGAGGACAACTACCTCACCACCGCCGACGCCGTGGAGGCCGCGCACACGGTGACGACCAGCCAGCTGCTCAACGAGTACTTCGCCAAGGAGGCCGGGCTCGAGGACTGGCAGCTCGGCCTGGGCCACGCGTTCGAGATCGACCCCGACGTCCCCGACTCGTTCCGCCTCGAGCTGGCCCACGCGATGCTCGCGCGCGACCTGTTCCCGGACGCCCCGCTGAAGTGGATGCCGCCGACGCGGCACATGACCGGAGACGTGTTCCGCGGCTACCTGCTCGACGGGTTCTTCAACCTGGTCGGCGCGCTGACCGGGCAGGGCATCCTGCTCGTCGGCATGATGACCGAGGCCGTGGTGACGCCGTGGCTCTCCGACCGCGACCTCGCGCTCCAGAACGTCCGCTACGTCATGAACGCCGCCGGCAACCTGCACGAGGACTTCCGACCGGATCCCGACGGCTTCATCGCCGACCGTGCGCGGCAGGTGCTGGGGGAGTCGATCGACCTGCTCGACCAGATCCTGGATCACGAGCACGGCCTGCTCGACGCGATCGCGGACGGCACCTTCGGCCTGATGAAGCGACCACAGGACGGCGGCAAGGGCCTGGACGGCGTGGCGCGGAAGTCCAGCGCCTACTACAACCCCGCGACCGAGATCCTGGAGGCGAAGTGAGCCAGCTCGTGCGCCCGTACGGCGACACCACCGGCGACGGGATGGTGCAGATCAGCTTCACGCTGCCCGTCAAGGGACAGGGCCCGCACTCGAAGGTCGCCGAGGGCGCCGCCGCCCAGCTCGCGCGCAAGATGGGCATGGACCCGGCGCTGGTCGTGCACGCCAAGCCGATGGGACCCGACTTCACGTTCTTCGTCGTCTACGGCCGGGTCAGCCACCTGGTGGACCTCGACGAGGTGGAGGCCGTCGAGCGCGACTACCCGCTGCTGACCCCCAAGGAGGCGAACGCCGCGATCAAGCGGGCGCTGCGCCGCCGGCTCGTCGTCGTGGGCGGCTGCATCGGCACCGACGCCCACACCGTCGGCATCGACGCGATCCTCAACATCAAGGGGTTCGCAGGCGAGAAGGGCCTGGAGTACTACCGCGAGCTCAAGGTCGTGAACCTCGGCGCGCAGGTCTCCGTCCCGCAGCTGGTCGAGCGCGCCCGCGCCGAGAAGGCCGACGCCGTCCTGGTCTCCCAGGTCGTCTCCCAGCGCGACGCCCACCTGCTCAACACCCGCGAGATGTCGGCGGCCTTCCGCGAGTCCTACCCGTCGGATCGGCGGCCGCTGCTGATCGTCGGCGGCCCGCGCTTCGACGAGTCCATGGCCGACGAGCTCGGCGTCGACCGCGTGTTCACCCGCGGGACGACGCCCGGCGAGGTCGCGTCGTACCTGGTCCACCGGCTCGTCGAGAGGAAGGCGTCCTGATGGCTGCCGAGGTCGGAACCGTCGTCACGCACCGCCGCTACGTGCCGTACTCACATGCGCACTACGCCGGCAACCTGGTCGACGGCGCGTACAGCCTCGGGCTGTTCGGCGACGTGGCCACCGAGATGTGCATCCGGACCGACGGCGACGAGGGCCTGTTCGCGTCGTACTCCGACGTGCAGTTCCGGGCGCCGGTCCACGCCGGCGACGTCCTCGAGATCACCTGCGAGCTGGTGCGGGTCGGGACCCGTTCGCGGGTCCTGGAGTTCGCCGTGCACGTGGTCGCGCGGGGCGCGGCGACCGCGGAGAGGCCCGGCGCGGCCGTCGTGCTGGACGAGCCGCTCGTCGCCACGACGGCGACCGGCACGGTCGTCGTGCCGGCGCGATAGCGAGGTTTCCCGGCGCGTCGCGCGCGACACGCCGGGAGGAGCGGGAATTTTCAAGCATTTCCGTGAGCCGGATCCCGTCGCTGACCTGCGGTTTCGCGCGTTTGTGCAGGTCAGTGGGCTCTTGACGATCACGGGGGTCACGTTCCAATCTCGGTGCCGTTCGCCCGGTGCAGATCGTGGCCGGCGGACCGACGTCCGAGTGGCCGGGTCGGAGGATGGAAGTGCCAGCCATCCGTCAGACGTGGTTCGCGGAGGTCGGTCCGCCCCCGAGGGTGGACTCGGAGGAGACCCGCGTCCCCTAGACAACAGCCTCGTCCTCGGCAGCCGGTCGGTGACGGACTGGACCGAAGGGTGCGGGTCCCTTCCGACTGACCGGTATCTCACGGGTAGTTTCGTCCCATGCTGCTCCGCGTGCTGGCCGCCCTGGCATCGGGGGTCGGGCTGTCGCTCGCGTTCGAGCCGGTCGCGCTCCCGATCGTCATCCCGTTCGCGGTCGCCGCGTTCGTGCTCTGCTGCCGCGGCCTGCGGGCTCGCAGCGCGTGGCTGCCGGGCCTGGCGTTCGGCATCGGCTTCCAGTTCGTCCTCATCGTGTGGATGCGCGCCGTCGGCTCCGACGCCTGGCTCGCCCTCGCGTCCGCGGAGGCGGCGTTCCTGGGGATCCTCGGCTCGCTGACCGCTGTCCTCGTCCGGCACCGCTGGTGGCCGCTGTGGGTCGCCGCCGCGTGGGTCGCCGTCGAGGTGTGGCGCAGCGGCTGGCCGTTCAGCGGCATGCCGTGGGGCCGGCTCGCCTTCGCGACCGCGGACACCTACGTCGCCGGAGCGCTGCCGTGGGTCGGGGCGGTCGGCGTGAGCTTCGTGCTCGCGCTCAGCGGCACGCTGCTCGCCTGGGTGGTCGTGGCCCGCGACCGTGAGCGGAAGATCGCCGGAGGCGTGCTCGCCGGGCTGGTGGTCGTCACGCTGGTCCCGGTCGCGCTGCCCTGGGAGTCCGAGCCCGAGTCGGAGGTCACCGTCGCGGTGGTCCAGGGCGACGTGCCCGGCAACGGGGACGACATCCTCTACGACTTCCGGCAGGTCACCCAGAACCAGGTCGACCTGACCGTCCAGCTCGCGCGCGACGTCGCGGCGGGGGAGCAGCCGCGGCCCGACTTCGTGCTGTGGCCGGAGAACTCCACCGCCGTCGACCCGTTCCGGGATGCGCGGACCAACGCCGGCATCGAGGCCGCGAGCGCCGCCATCGGCGTCCCGATCCTGGTCGGTGCGATCGTCGACGGCGGGCCGGAGCACGTGCTCAACCAGGGCATCGTGTGGGACCCGGTCACCGGGGCGGGGGACCGGTACACCAAGCGCCACCCGGTCCCGTTCGGCGAGTACATCCCCTGGCGCGAGCTCTTCACCCGCCAGTTCGGGCGGCTCGCGGAGATCCCGCGCGACATGCTCAGCGGCACCCGCCGGACTCCGCTCCGGGTCGCGGGGGTCGAGGTCGCCGACGCGATCTGCTTCGACGTCGCCTACGACGACGCCCTCTACGACCAGGTCGCGCGCGGCGCCGAGCTGCTGACCGTCCAGACCAGCAACGCGACGTTCATCCACACCGACCAGGTCGAGCAGCAGTTCGCGATCACCCGTCTGCGCGCGATGGAGACGGGGCGCTGGCTCGCGGTCTCGTCGACCAACGGCATCACCGGCGTGATCGCCCCCGACGGGTCGGTCGTGGCGAGCGCGGAGCAGCGCACCCAGGACGTGCTGGTCGAGCAGGTGGGCCTCGAGTCCAGCATCACCCCGGCGGTCCGTCTCGGGGCCTGGACCGGCCGGCTCCTCCTCGCGCTCACCGGCGTCGGCCTCGTGCTCGCCGTCCTCCGGCCCGGCCTGCCGTATGGTCGGCGCCGGAACCGGCAGCAGGCCGCGGACGACGGCCATCTCGGCTCCGCCGTCCCGGTCGCGGCCGCCTCGGGGCACGGCGCGAGCGAAGGGGCGGACGGGTGAGTCTGGGACGCGTGGTCGTCGTCATCCCGACCTACAACGAGGCGGAGAACCTCGCGTGGATCGTCGGGCGGGTGCGCGCCGCGCAGCCGGAGGTCGACGTGCTCGTCGTCGACGACGGGTCGCCCGACGGCACCGGCGCCGTCGCCGACGACCTCGCCGCCGCCGACCCTCAGGTGAAGGTGCTGCACCGGACCGCGAAGGCGGGCCTCGGCGCGGCGTACGTCCATGGCTTCCGGGTCGCCCTCGACGCCGGCTACGACGTGATCGGCGAGATGGACGCCGACGGCTCCCACCAGCCCGAGCAGCTGGACCGGCTGCTGGCCGCCCTGGAGACCGCGGACCTGGTGATCGGGTCGCGCTGGGTGCCGGGCGGCTCGGTCGTGAACTGGCCGCTCCAGCGCGAGCTGCTCTCGCGCGGCGGCAACCTCTACGTGCGGATGCTGCTCGGGGTGAAGGTGCGCGACGCGACGGCCGGCTACCGGCTGTTCCGGCGGGCGACGCTGGAGACGATCGACCTCACCTCGGTCGAGTCCACCGGCTACGTCTTCCAGACCGACATGGTCGCCCGTACGCTGGCCGCCGGGCTGGTCGTCAAGGAGGTCCCGATCGACTTCGTGGAGCGGGTCAGGGGAGACTCGAAGATGAGCGGCTCCGTCGCGACCGAGTCGCTGCGCCGGATCACGCGGTGGGGCCTGCGGGAACGCCGCGAGCAGCTGCGCCGCGCCTGGAGCAGGCGATGAACCGCCGCCGGAGGCTCCAGCTCGTGGCGTTCGTCGTCTTCGTGCTGATGCCGCTGCTGGAGCTCTACGTCCTCGTCCAGGTGGGCCAGGTGATCGGCACGGGCTGGACCGTCGTGCTCCTACTGGTCAGCGGCGCCCTCGGCACCCTGCTGATCCGGCACGAGGGCGCACGCGCGTGGCGGGCGCTGCGCGAGGCGATCGAGGGCGGCCGGATACCGGCGACGGAGCTGGCCGACGGGGCGCTCATCCTGCTGGGCGGGGCGCTGATGCTGGCGCCGGGCTTCGTGACCGACGCGCTGGGGATCCTGCTGATCCTGCCGTTCACGCGCCCGATGTTCCGGGGCCTGCTGTCCGGCATGCTGGCTCGCCGGATCGTCCCGGACGTGACTCGCCCCGGACGTGGACCCGAGGGCCCGGTCGTCCGGGGCGAAGTCGTCGACGACGACTGAGCGGGGCTCAGCCGCGTCAGGAGACCTTCTTGGTCTTCTTCTGGTTCGCGCGGTGCAGGTGCGCGGGGCCGATCTCCCCGTCGCGGAGCAGTTGGAGCCGCTCCTTGAGGATGTCCTCGAGCTCCTTCTCGGACCGACGCTCGAGCAGCATGTCCCAGTGGGTGCGGGCCGGCTTCTCGGCCTTCACCTCGGGCTGGATGCCGGCGACACTGAGGGCCTCCGCGCCGCAGCGCGGGCACTCCCAGACCGCCGGGACGTCGGCCTCGACCGACATCGTGATCTCGAACTCGTGCCCCTGCGGGCACCGGTAGCCGACCTGCTGGCGAGCCGCGAACTCGATGCCGCGCTCGTCCTCGAAGCTCTGGCCGCCGAGCCGCGCTCCCCGTAGCGTGCGCTCTGCCATGGAGCCACCTCCCGAATTTCCTTGGATCCCCCGTGCGTGTCCGAGACGTGTGCTGCCGGCGCTCGTGACGCCTCTTCCGTGCCCGGGTTGTACCCAGGCGGTGCACGTCTCAACCCGTTCAACGGTACGGGCCGGGGCAAGATTCCGGGAATCGGCGCCCCGGACCTCGTTCACAGGAGGTTCTCAGGTGTCCCGTCTGCCGGGTCGCTGCTTGTTCGGGCCGGCGGCGCCTCGTGGCGAATCATCACGGTAGGCAGGTGGGTCGGCACTTCCCGTGGCGTACCGAGCACGGGGAGCGGGGGCTCACCCACCTACCGTGATGAATCGGCGGCGAACGGAGCAGCCCGCCTCACCCGCGCCCACCCAGGCCCCGGACCGCCGCGGCGGCACCGCAGGCAGCTCGGTCACCTCGGCGTGCGCTCAGACGACGCGGGGGAGCGGGTTGCCCGCCTCCTCGATCCCGCGCCGCGGGTCGACCCGGAGCAGGAACCCGATGCCGATCACGAAGAGGACGACCAGCGCCAGCAGCGCGGGCCGGTAGGAGTCGGTCAGCTGGTGCACGAGGCCGAAGACCAGGGTGCCGATCCAGCTCGTGCCGCGCTCGCACGCCTGGTAGAGCGAGAAGTACTCCGCCTCCCGGCCCCGGGGGATGAGCTGGCTGTAGAACGACCGGGAGAGCGCCTGGGTGCCGCCCAGGACGACGCCGATCGCCACGGCGAGGGCCAGGAACAGCGGGAGGTTCTTCTCGGGCGTCAACCAGCCGGCGACGACCACGACCAGCCAGATGAACAGGCCGACGAGGATCACGCGGTACGCCCCGCGACCCTTCGCCACGCGACCGAAGAGCAGGGCGCCGCCGATGCCCACGAACTGGACCACGAGGAAGGCGAGCAGCACGTCGCTCTTCTCGAAGCCGAGCTGCTTCTCGCCGTACACCGACGCGGCGTAGATCACGGTCTGGATGCCGTCGTTGTAGAACAGGTACGCCAGCAGGAAGGTCAGCGTGACGGGGTAGCGCCGCAGGTCCTTGAGCGTGTGCCAGAGCTGGCCGAAGCTCGCCGCCACCAGCCCGCCGCGCTCGGCGGCCGGGTTCACCGGCGGGCGGGACCGGATGCCGCGCACCGGGATGATCGTGAACACCGCCCACCACAGGCCGGCCGAGAGCAGGCTGATCCGGACCGCCATCTCGGTGTCGTCGCTCATCACCGTGAGCAGCACGAAGTTCGCGGCCAGCAGGAGGCCGCCGCCGAGGTAGCCCAGAGCCCAGCCGCGCGAGGAGACCCGGTCGCGGTCGTCGGGGTCGGCGACGTCGACCAGCAGCGAGTCGTAGACGACCAGGCTGGCGCCGAGGCAGAGGGTGGCGAGCAGCAGCAGGACCGCGCCGAGCTGCCAGCTCGTGCCCGCGACGAAGAACATCGCGGCGGCGAAGGCGCTGCCGGTCCAGGCGAACCCGCCGAGCAGCCGAGGCTTGTGGGCGCTGCGGTCGGCGACCGCGCCGACGATTGGGAGGACGACGGCCGAGAGGATCGTCGAGACCGTGACGATGTAGAAGACCAGCGACCCGGCCGACACGTCGAGCCCGAGGACGTGCAGGTCGGTCGTGCAGGTGCCGACCTCGCCCTCCTCCGGACCGCACGCGGCCCTCTCGGCGACCGAGGTGAGGTACGGCGCGAAGAGCACCGCCGCGGTCGTGGTGACGAAGGCGCTGTTGGCCCAGTCGTACCAGTACCAGGCCTTCTGCTCGGCCCTCTGGTCGGGCCGGGTGCTCGTCATCGGGGTCCTCGCCACTCGCCGCGCGCGATCAGCACGTCCCTGAGTATGTCGGTCCGGTCGGTGAAGATGCCGTCGACGCCCCGGTCCAGTAGCGCGTTCATCTCCGCATCGTCGTCGATCGTCCAGACGTGCACCTGGCGGCCGGCCGCGTGCGCGCGGCGCACGAAGCCCGGCGTGACGACCGTAATCGACCTCCGCGTGAGCGGCACCTGGAACACCTGGAACCGGCGTCGGGTGACCAGGTCGGCGAGGCGCCGGGGGAGCAGCCGGTACGCCGCGATCTCGGCCGGCGTGGCGCAGGTCGGCACCCGCCCTCCGGTGAGCGCGCGGAACCTCGCCGTACGTCGGGGGGAGAAGGAGCCGACGAGCACCCGGTCCCAGGCGTTGCGGTCGGCGATGAAGTCGGCCAGCGCGGCGACCGCGCTCTCGGACTTGAGGTCGATGTTGAACCGGGCGTCCGGGAAGGCGTCGAACAGCTCCGCCAGCGTCGGCACCGTCTCGCGGCCCGCCACCAGCGCCTCGCGGACCTCGGCGAGGCTGAGCGCGGCGATCTCGCCGCGGCGGTCGGTGACCCGGTCGAGCACGCTGTCGTGGAAGGCCAGCAGGACGCCGTCGCGGGTGACGTGGACGTCGGTCTCGAGGTGGCGGTAGCCGAGGGACACGGCGTGCCGGAACGCCGCCAGCGTGTTCTCGAGCCCCTCGACCTCGGGGTGGTAGGCGCCCCCGCGGTGGGCGAACGCGATCACCGGTCCCGGGTCGTCGAGGTAGGGGAACCCGGTGCGCGAGCTGGCCACGGGGTGCAGTATCCACGGCCCGGGCTCCACGGCCAGGGAGCGGTGGGGCGGTAGCGTCTACGCATGGAGAGTTTGACCTGTCCTCGTTGCGGCACCGAGATGGTCACGCGGGCGCTGAGCGCCTCGCTGGGTGACGGCGAGTTCAGCCAGTGTCCGGACGGCCACGGCGTCTTCCTGGCTCGCGCCGACCTCGGCGCGCTGATCGAGTCCGAGAGCGACTGGCACCGCCACGCCGGCCAGCACACCGCGCCGATGCCCCGCATCACCGCCGACATGGCCGCCCCGCCGGTGTCGAAGGCCCCGCCGCGGGCGTGGGTGGAGACGTTGT